>JBGTAJ010000300.1:0-4657 GCA_041749915.1 Flavobacteriales bacterium
GCGGGTGGTGGTGCGGGCGCTGCCACGGGTGCGGCGGCCACGGGCACTTCCTTGGGTGCGGGCGGCTCCTCCTTGGGCGTCGGGGGCACCACCAGGGAGATGGTCTCGCGCTCCTGGCGCTGCTGCACCACCTGCTGGCTCTTCGCCTTGATCTCCTTGTCGGTGCCGAACTGCTGGAGCAGCAGGTCGTAGAGATCACCCGCGATCTTGGTGTTCGGGTTGCTCTCCACCTTGTGGCCGTTCTTCTCGAGGAACTCCACCACGGTGTGCAGCCCCAGGTTGAATTCCCGAGCCACCTTGCTCAATCGTATGCCCTTATCCGTCGCTTCGCTCATGCAGTGCTTGTATCCTGTGGTCGTTTCTCCGTGGTCCCTCTTTCGCTGCCGTCCCGCCTTTCCAATCCATTGCCTTAGGCCTCCAGTTCCGCGCGAAGGATGCGGACCACCTCGTTGATGGTCTCCTCCTCCAGGTCCGTCCGCTTGGCCAGCTCACCCGGGGGGATGTCCAGCACGGAACGGGCGGTGTCGCAACCGATGCCTTTCAGTACGTCGATGATCCACTGATCGATCTCGTCCGCGAAATCGTCGATGCTCACGTCGTCCGTCACCTCATCGGTCTCGCGGTACACATCGATGTCGTAACCGGTCAGTCGGCCGGCCAGCTTGATGTTGTGCCCACCCTTGCCGATGGCAAGCGCCACCTGGTCGGGCTTCATGTACACCTCGGCCCGCTTGTGCTCGTTGTCCAGCTTGATGGTGCCCACCTTGGCGGGGCTCAGTGCACGCTGGATCAGGAGCTGGTCGTTGGCCGTGAAGTTGATCACGTCGATGTTCTCGTTGCGCAGTTCGCGCACGATGCCATGTATGCGGCTTCCCTTCATGCCCACGCAGGCTCCCACGGGATCGATCCGGTCATCGTAGCTCTCCACGGCGACCTTGGCGCGCTCACCGGGCTCACGCACGATGCGCTTGATGGTGATGAGGCCATCGGCCACCTCGGGCACCTCCTGTTCGAACAGTTTGGCGAGGAACTCCGGTGCGGTGCGGCTCAGGATCACCACGGGGGTGTTGTTGCGCATCTCCACCTTCCACACCACGGCGCGCACGTTGTCGCCCTTCTTGAAGAAGTCGGTCTTGATCTGCTGGTCCTTGGGCATGATCAGCTCGTTGCCCTCATCGTCCAGGATCAGCGTCTCGCGCTTCCAGATCTGGTACACCTCACCGGTGATGATCTCGCCCACCCGCTCCTTGTACTTGTTGTACAGGTGGTCCTTCTCCAGCTCCATGATGCGGCTCTGGAGGTTCTGCTTCAGGCTCAGGATGTTGCGGCGACCGAAGTCCTCGATCTTCACCTCCTGGCTCACCTCCTCGCCCACCTCGAAGTCGGGCTCGATCTTCTTGGCCTCGGCCAGCTCGATCTCCAGATTGTCGTCCTCGCTCATGCCGTCCTCGACGATGATACGGTTCAGCCAGATCTCCAGGTCACCCTTGTCCGGGTTGATGATGATGTCCACATTGGCCTCTTCCCCGAAGCGGCGTTTCACCACACCACGGAAGACATCCTCCAGGATGCCCATCATGGTGACGCGGTCAATGTTCTTGTTGTCCTTGAATTCCCCGAAGGATTCGATGAGGTTCACGGTGCTCATGGCACGATCAATTGAACTTGAAGGTTGCTTTCGTGGCTTTGATCTCGGCGAGGGGGAAGGTGGTGACCTCCTCGTCCAGTTTGGGCAGTCGACCCTTCACCTTGCTGGGGTGCTGGATGCGGATGCCCATCTCATTCTCGTTGTAGCTGACCAGCATGCCCTCGAGCACGCGGCCATCGGTGAACAGCAGTTCCACCACGCGGCCCACATGCTTGTGGTATTGGCGGGCCACCTTGAAGGGGCGGCCCATGCCCGGGCTGCTGAACTGCAGTTCACAGTCGTCGGCGGCCTCCCCCAGGTCCTCGCGCACCGCTTTGTTCAAGCGGGCCAGCTCCTCCAGGGTGATGGCCTTGTCGTTGTCCACCTCCACCACCACCTTCGGACCGGGGCGCACGGCCACATCCACCAGGAAGTGCGTGGTGCCCTCCAGGTGCCTTTCCAGGCTGTGCCGAACTTGCTGCTCCGTAACCATGTACACGACCGAACCGCCGGGGTGGAGAACAAAAAAGAGGGGCGGTCCCCTCTTCCTCTTCCGCCTTCTGACGGCGCAAAGATAGCGATCCACCCCGCATTTCCAATGGTGGGGAACGGAAGCGGAAAGCGGGGCCGGTTGCGTTCACCACCGACCCCATGGATGCACTCTCCGGCAGGTACCGTCCATGGGTCCTTGTCTTGGTCCAACGCCCTTCACTCGACCACTTATGCAGCAGGACCTACCAGATATGAAATGGGAGGCCCAAGCACCCCAGTTCCAGGCGTGCAAGGGTCCTTCGTTCGGGCGAGCCGTGTTAGCTTAGCCCACAACGCCATGCCAATGACAAAGTTCCCCGCCCTTCTGGCCGCCTTGTCCCTGCCACTCCTCGTCAGCGCGCAGATCACACCGGAGATCGAATGGCAGCGCTGTTTGGGTGGGTCGGGATTTGAGGACGTCTTTTCTTCGGCACAAACTACGGATGGTGGATTCATCATAGCAGGCGCCACAGACTCCAACAATGGCCAGGTGACCGGATTCCAAGGTGGCGCAAGTGATTTTTGGGTGGTCAAATTGGATGCAGCTGGCAACCTCCAGTGGCAACGAACTTTGGGCGGAAGTGCAACGGATAATATCGGTGAGGTCCAGCAGACCAGCGACGGCGGCTACATCGTTGCCGGCTCGACATCATCGAACGATGGCGACGTAACTGGCAACAATGGGAACTTCGACTGCTGGGCAGTAAAGCTTGATGCGCAGGGCGCAACTGAGTGGCAGCGCACATACGGCGGCAGCTCTAGCGATGTCTGCTGGGCAGTAGTGGTCACCCTGGATGGTGGATACGTCCTGGCGGGATCGACCAACTCAACGGATGGTGATGTCACCAGCAACAATGGCGCTGCCGATCTATGGGCCGTAAAGATCGATCCACAGGGAAACATCTTGTGGCAACGCACCTTTGGTGGAAACTTTGGCGAAATAGCCTTCGCAGCGGACAACACCGCGGATGGCGGCGTTGTACTGGCGGGCTACGCGGAGTCTAATACCGGTGATGTTACGGGTCATAATGGTCTCCAGGACTTCTGGGTGGTGAAGCTCGATGCAGACGGGGACCTCGAATGGCAAAGATGTCTGGGCGGGAGCGGGATCGAAATAGCGTTCGGTGTGAGGCAGACCAGTGATGGCGGATACGCTGTTGCGGGCCGATCGAATTCAGTCGATGGCGATGTCACGGGAGTTCAGGGTGTCTCCGACTATTGGGTGGTTAGGCTTAACTCGGCAGGTGACCTGCTCTGGCAGAAAACCTTGGGCGGATCAGCATCGGATGCGGGCCGTCACGTCTACCAAAGCCCTGATGGGGGTTTGGTCGTGATCGGGTCCGTGGGCTCTGAGGATGGGGACGTTTCCACACCGCTCGGAGGCGGTGATATTTGGATGGTGAAACTGAATGACGAGGGTGACCTCATCTGGCAGAAGACCATGGGCGGTAGCGGTGGCGAGAGCGCGCGAAGCATCTTCACGACCGCTGATGGGGGTTACTTTGTCGCTGGTGGTACTTACTCGAACGATGGCGACGTGAGCGACAACCATGGCGGGGGCGATCTCTGGGTCGTGAAACTGGGCGCCGAACCCACAACGGTGGATGAGGTCGGTTTGAATCACCAACTGAGCATTTACCCTAATCCTGTGGAGTCAAATGTTACCATAGATATTCCGTCCCTCTCAGCCGAGCACTTGTCATTTCGTTGGCAGGATGAGTCTGGCCGGGACGTTGGGTCGGGATTAATCCCGTGGTCGACAGTAACTGATGGCAGCGTAACGCTTTCCACCAAGAGCCTGCTTCCTGGGGTATATGTCCTATGGATGGAGGGGAGAGGCTGGAACGGAGCTGCTAGGATCATCAAGGTTCGGTAACACTATCTTGCTTATTGTGGAGCATTGCAGAGTGCTCCTTTCAGCGGTTGGGTCTACTGACCCAACTTATGAGGTATTGTCGCATGTGGACGCCGCTCATCAGTATTGGCCTGAACCGCCAATCCAACCGGTTAACCACTTGTGGATCGGAAGGCGCCAGATGAGTGTAGAATAGGACCATTTGAAAGATGTCTGTTTTACTCATCGCACTTTCTGATGAGATTGGCATTGCGATGAAATTCACTTGACTTCGCAATCACAATCATTCCGAGCAAACCCGCTGACCTACATGAAAAAGACGATTGCTGCACTAGTACTGACCTCAACACTTTGTGTTGCACATGCACAGGATGGCTGGCGACAGATCCTGAGTACTGATCCTTGGATGTCCAATGGCTACTTCATTGTCGACCACAAAAAGGCTGATCAGCTTCAGGTCGAGACAATTACCGTAGAGATTATAGCCGACAAGCTGATGGCCAATGGGGTAGTTCGAAGAACCTGTTGAGAAGTCGCAGCGATCAGATCTTGACAAAGCGGTAGGCGATCGATCTCTTTGAGGCATGAGCAAACGCCCTAGCCGAAGCCTGTTCGATGAGCAGGCAAAGCACCAGAAGCTGGAA
>JBGTAJ010000301.1:0-1834 GCA_041749915.1 Flavobacteriales bacterium
TCTCTCCGGATGGCACCACGGTGATCGAGGGTGGCGACCGCTTGATGGTGATGAAGAAGAACACCGAAAGCCTCGATGAAGTGGTGGGTCGCCTCGGACTGGAACGACAGGCCATGGCCACCCTGCGCACCCATGAGCCGAGCTCTCCGGACCTGCTGACACCCTCGGTGTAGCACACGGCCTTTTCCGGTGCGGTCGTTTGCAGAACCGGGGCACCTACGCCCTGCTTCGCTCTCCCATCCGGTGCACCTACCTTCGCCGCCATGCCACAGGCCCGCATTTTCGTCAACGACACCCAGGACCGCATCCGCCACGGGCACCCTTGGGTCTTCGCCACCCAGATCGTGAAGGAGGAGGGCAGCTACGAGGCGGGCGACGTGGTGCAGGTCCTCGATGCACGGCGCCGACCATTGGGGCAGGGCTATATCAACCCAAGCTCCATGATCCGGGTGCGGCTGCTAACCACCCTGATGGAGGACCGGGTGAACAAGGCCTTCCTGCGTCAGCGGATCCTGGAGGCCTGGAACTACCGAGCGCAGATGGGCTGCACGGGCAGTTTCCGCGTGGTCTTCGGTGAGGCCGACCTGCTTCCCGGCCTCGTGGTCGACAAGTTCAATGACGTGCTTTCGGTGCAGTTCCTTACCCTGGGCATGGAGCGCTGGAAGGATGTGGTGATCGAGGTGCTGAACGAGGTGGTGAAGCCCGCGGGGATCTACCTCCGCAACGATGTGCCCATCCGAGAGAAGGAGGGTCTGCAACAGGAGAAAGGCCCGGTGGGCGCCGCCTTCAACACCGACCTGATCATCGATGAGAACGGACTGAAGGTGCACGTGGATGTGGCCGGGGGGCAGAAGACCGGTCATTTCCTTGACCAGGTGCAGAACCACGCCGCCATGCAGCGCATCAGCAAGGGCAAGCGCGTGCTCGACTGTTTCACGCATACCGGTGGCTTTGCGCTGCACGCGGCGCTTTACGGTGCTGCGGATGTGGAGGGCTTGGACATCAGCGCTGAGGCCGTGGCCCAGGCCGAACGCAATGCCGCACTGAACCAGCTCACCAACGTGCGCTTCACCGTGGCCAACGTGTTCGACCACCTCACGGTCTCCAGCCGCGAGGGCCGGCAGTGGGATGTGGTGGTGCTGGACCCACCGGCCTTTGCAAAGAGCAAGAGCGCCCTGGAGAACGCGTACCGGGGCTACAAGGAGATCAATCTGCGGGCCATGAAGTGCCTGCCCGTCGGGGGTTTTCTGGTCACCTGCAGCTGTTCGCAGCACTTGACGCCGGAACTTTTCCGCCGCATGGTGGCCGAAGCCGCCTGGGATGCGGGACGCCGATTGCGCGAGGTCTACTACGGGTCCCAGCCACCGGATCACCCCATTCTGTGGGGAGTGCCGGAGACGCACTACCTCAAGTGCCTGATCCTGGAAGTGCGCTAAGCCTTAGAACTCTCCTTCAGGCGCTCAGCGTGGTCTGCCATTCTTCGGAAAAGAGGCATTCCGGCGCATGCGCCCGCTTGGGCAGCAGGCCCACCAGCAGGCCCACCGGGCCCAGCAACAGGCCGTAGCAATACCAGCTCATCGCGTCATATCCCCGGTCGCTGGCCCAGAACGCCGTGAGGGGTGCGAACAGCAAAGTCCAGAGCAGGAGGGAGAGAATGATCATCGGGCAACTGGTTTGGTAACATGAAGCTAAGCTGCCGCTAAGGAGAACGGAACGTGAAATAGACCGGTGAGTGGATCACTTCGATGAACTACCTTTTCGCTCGGTCGTATGGAAGCGCTCGATCAACCGCAGGGCCCGTGGAGGGCTATTCGCAGGGCACCGATGCTCCGCT
>JBGTAJ010000302.1:0-5524 GCA_041749915.1 Flavobacteriales bacterium
GCTGTGGGGCGGCGACCTCGGTGGGTATGGGCCTTGTGCCTTCGGTGGTCTCGGCCAAAGCGATGGCCATGGCGGTGCTTGGTGCCGGCGCGGTGACGGTCCTTGAGGTGTGGTATCCCCAGCCAATGACGCCAAGGACGAGGGTGGTGGCAAGGAGCAGGATGCGTGTGCGGGTGTTCATGGGTCTGTGTCTTGATACCCTTTATGCCACGCGGCGCAAAAGGTGACCCTGAAGCTTGTTGATCACCCTTGCCCTTCCCGGCCCATGGAGGATGGTGGCTCCCCGCTGATCGTTACCGCATCCTCTGCCTCATCTTAATTCTTCCTGCACGGCGCCACTGTTCACATGCGCATAGTACTGTGCTGATGCTGCGGGCGTCCCTTTGCGGCCACAAACCAACCTGATCGACACATGAAGATGACCCATTACCGACGAAGTGCCCTGCCGATGCTGCTGCTCACTGCCGCACTGCTGGCCCAGGGCCCTGCCCTCTACGCCCAGCACGACGGCCTGCTGGTGAGCACCACTCCCGTGGCCGATGGGCCCGGAAAGCCTGACGCAGGCGCTGCCCTGGTCCGCAACGCGACCATGACCAAGCGTGTTGCCTTGGAGCTGCAGGCCGTGGATCAGTTGCTGATCGTGGGCAGCACGGACAAGGGCGGCCTGTATGACGTCGAGATCATGGATGAGCAGGGGCGCGTGATCCGCCGCGAGCGCTTGGAACTGGCCCAGGGTCATCGCCTGCTGCCCATCACCGTGGACGGGTTGTTGGCGGGTAATTATGTGGCCAGCATCAGCGGTCCGCAGGATCGGCAGGTGCTTCGTTTCCGCTGCGACTGAGGGCGCTCCGATCTTTTTTTTCCGTGTGTGTGCCGGCCCCTGGGCCGGCTTTCTTTTTTGTGAAGGGGGAGGAAGGAGGCCTGGTGGTGGACCTTGCGGCCGCTGCGCAGGAAGGATGGCTATCTTCCGCCGAACGATGCGGACAGGAGGTGTGGCGCTGTTGTGGTGCCTGTGGACGGCGGTGCCGGCCCAGCAGGCCGAGGTGACGCGCTACGACGTGGGGCAGGGATTGCCGCAGAGCATGGTGAACCATGTGCTGCAGGATGCCGAGGGCTTCCTGTGGTTCGGCACCGGCGATGGGCTGGCGCGTTTCGATGGCCAGCGCTTCGTGGTGTACAAACACGATGCGCGCGACAGCAGCACGCTGGGCCACAACAGCATCTGGGGTCTGGCGGAGTGGGCGGATGGACAGCTGTGGGTGGGCACCCGATCCGGCCTGGACCGCCTGGACCGACGTACGGGGCGTTTCGAGCACATCGCCACAGGGCTGCCACCGGAGGCCGACGGATGCTGGCAGGCCGTGTGGGACACGCCGGACAGCGCGCTGTTCTATTCGCCGCTGGGCAGCATGTTCCTGAGCGTGCGCAACGGCGCCACCAGCACCCGGGCGGTGGGGCACATCGCATCCTACGCCATGCATGCCGATGTGCGAACGGGAACGGTGACCCAGGCGCTGTATGGTGATACGCTGCTGACCCTGACACGCGATGGCGCTGTGCACGTGGCCCTGCAACCGGCGCGGGACGGAGAGCGCACCCTGGCCCTGTTCCGCCTGGGCCCACGCTGGCTGGTGCTCACGGATGTGGGTGGCTACACGTGGAGCAGGACCGGGGGCCGACGAGCGTTGCCGCCTCGCACACAGGAGCTCTTCTCGCGCGCATCGGGCACCAAACGCATCTGCGCCGACAAGCTCGGTCACCTGTGGGTGGGGCTTTCGGGCACCGGCGTGGTGCAGCTGGACACGGCCCTGAACGTGCTTGCGCAGTATCCCTTGCTGCCCGTGGATGAACGGCCCCTGTCCATCACCGCCATGATGGCCGACCGGCAGGGCAACATCTGGGTGGGCACCGATGGCAAGGGCGTGTTCCGCATCGCGCCGCAGCGCATCCGTTTCGGGCGCTGCATGCCCGGGCAGGGGCTGCCGTGGGAACCGCCCTCGTGGTTCGTGCGCGGTTTCGCGCAGTGGGATGCGCACCGTGTGCTGGTGAGCTTTTATGAAGGGGGCCAGGCACTTTTCGATGAGCGCAACGGTGAGCTGAGCCCCTTGGTATTGCCCGCTGCCACAGCAGCCGCCTTCGAAGGGTACGATCTGAAGAACTGGTTCACGGACCGCCAGGGGCTGCTGTGGTGCCAGGACCTGTTGCAGGTGTTCGCGCTGGAACGTGGAAGCGCGCGCCTGCTGTACCAGGAGCACGCGCCACGGGGTGCCGCACTGGCCCGCAGCCCCGAGGGCGATGCCGTGATGCTGACCCACCACGCCGTACGCCGCATGCATTGGAACGGACGCACCATGGAGGCCACCGCAATGGAATCCTCCCGCGCACTGCAGCGCATCGACAGCATGGGTGTGATGCCCTCGAAGTTCGCGCTGGATGGAATGGGCACCATGATGATGTGCCAGTCCATCCTGCCCATCACCGCGTGGCGGGGCGACAAGGAGGTCCTCATGGGGCCCTTTCCGGTGGATGTGCGCATGACCTCCTTCGGTGCCCGCAGCGGCAACGATGTGTGGATGACCAGCAACAACGGCCTCTACCGCGCAGACCAACGGTCCCTTCAAGTGAACGGGCATTGGACCGTGCATGACGGTTTGCCCGACCAGTTCCTCTATGGCCTGTTGCCGGCGGGCGAGGGTGCGTGGTGGATCAGTTCCAACAAGGGCCTGAGCCACTTCGATGAACGCACGGAGCGCTTCACCAACTACGGCGTGCGCGACGGACTGCAGAGCACCGAGTTCAACACCCAGGCCTTCTTCCGTTCGGCATCCGGCCGCCTCTACTTCGGCGGCGTCAACGGCTTCAACCACTTCATGGCGGGTCCCTTGATGGAGGACCGCGACACGGCACTGGTGGCCCTGGTGGGCCTGGCGGTGCAGGACACGGCGGTGGACCTGTCCGTGGGCGACGGCCTGCGCACCGTGGTGCTGCCCTACGGTCGCAACCACCTGCGCGTGGACCTGGCCGTGCTGGAGTTCAGCGCGCCGGAGGCCAACCGCTACCGCTACCGCGTCACAGGCTACACGGACTGGACCGAGCACCCCGCCGACCGGCCGATCACGCTGACCAACATGCCCGATGGCGCATACCGCCTGGAGGTGATCGGGGTGAACGGCGATGGCCTGGCCTCCGCTCCCCGCGAACTGCTCATCATCCACGTTCCGCTGCCCTTCCGAAATTCGCCGTGGGCCTATGTGCTGGCCGGTGCGCTGATCATCGCTGCGCTGGGCTCGCTGGCCTTTCTGTGGTACCGCCACCGCGTGCGCCGCCGGCAGGAGCGCACGGAGGAGGAGATGAAGGAACTGCGCATCCGCACGCGCATCGCACAGGACCTGCACGATGACCTGGGCAGCGGACTGGCCCGCATCACCGCCCTTTCGCGCACCACGGTCCGCGGCGTGAACAAGGGAGAGGATGTGCGCGCACCGGTGGAGAAGATGACCGCCCTTTCGCAGGAACTGATGCACGACCTGCGCGATGTGGTGTGGGTGAACGATCCGCGCGGCGGCGATCTGGCCGATCTGCTGCTACGCATCCGCGACCATGTGCAGGACCTCTTCGAAGGCACGGACACAACATGTACCGTGCACTTCCCGATACCGCTGCCTGAGCGCAGCATCGGCCCCGCGGCCAAGCGCAACATCTACCTCATCGCCAAGGAGGCGGCCCACAACGCGTGGAAGTACAGCGCCGCCCGCCACGTTACGCTGGCCTTCCACCTGGATGCCGACCACTTCCGCCTGGAGCTGAGCGACGATGGCAAGGGCCTGCCCGAGGGAGAGGCAGGCGCAGGCCATGGGCTGCGCAACATGCAGGCCCGCGCGGCGGAGATCGGGTGCACGTTACGCGCGGCGAACCGCCCCGAAGGTGGCTTTCAAGTGCAGCTTGCCGGTGCGACCGGCGCACTCGACCTTTGAGCGATGAGCATCCGGGTTTCCATCGTGGAGGACGACCGCATCCTGCTGGATGCCCTGGCGGATGCGGTGCGCGATGATGATGCACTGGTGCTGGCCAGCGGGCATGCCACGGCGGAGGCCTTCATCGCACACGCGGAAGAGGAGCGCGCCGATGTGGTGATCATGGACATCAACCTGCCCGGCGTCAATGGCGTGGAGGCGGTGGGCATCCTTAAACCGCGGTTCCCGCAGATGCAGTTCCTGATGTGCACGGTGCAGGATGATGACGACAACCTCTTCCATGCGCTGTGCGCGGGAGCTACCGGCTACCTGGTGAAGAGCGCCTCGCCTGAGCAATTGATCGCCGCGGTGAAGGACCTGCACGCGGGTGGCTCGCCCATGAGCGCAGGCATCGCGCGGCGCGTGATCCGCAGCCTGCACGTGCCCCGGGTACCGGCGCCGGAGATCGCGCAGCTCACCGACCGCGAACGGCAGGTGCTGGAGGAGCTGGCGCAGGGCTACCGCTACAAGGAGATCGCCGAGCGCCTGGAGGTGAGCATGGATACCGTGCGCACCCACATCCGCAACCTCTACCACAAACTGCAGGTGAGCTCGCGCACCGACGCGATGAACAAGCTGTATCCGCGCTGAGCGTCGGCACGTGCCCTCACATCAAAACGGTATTGCCCGCGCCTGCGATCAGGCTCACCTTGCGCCGGGTCGTGCTTCTGATGGTGCGGTGCCTTCACCGTGCTGTTCATGCTCCTTCCTTCTTCCCGCCGCGCAAGGCCGCGGCCGCTGATCCCCTGTCGCCGTTCCACAGCGCTCCGTGCGCCGCTCCTGCTCGCCCTGCTGCTCTCGGCCTTCACCTCGTGGGCGCAACAGACCGCCACGGTCTACGATGCCTCGCGCTATGTGCTGGTGGATGCCAAATTGCTGCGCGGGCACATCGGCTACAGCACCTTCCGCATCGGCCAGGTGGACACGCTCCCCGACCGTGCGGCCCACGGCATCGCGCAGCGTATCGAGGCCCGCCTGATCTCGGGCTTCGTGAAGCGTGACGAGGGCTTCGTGGTGGCCGATGCCTTCTTCCTGGACCTCACCCTGGGCAGCATGACCAGCGATCCCTTGGCCTACTACCAGGACCCCGAGACGCGCTTCAGCCTCTTCATGCGCTTCGGTTATTCCTTCATGGCCGGCTACAGCCACAAGAACTTTGGGATCCTGGCCGGCAAGAGCTTCAACTGGAGCGCTGCCATTGTGGGCAGCACCTCCCTGCCGGGCCAGGAGCTGCTGAGCCCCACAGGTCCCTGGATGATGCGCCTGGAGCTGCGCCCCGCCTTTTCCAAGGAGTTCCGCCTGATGCTCACGGGCTGGGACAACTTCAAGGATGCCCGACGCGACAAGGGCTTCCGCGTGGATGTGCCCTTCCTGCCCGGACGACGGCTCTACCTCACCTACCAGTTCGATCACCTGACCGGTGATGTCAGCTATGTGACGCTGGACAATGCAAGCCCCGCCAACGGGGTGCTCACCCAGCACCTCTTCGGCCTGCGCTTCGGGTCGATCTA
>JBGTAJ010000303.1:0-2046 GCA_041749915.1 Flavobacteriales bacterium
CGCTTAATGTCTCGCGCTCCTTGAGCGCTTCCAGCACCACCTTCGTCTTGAAGGCAGCACTGTGCTTGCGGTAGGTCTTTTTCATGGTGTCGTTCAGAAATGTACTGATCGCCACCTGTCCTGATTCACCCTACCACCTCAGTCTCATTGCCTCCTTCTCGAAGGCTTCGTAATCGAACTTTTCAGTCTTGGTTTCCATTGGTCAGGGTTTGAAGTTCGTAATCCGACCTGACACACTTTACTGAACAGTCTTAACTTGGCACGCCGTTTGGCCAGGATATCTCGAACCAAGGAAACCAACCATGAAAAAGCTTTTGCTGACCACGATCCTCGGAGGGACCTTATCGGTAGCCTTCGCACAGGTACAGATCAACCCTCAGGTGGGGGTCACCTACCAGAGCTTGACCCAGCAGCCCGACGGCTATAGTTACAAGGCTGAGCTGGGTTGGCAGGCGGGTTTGGATGCCCGTTTCGGTGACAAATTCTTCGTGCAGCCCGGTGCATTCCTCGGGCGAAGTGTCACCGCGGTGACCTACAATACCGACATTCCGGGTGGCGCCGCCGGTAGCGTACTCGTAGAGGATAACCTCGTTCGGACGAGCTTGAAATTGCGGGGCCTTTTGGGTTATCGCGTTGTCGACACCTACCAGTTCGACATCCGTTTGATGCTGGGCCCCAGTTATGATGTCCTACTGAGCGTTGATGACCGGGATGGAGATCTGGGGTGGAACGAAGGAGATTTCAGCAACGGATCCTGGAACATCGACGTGGGTGTAGGCTTCGATATGGGCCTGTTCACATTGTCACCCAATGCCAGCTTCGGTTTGAGCCGCGTGTTTGCTGACAATCCATCGGTGACCGACATCGATTCCAAATACATCAGTTATGGCCTCACGTTTGGTATAAACCTGGGGAACGACGACGAGTGATCAGTCGCCCGGACAATGGAAAAGGCCCGTGGATCTCTCCACGGGCCCTTGTTGTTCATTGCACCATAGCATCTATGCAGCCGCCTGCTGCAACTGCTGCACTAGCTCCTGCGTCTGGCGCACACCACTGGCGCGCCACACCACCTCCCCCTTCCGGAAGATGAGCAAGGCTGGAATGCCGCGGATACCGTAGGCCTGGGCGACTGCCGGGTTCTTGTCCACGTCGATCTTCACCACACGGGCCAAGGGCCCCATCTGTGATGCCACCTCCTTGAGGATGGGGGCCTGGTAGCGGCACGGACCGCACCAGTCGGCATAGAAGTCCAAGAGGACCGTTTCACCGCCGCCCGGGTTCGATAAGGCCAACGCCAGCACGGTCGTTTGGAGCAGCGTCATAGACCGCCTCCTGAACTGCGGATCGTTCCGGGCTGCAGGCACGCTCCTGCCATCCGTGGTTCAGGACTGGTCGACGGGGAAGAGCAATCCGGCGTCAATGCGTGCGCCGCTCATCGCGCGACGAGACGTCGGCGCGGCGTGCATACCGAGAGAGCCGCATCGGGCAACTTCCGTGTTACCATCCTTTGCCGCGGATCGTTCGGCGGACGGCCCAAGTCATTTGGGCTGCGGGAGTCCGCGTTGCCTGTGAGACGATCCTAAGTACGAAATCCCTCTTTTCATTTCACGCGTTGTTTGCCTGGGTCAGGCAAGCGTCCCATTCTGGCCGGGATTTGAAATTCTTACAATCGCAATTTGAGAATTTCCAGATCTCTGAGCGGAGGCACGAGGGACCAGTACGGGAAGTCGACCTGCTTTGACCGCATTACCCCCGGAACGCGCCCGCCACCTGCAATTGCCCAGCCCACGAAAAGCCCTTATACTGCCGAATTGACGATCCGGCCGCCCTTCGGGCGGGTGTTTCAGAAACAGGATGAGCCAGTAGTGATGTTGCACGAGCGTGAATTGATCTCGGCCCAAAGGGCGGAGCCGCCCTTCTTCGTGGGGGTCGATTTAGGTGGAACGAGCGTCAAGCTGGGGGTCGTGGATAGCCAGGGCCGCACGCTGGCCTGGCACAACATTCCCACCGAGCCGGAGCGCGGGCCGGAGGACGCTACAGCAC
>JBGTAJ010000304.1:0-6398 GCA_041749915.1 Flavobacteriales bacterium
CTTGTCGCCGTCGCTGCGCAGGATGATCACCCGCACGGACGGGTCCTTGCCGGCTGCTTCGATGGCCTGGGCCATGCTGCGCAGCACGTGGCCGGGCAGGCTGTTGCTCTTGGGATGGTGGAAGGTCACCGTGGCGATGCCACCGCTCAGGTCCGTCTTGACATATCCGTCGCTCATGGTCGGCTTGTTCTGGCGGCAAAGGAACGGCTTTGACCGGGCCGCTGTTCACAGTTCCTCGGCGGTTGCTCCCTCACCGCCCAGCCAGTTCTTGAAGCTGCGGGCCTTCTCCCGGCTGATCATGACCTCACTGGGAGCGGGGGGGCTCAGCTCCACCTTCAGCCTGCCGTTGAAGTGCTGATGCACCACGGCGATGCACTGCACGCAGGCGATGCACTGTCGGTTGAGACGGTGGAAGGCATGCGGGTCCAGCTGCGCTTCGATCTCGTCCAAGGGCTGGTCGATCAGGTGGCGTTTACCGGCGCGGGTGTGCAGTTCGGTGCTGCCGTCGTTGCTCAGGAAGTATGCGATATCGCTGGTGGCGATGGGCAGGAGCTTGGTGCCGAGCTTCACGAGGAATCGCTCCCGGAAGCTGGGGCCCCGACCATTCACCGCGGCCAACAGACGTTGGATATCGGGCAGGGCAGGGACGGGGTTGGAGCGCACCAGACCCATGAACTTGGCCACGCTGCGCGCCAGTTCCTCCTCCTCGATGGGCTTGAGCAGGTAGTCGATGCCGTTGGTGCGGAAGGCCTCCATCATGTATGCATCATAGGCCGTGGTGAAGATGATGGGGCAGGGCGGTGGCACCTGCTTGTAGATCTCGAAGCTGAGCCCATCGCTGAGCTGGATATCGCTGAAGATCACGTCAGGCGGGGTGTCCCCCTTGAGCCATTCCACCGCGCCGCTGATGGTGTCCATCACATCCACCACCTCCAGTTCCGGATGATGAGCGCTCAGCAGACCGTGCAGCCTGCGGTAGGCCGGTGCCTCGTCCTCGATGATCAACGCTTTGTACTTCATCACACCCGGGCTTCGTGTTCGGCCAGCTGCAACAGCGGGAGTGCCACCAGGAAATGCTCGCGCGTTTCGATCACATCCACCTCGCGTTCGCTGAGGTAGGCGTAGCGCTGTTTCACGTTGCTAAGGCCGGTGCCCGTGCCCTCCACCGTGCCTTGTTTGCGGTGCAGGCTGTTGCGCACCACCAAGGTGCGGCCATGCTCCACGTGGATGTCCACCTGCAAAGGCTTGGCGGTGCTGGCCACGTTGTGCTTCAAGGCGTTCTCCAAGAGCAGTTGCAGCGTGAGCGGCGCGATGAGCAGATGCCGATGCTCGGGGGCAACATCCACGTTGATGCGCAGGCTCTCGGCGAAGCGCACCTTCATGAGGTTGATGTAGGCTTGCGTGAAGTCCAGCTCGGTGCCCAGATCCACAACCTCCTTTTCCTTATGCTGCAGGATGTAGCGGTACACATGGCTGAGGTCCTTGGTGAAGCGCTCGGCAAGGACGGGGTCCTCATGGATCAACGCCACCAGCGTGTTCAAGCTATTGAAGAGGAAGTGTGGCGACACCTGGTTCTTGAGCATGTCGAGCTCGGTGCGAAGCTGGCGGCTCTTGATGGCCTCGGTCTCGATGGCCTGGTGTTTCCACATGGCGAAGAAGTAACCGGCCTCGTACAGCGTGCCGACGACCAGGGTCGCTCCGAAGCACTTGATCAGGTTCATGCGCCATTCACCGGTCTTGTAGGCACTGGGTTCCAGTCCCAATGCATCCAGGACGGTGCAGGCCGTGATGTCCACCGTGATGATGTAGGCGCTCAGGGCAACGACGGTGATCATGATGCGGCGACCGGTGCGCTCGATGCCCGGGAAGCGGCGCCGATAGTGCCCGATGATCATGTAACACCCCTGCCAGATCAACGCGGTGATGCCGAGCGTGATGGCAAAGCCCAGTGCGGTGGGCAGCTCCGTATGGAAGAGGAAGCTCAATACCACGGCCAGCAGCGGGATGCCGATGATCCGTGGCCAGGGTTCCTGGAAGGGGCTGAAGCGTGCCATGGGCTTGGTGTCCGAAAGTAGCGCGCTACCGGACACGGCGAGGGAGGGCTGTGGCCCAAGCGTCGCTTTTCGAGGATGAAGCGTGGCCGGCCAAGCTTGGAACGGAAGGACGGCACCGGGGCAATGCGCGCACGGTCGAAGACGCTGATCATCCGTTCCATCCCTCTGAACGGGCGTCCCGCCGGAATGCGGTCGTCCCGGGCCTGAGGGCGGCTCCACTTTCGCCGCATCAACGATCCGAAACACGTCAAGCCATGCCCATCAACTTCCTCCGTTCCCTGCTCAGTGCCGCGCTCCTGCTTCCCACCGCGCTCTTCGCCCAGACCCAGGTGGTGAAGGGCGCCATCAAGGACGCTGATTCACAGCTCACCCTGCCCGGTGCCACCGTTGTGGTGATCGGCAGCGATCCGGTCATCGGCACCACCACCGACATGGACGGCCGCTTCCGGCTGGAGAACGTTCCCTTGGGCCGCCAGGTGTTGCAGGTGAGCTTCATTGGTTACAAGCCATCCGTCGTGCCCAATGTGCTCGTCACCGCCGGAAAGGAAGTGGTGCTGGAGATCGCCCTGGTGGCCTCGGTGGAGAGCCTGAAGGAAGTGGTGATCACCGGTGAGCGCACCAAGGACCGTCCGAACAACGAATTGGCCAAGGTCAGCGCGCGCACCTTCAGCCTGGAGGAAGTGACGCGTTACAGCGGCGGGCGCAACGATGTGGCGCGCCTGGCCACCAACTTCGCAGGGGTGAGCGCTGCCAACGATGCGCGGAACGACATCGTCGTGAGGGGCAATTCGCCCACCGGCCTGTTGTGGCGGATCGATGGCCTGCCCATCGGCACCACCAACCACTTCGGCACGCTGGGCACTACCGGAGGACCGGTGAGCGCGCTCAACACCAACCTGCTTCGCACCAGCGACTTCCTTAGTGGTGCCTTTCCGGCCGAGTACGGCAACGCCAATGCGGCTGTGTTCGATGTGAAGTTCCGCAACGGCAACACTGACAAGCACGAGTTCACGGCACAGCTCGCGGCCTTCAGCGGGGCCGAGTTCATGGCCGAGGGGCCGATCAGCAAAAAGGACCAGAGCAGCTACCTGATCAGCTACCGCTATGGCATCGCGGGGGCGGCGGCCACGGGCACCAGCGCGATCCCCTACTTCCAGGACCTCGCCTTCAAGCTCAACTTTGGCAAGAGCAAGCTGGGCCGCTTCGAGCTCTTCGGCATGGGAGGACGCAGCAACATCGACTTCATCGGTGCCGAGCTTGACAGCACCGATCTCTTCGCCGATCCTTCGGTGGACACCTACTTCACCTCCGATATCGCACTGGTCGGTCTCTCGCACTTCCTCCAGCTCGATGACAAGAGCTACCTGAAGACCACCGTGGGCACCACCTATCTGGGCACCACCTTCCTACAGGACAACATCCTTGGCGGATCGAGCGATCAGGACGCTGTGCGCTACCGGGCCACCGAGGCTTTGGACACCGAGCAGCGCTACACCATCAGCAGCCAGTACAACCGCAAGTTCTCCCCGCGTTTCAGCCTGCGTGCCGGTGTGCTCAATGAGCTCTATGAACTCGACATCGATTGGCAGGACCGTGACCGACGCGCCGGGATCCCTGATGCGAACGGCGACAGCATTCCCGACTATTTCGTCCAGGTGCGGGATGTAAAGGGCACCATCAACCTTTTCCAAGCCTACGCCCAGGGCGAATACAAGTTCACTGACGAGTTGAGCTTCACGGCCGGCCTGCAGGGTCAGTACCTCGACTTCAACGACGATGTGATGCTCGCCCCGCGCACAGCCCTGGCTTGGCAGTTCCGTTCCCATCAACGCATCACGCTGGCCTATGGGTTACACGGGCAGATGGCCTCATTGCCTGTGCTGCTCTTCACCGACCCCAGCACCGGCGCCAACAACAGTGGCCTCGACTTCCAGAAAGCGCACCACCTGGTGCTTGCGTATGATCACCGTTTCGAGGGCGACTGGCGGGTGAAGATCGAGGGATACCACCAGTGGTTGTACGATCTGGGCATCGAGGACACCACCAGCAGCTACAGTGTGGTCAACGAAGGCGCGGACTTCACCTTCACTGAACGTGCCGGTCTGGTGAGCGAGGGTACGGGCCGCAACTATGGCGTGGAGCTCACCGTCGAGAAATTCCTAAGCAAGGGCTACTACGCACTGCTCACCACCTCGCTCTTCGACTCGCGCTACACCGCCAGCGATGGCGTGGAGCGCAACACCGGCTTTGCCAACGACTACGTGTTCAACGCCCTGTTCGGCAAGGAATGGGGTATCGGCAAGTACAAGCGCAATGCCCTCACCTTCGATACCAAGTTCACCACCAGCGGAGGGCGGCCCTACAGCCCCATCGACCTGGATGCCACACGCGCGAACCTGGGCCGCGAGGTGTATGTGGACGAGGAGGCCTACAGTCTCCGCTACGATGCCTATCTGCGTCTGGACGTGAAATTCGGTGTGCGGATCAATGGCAAGGGTGGCAAGGTGAGCCACCAGTTCTTCGTGGACCTCCAGAACGTCACGGACCGCGAGAACATCTTTGTGGAGCGCTACAACCGTGTTACCGACCGGGTAAGCCCGGTATATCAGAACGGCTTCTTCCCGGACTTCATGTATCGGGTGCAGTTTTGATCAGTAACATGCATCTCGTAGGTCGACCCAGCGGGTCGACGCTACAGTTGCCACGACCCAGGTTCTGCCATCCGAACAATCCCAGCCCACCATGCAACAGATCATCCTCATTACCGGCGCCAGCAGCGGCATGGGCAAGGCCTTCGCCAAGCGCCTCATCAACGAAGGGCACATCGTTTACGGGGCAGCTCGGCGCGTGGAGCTCATGCACGATATCGAGGATGCCGGTGGGCATGCCATCGCCATGGACGTGACCGACGATGCTGCTATGCAAGCTGTTGTGCAACGGATCATACTGGAACAGGGCCGCATCGATGTGCTCATCAACAATGCTGGGTTTGCCATCTACGGATCGGTGGAGGAGACCACCATGGCCGATGCGCTCAGGCAATTCGACGTCAATATCTTCGGTCTCGGCCGTCTGACACAGCTGGTGCTGCCGCACATGCGCAAGGTCGGACAGGGGCGCATCATCAACGTCAGCAGCATGGGCGGTAAGATGTACACCCCGCTCGGCGCTTGGTACCACGCCACCAAGCATGCACTGGAAGGCTGGAGCGATTGCTTGCGCTTGGAGCTGAAGCCCTTCGGCATCGATGTGGTGATCATTGAGCCGGGCATCATCAAGACCGAGTTCGCGGATGTGATGACCGGGCCGATGCTGCAACGGTCCGGCGTGGGTCCCTACGGCGAACTGGCCCGCAAAGTGGCCAAAGGCGCGGAGAACGGCATTGCCATTGGCAAGGGTTCCGATCCGGAAGTGATCGCCGATCTGGTCGCGAAGGCCGTACGGGCACGTAAACCACGCACGCGCTATGCTGGCGGTTTCCTCGCCAAACCCGTGATGTGGTTGCGCATCTACCTGGGCGATCGCTTCTTCGACAGGATGATCATGAAGGCGGCGTGAAGACCTCCTGAATGTATATAGCGCTTGAGTGCATAACCGTGAATGAACGGGAATGGACGTGAATGAATGCCGGAGCATCGGGGGGAGCGGACTGTTGGAGCACGACTATTCCCGTTCATGCCAGTCCATTCCCGGTTCCGTCCTCCCGCTTGAAATTAACGCTGATGACCTCACAGCCTACCACCTTCCACCTCTCCATCACCGGACTGCGCGTAAAGCCCGGACTGATGAACCGCCTGCGGTTTCAGTACCACGCTGTCCGCTCGTACACGCAGGCACAGAAGGCTGAAGGCGTCCTGCACGTGGCCGCCAGGCGTGTCAACGGCGTGGAGCACACAGTTACTGCATGGCGTGATCGGGAGGCCATGCTAGCCTTCGTTCGTAGCGGTGCCCACTTGGAGGCGATGATGGCCTTCCGCCGGATCGCTGAAGGAAGTACGTTCAGTCACGATATGGACCGCATTCCGGAGTGGCCGGAGGTGCATGCCACATGGAAATTGCGGGGCGTTCGGTACGAGCCATGATCGACCAGCACATAGTGGCGTGGAACTCCTCTCGTTCGCTGGCTTCCGTCCTCAGGCGGCAGTGGCCGTCAGCAACTGTGCGCTGAACGGAATGGGCACCACCCGGCTGCGCAGGAAGGCGATCACCTCCTCGTCGTTCTTGAAGTTGTTGCCCACATCCACGAAACGCTCGGCCAGGAGGTCGTAGCGGTCGCGCATCAGCAGGATGAACACATCCATGTAGTTGAGGCCATCAAAGACCACGGCCTTGTTGCGCCCGAAC
>JBGTAJ010000305.1:0-2777 GCA_041749915.1 Flavobacteriales bacterium
TACATGAGCATCCTGCCGGTGGACCAGGGCATCGAGCACAGCGCCGGTGCCAGCTTCGCCCCCAACCCCGTCTACTTCGACCCCGAGAACATCGTGAAGCTGGCGCTGGAAGGCGGCTGCAACGCGGTAGCCTCCACCTACGGCGTGCTGGCCACCAGCGCCCGCAAATACGCCCACAAGATCCCTTTCGTGGTGAAGATCAACCACAACGAACTGATGACCTATCCCAACAAGTTCGACCAGGTGCTCTTCGGCACCGTGGAGAGCGCGTGGGAGATGGGTGCCGTGGCCGTGGGTGCCACCATCTACTTCGGCAGCGACGAGAGCACGCGCCAGATCACGGAGATCGCGGACGCCTTCCAGCACGCGCATGAACTGGGCATGGCCACCATCCTGTGGTGCTACCTGCGCAACCCGGGTTTCAAGGTGGATGGCAAGGACTACCACACCGCCGCCGACCTCACCGGGCAGGCCAACCACCTGGGCGTGACCATCCAGGCCGACATCATCAAGCAGAAGCTGCCCGAGAGCAACGGCGGCTACAACGCCCTCAAAGGCTACGGCAAGACCCATCCGAAGGTATACAGCGACCTGAGCAGCGATCACCCGATCGACCTGTGCCGCTACCAGGTGGCGAACTGCTACATGGGCCGCATCGGCCTGATCAACAGCGGTGGTGCCAGCAGCGGCGCCAGCGACATGGCCGAGGCCGTGAAGACCGCCGTGATCAACAAACGCGCCGGTGGGCAGGGCCTGATCAGCGGGCGCAAGGCCTTCCAGCGCCCCATGAACGAGGGCGTGCAACTGCTGAACGCTATCCAGGACGTTTACCTGGACAAGGGGATCACCATCGCCTGAGAAAGGTGAAGTGTGGATGCGGAGCTGTGAAGTGTGAAGTGTAGCCTGAGCGAAACCTTCACACCTCACACCGCACCCTTCACACTCCACACCTACTGCTAACTTCACCCTCCAGAACAAGTCGAAATGGGTTGGTTCACACGCGTCAAGGAAGGCATCACCACCAGCACGGAGGAGAAGAAGGAGACCCCCGAGGGCCTCTGGTACAAGTGCACCGAGTGCAAGGAGGTGATGACCGCGGAGGACCACGAGGACAACCTCTGGGTCTGCAGCAAATGCCAGCACCACGAGAAGATCGGCAGTGCCGAGTACTTCGCCCTGCTCTTCGATGACCAGAAGTACGTGGAGATCGCCGGGGACCTCATCGCCGGGGACCCGCTGCAGTTCGAGGACACCAAGAAGTACACCGACCGACTGGCCAAGACGCGCCAGGACACGGGCCTGAACGATGCCCTGCGCGCGGCGGAGGGCAAGCTGGACAAGCAGTACGTGGTGATCGCCTGCATGGACTTCCGCTTCATCGGCGGCAGCATGGGCAGCGTGGTGGGCGAGAAGATCGCCCGCGCCGCCGACCAGGCCATCAAGCGCAAGTGCCCGCTGATCATCATCAGCAAGAGCGGCGGTGCCCGCATGATGGAGGCCGGGTTCAGCCTGATGCAGATGGCCAAGACGAGCGCAAAGCTCACCCTGCTGGCCAAGAAGAAGCTGCCCTACATCAGCATCGTCACCGACCCCACCACCGGGGGTGTCACCGCCAGCTTCGCCATGCTGGGCGACCTGAACATCGCCGAACCCAAGGCCCTGGTGGCCTTCGCAGGTCCCCGCGTGGTGCGCGAGACCATCGGCCGCGACCTGCCCGAGGGCTTCCAGACCAGCGAGTTCGTGCTGGAGCACGGCTTCCTGGACAAGATCGTGCACCGCAAGGAGCTGAAGCCCTTCCTGGCCAGGACCTTCGCGATGTTGAGGGGGTGAGGGGCCCAGTGTTGGCTGTACCTTCCGGACCCGAAAGCCAGCCAACAAGGAATGCTCGCGAAAGTTGGATATACGCTTTGTGTGAGCGCATTACTCGGCACTACCGTGTTGGGACAGGAGACGGGCATAGATCCGTGGGCCACCAGCAATACGGTCTATCTATCTCTATATGGCCAAGGAATGCTCTATTCGGTGAACTTCGATCGAGCGTGGTACACGGCAACGAATGGAATGTCGGTATCAATAGGGATGACCTATCTGCCGGACATCGGATCGGACTCACCTACGGCACCACCAGCGGCAAAGTTCTCCGTACCTGTGCAATGGAATTGGTTCCATGGAGATCGAAGTACGATGGAGCGTGGCTTAGGCCTGAGTTTACTGAGCGGGTGGAATTCCGTTGGTGAGGGCTACGACGGCACAGGACCCGCACACTCGACCTCATTGCATGCGTTCATTAAACCGATCGGCTACCGACTTCAGCCCAAGCGTAGTGGGTTCTTTCTCAGGGCGTACCCTTTGGTCGGATTCAAACTGATGGAGTTCAACGACGCGTGGCGATCGTATATCGATACCAATCCGAGCGAGGAAGAAAGTATTTTCCCGTGGTTCGGACTGGATCTGGGGTATTCATTCTGAACTGGTAACGGCTGAATGGCGCTCTATACCTTCCGTCCGCGAAAGACAGGCATCCGGTGATGCTCACGAAGGTGTCCCCATTATGGGCTCCTCCGTCGACCACCCCGCTGCTCTTCGTCCAGCGACCAACTGAGCGTCAACCATTTGTCCAACACCAAGGGCCGGCGGGCAAAAAGGAGCTGGGGATGGTGAGCGGATCGGGAAGATCTCTATCTTTGCCGCCTGTAACGAATGACCATGTACCTGACGAGCGAAGCCAAAAAGGCCATTTTCACGCAGCACGGCGGTTCCGACAAGAACACCGGTGG
>JBGTAJ010000306.1:0-10076 GCA_041749915.1 Flavobacteriales bacterium
TGCTGGACGCGCAGGGCGCTGCCGTCCTGGCCCACCTGCACGTGGGTCGATGCCTGCGCACGGTGCAGCTGCGGTGGCCGACGATGATGATCGCTCTCCCGGACCCACGCAGGTCGGATCGTCGATCCGCCCGCACAGGCGATGCGGACAAGGGGAAGCGTAAAGCGCGATAACGGATCTCCGTGCAGCCCACAGATCCCCGATCTTGTCACACACCATGGCGCACCTCCTCTCCAAATCCACCTACATCCGCGGACGGCAATGTGCCAAGTCCCTGTGGCTGGTGAAGCACCGGCCAGAGCTGCGGCCCGAGGTGCCGTCGCGTCTGCAGGCCATCTTCGACCAGGGCACCGAGGTGGGGCGGCTCGCGCAGCAGCGCTTTCCCGGCGGGGTGGACTGCTCACCGGAGCACCCTTACGACTACGGTCCGGACTTGGAGGCCACCCGTGCCGCGCTGGCGGCGGGTGTGCCGGCGATCTATGAGGCGGCCTTCCAGCACGACGGTGTGCTGGCCGCACTGGACATCCTGGTGCGCGACGGCGAGGGCTGGATGGCCGTGGAGGTGAAGAGCAGCACCAGCGTGAAGGAGGTGTACCTGGAGGATGCGGCGCTGCAGTACCACGTGATCAGTGCGTGTGGCGTGCCGCTCACCCGCATGGTGGCGATGCATGTGGACACCCGATACGTGCGCCAGGGCGCCATCGATGTACACCAGCTCTTCCACCTGGAGGATGTCACCGCCCGTGTGCTGGCCCGGCAGGCCGCGGTGCGCACGGCGGTGGAGGCATTGAAGGGCGTGGTGCTGGCACCCGATCAACCGGCGGTGGACATCGGTCCGCACTGCGGCACGCCCTACGTCTGTGAGTTCAAGGCGCATTGCTGGGCCGCAGTGCCGAGCCCCAGCGTGTTCGACCTGTCGCACATCGGCGACAAGGCATGGGAGCTGTACCATGCGGGCATCGTGCGCCTGGAGGACCTGCCCGCTGACACAGCGCTGAGCGAACGCCAACGTGCGCAGGTGGAGGCCCGGCGCAGCGGCAACGTGGTGGTGGACCTGCCCCGCTTGAAGGCCTTCGTGCAGGGCCTGCGTTATCCGCTGCACCACCTCGACTTCGAGACCTTCGCCACGGCGGTGCCGCTCTTCGATGGCCTGCGTCCCTTCCAGGCCGTGCCCTTCCAATACAGCCTGCATGTGCAGCAGCACCGCGGTGCCGCACCCGACCACCAGGCATTCCTGGCCGATGGAGCGGGCGATCCGCGGGAGGCCTTCGTGAGCGCCTTGCTGGCGCAGGTGGGTGAGGAGGGCGATGTGCTGGCCTACAACCTGAGCTACGAGCGCAGCATCCTCAATGCCCTGGCCCGCGACCTGCCGCAGCACGCGTCGGCCATCGCGCGGCTCACAGCACGCTGCAAGGACCTCGCCGAGCCCTTTGCCAAACAGTGGTACTACGCGCCGGCCATGAACGGTCGGCACAGCATCAAGCAGGTGCTGCCCGCGCTGGTGCCCGAGCTGAGCTACGACGAGCTCGCCATCGGCAGCGGCGACCTGGCGAGCATGCGCTTCGCGCAACTGATGCAGGGCACCTACAGCGGCGATGTGGCCCAGCTGCGCCATGACCTGCTGGACTATTGCGGACTGGACACCCTGGCGATGGTGAAGCTGCTGGAGGTGCTGGAGGGGACGGTGGATGCGGAGCGGTAAGCGTGGGACAGGAGGTAACCTGCTGCGGGTGGGTGAGTGCTTTCTGCAAGGCCCGTGGATGCCTACCTTTGAAAGAGCAAGCAGATCGTCATGGCGCATGAACTCCTTTCCCGCATCACTACCGATCCGAACATCTGTCACGGACAGCCGGTCCTGCGTGGCTTGCGTTACCCCGTGGAGAACATGCTGGAGCTCTTGGCTTCTGGCATGACCCATGAGGAGATCCTTGCGGACTATCCGGACCTGGAGAACGACGACCTGATGGCCTGTCTGGCCTATGCCGTTCAACTGGCCCAGCTGCGTGGATTCTATCCGCTGGCCCGGTGAAGTGGCTCGTGGACGCTCAGCTGCCTCTGGCACTGGCGGTCGCCATTCGAATGACGGGAAGGGATGTACGCCACACGCTGGACCTGCCACGTGCCAATGCGACCACGGATGATGGGATCCGCGAACTGGTACTCCAAGAGGATCGCATCGTGATCACCAAGGACCGAGGCTTTCGGGCATCACATGTGTTGAACGGTCGTCCCAAGAGACTGGTGTTCGTGACCACGGGCAACATCCGCAATGCGCAGTTGGTGCCCTTGTTCGTTCGCAACCTGGCGGTGATCGAGGAGGCCTTTGGAAAGGGGCACTTCGTGGAGTTCGGTCTGGACGGCATCCGTGTTCAGGAATGAGGTCGGTGGTCGAAGTCCTGCTCTCAGCCACCCTATCCTAGGTTCAGTACGCGATAGTGGCTACGGCGAGGCATCTGCGAAGTCGTGCGTATGCCTTGAAGCGCTGAGCAGCGTTTCGTCCACGCGAGGCTGATGGACCGCACGTACTTTCGGACCGTGGCCGCCGCCCCGTACCCTCGCCATGCCCACCGTTCACACCGTCTACGTCATCGAGCTGAGCCGCAAGGTCTTCACCGAGGACCGCAAGTTCCGCGAGGCGAACCCGCAGTACAACGGCGTGCTGGAATGCCTGTACGTGGGCCAGACGAGCAGGACGCCCCAGGAGCGCTTCACCCAGCACCGCTCCGGATACCGCAACGCAAAAGGGCAGAAGCTCTCGGCGACCATCGTGGAGAAGTATGGTCGCTACCTGCGCCCCAGCCTTTACCAGCACATCGGTCCGCTGAGCCGTGATGAGGCCCTGGAGGTGGAGAAAGGCCTGACCTTGGAACTGCGTCGCAAGGGCTACGCGGTGTGGTCCAACTGAACGGGGTGGCGCTGCGTTCCCCGATCATGGGGAAGGACCTCCCGGGGAACTACAGGGGAGGCCACGCCCAGTGCGGGGAGTATGCGCGGCACACGATCGGTGGCGCGGGGGGCATGCGAACCCATACCCTGCTCCTGCTGGCCGGCGTGCTGGCCACCACCGGCTGCGTATCCACCAAGAAATACCAGAGCGCCACGGCGCATGTGGAGAAACTGCGGGCCGACAGCCTGGCCTATGAAGAGCGGGCCCGGAGCATGCAGACCATGCTCTTCGGACTGGAGGGCAGCGCGAAGCTCAGCGCCGAGGAGCTTGCCGACCGCACCCGCGAGCTGCAGGCCAAGGATGCCGAACTGAAGGAGAAGGCCACACGCATGGATGAGCTGGACCGTCGCCTGAAGCAGCAGACCACCGCCATGACCAACCTGCGCCAGAAGGTGGCCGATGCCCTGGTGAACTTCAAGGCCGAGGACCTCACGGTGACGATGAAGGACGGCAAGGTCTACGTGTCGCTCTCCGAGCAGCTGCTCTTCCCCAGCGGCAGTGCGGCCGTGGAGCCGAAGGGCAGGGAGGCCCTGGCCCAGTTGGCGAAGGTGATGACGGGCAATGCCGAGATCAGCATGATGGTGGAAGGCCACACGGACAATGTGCCCATCAAGAAAGGGCGCTTCACCGACAACTGGGACCTGAGCACCGCACGCGCCACCAGCATCGTGCGGATCCTGCAGGAGGCGGGCCTGCCGCCCCAACGGGTGACCGCCGCCGGGCGTGGTGAATACATGCCTGTGGCGGATAACAGCACCCCCGAAGGTCGGCAGCGCAACCGCCGCACGGAGATCATCCTGATCCCGGAACTGACCGAACTGTACGATGCCATCGGGAGCGGGGCGGTGAAGCTTTAGGGCGATCCGGCATCCTGAGGCCATAGTGGTCGAAGCGCATATCACACCTCCGCCGGTCCGGCTGTTGTAAGTTTGGAGAAACACCAGGCCCCATGCGCACCGTTCAGCTTGCCGTTCTTGCCCTGCTGTGCCCAGTTGCCGGCACTGCACAACCAGGCCCCTTCCTGCACGCGGACCTGCAGTTCGCCGCGCATGTGTGCACCGATACCAGCTACACCACGGATGCTGTGCAAGGGGGACTGGGCGAAGTGGCCGATCTCGACGTGACGAACCGTGGCTGTCTCTCTGCCGGGGAGCGCTCGGGTGTGTGGATGCATTTCCAGACCGCTACAGCTGGTCAGGTGGGCCTGACCATCGCACCACCACCGGCCACGGACTATGACTTCGCCGTGTGGGGACCCTTCGAGGAGGTGCCCTGGACACTGGGGGGGTCTCCCTTGCGTTGCAGTTACTCCGCGGTATCGGGTCCGGTAGGTCTCAACTTCACCAGCGTGGACCTGAGCGAAGGTGCCGGAGGCGATGGTCGGGTGCGCTACCTCGATGTGCTGCCCGGTGAATGGTATGTGCTCTACGTGGACAACTTCTCCTTGAACGGGCTTGGCTTCGAGCTCACCTGGCAACTTCAGCAGGGTGCGACCCTGGCGTGCCTGCAGGCTCCCGAAGCGGCCTTCACAGCCCCGACCGAACCATTGCTTCCCGGAGAGCCCGTGGCCTTCACCGACCAGAGCACGAACTTCCCCTTCGCCTGGCAATGGAACTTCCCCGGTGGCCTGCCGGAGAGCAGCACGGAGCGCGATCCGCAAGGGATCAGCTACAGCACGGCGGGTTGCCAGGAGGTGCAGCTGACGGTGTACAGTGCCGTCGGTAGTGCCACGACCACCATGCCTTGTGCGGTGGTGGTGGAGCTGTCCACCGGTGTGGCGGAAGCAGGTCCGGCAAGCTTCACGGTGCAACAGGAGGCCGCTCTTTTGCGCATCACTCCGGTGGACCATGGCGTGGCGCATGAGCTGATCCTGCTCGATGCCTTGGGCCGTGTGGTCCATCAGCGGGTGGGGCAGGGCACGGCTCTGCTCCCTACAGTGGGTTTGGCCCCGGGACGTTATACCGTGCTTTTCCGGCAGGCCGGCGAGCAGCAGGTGCGTGCGCTGGTGCTGCATCCATAGGCGCCACCCTACGCCTTTTCCTTCCTCTTTCGGTCCTTGGAGGAGGACTCCTTTTCTGAGCCATCCTTGCTGCCCAGCACATAGCCGAAGGGTTCCAGAGCGGGCACCCGATCGAAGATGACCTTGGAGATGGCGGCGAGCGGGATGGCGAGGAACATGCCGGGGATGCCCCAGATGGCCCCGCCGATCATCACCACGATGATGGACACCAGTGCGTTGAGCTCCACGCGCGAGGCCACCACATTGGGCACCACGATGTTATTGTCCACGAACTGCACCCCGGCGAACAGGGCCATCACCCACAAAGCGGCGGTGAGGTCGGCAGTGGCCAACGCGATGATCACAGTGCCCAGCGAGGCCATGAGAATGCCCACGTAGGGGATCAGGTTGAGCACGGCCGCGATCACAGACAGCAGCAGGGCATACTCCACCCCGATGATCAACAGCCCTATATAGGTCAGGGTGGCCATGATGGCGGCCTGTATCATCAGCCCCACGAGGTAGTGCTGCGTCACACCCTTCGAGCTCTGCAGTACATCCTGCACCACCGCGCGATGCTCATCGGGGAAGAGCTTGACGATGAAGGTGAGCAGCAGGCGCTTGTAGAGCAGGATCAGGAAGGTGAACACCGGTAGCAGGAAGACGAAGGCGAAGAGAGTACCCATGGTGAGCAGGGCACCGCCCACCAGTTTGCCGCCGGTCTGCATGCCTTTCTCCTTGGCCTCGGTCAGTGCATCATTCACGGCGCCGGGGGCGATGGGGGTCTCGTTCTCCAACCAGTCGCGGATGGTAATGCCCAAGGCCGCGACCTTTTCGCGCAGTTCGGGAAGTGTCTCACTGAAGTTGGCGGCCTGGGTGAGCAGGAAATAGGCAAGCCCCGCCGCACAGGCCATGGCCAACAGCACAGCTAGGAAGATGGCCAGGATGCGGGGCCACCGCATGCGCGTCATGCGGTTCACCAGCGGATTGAGCAGCATGGCCAGCAGCAGCGCGAAGAGCAGGGGCAGCAGGATGGACTGCGCCTGGTTGAGGGCAAAGATGAAGGCCACCAGACCGAGCATGATGAGGCTGAGCTTCTGGTAGGCAGGTTGCCGTACTTGGGGGTGCGAGGGGGTGGCGTTCTCTGCCATGGGTGTTCCGGGAAGTTGCGGGGAAGGTAGTCGCCCGGTGGGTAGATCGATCGTCGTGCCGATCCATCACGTGCAGGTGCTCCGGAAGGGAATGTGGTCCGGAGTGCATGAAAAGGGGAGAATACGCCCCGGTTCAACAGCACGGGTATGGTCGATGGAAGTGCCCTTCTCAGCGCAACAGCGTCACGTGCCCGCGCAGTTCGCGCAGCTCGCCGGGTGAGCAGGGGTCCTCCGCGCTGATCAGGTACGCATACACCCCGTCAGGAACGAGCGCGCCGCTCGCCGTGCCGTCCCACTCCACCGTGGGGTCGGTGCTGGTGTGGATCTCCTGTCCCCAGCGATTGAAGATCCGCATCACAAAGCCCGGCCCGGGTGCCACCCAGGGAATTCCGAAGGTGTCGTTGATGCCGTTGTTGTCCGGAGTGAAGACGTTGGGCACGAAGAGCCCGGCGCCATCCTCCACGTTTACCGCCGTGGTGAGCGTGTCCGCGCATCCCGCGAAGTTGCTGCCGGTCAGTGTGAGGGTGTAGCTTCCGGTGGTGCTGACGGGCAGGGTCAGCGTGCCGATGCAGGAACTGGCCACGGGCGCGCCGTTCAGCCAGAGGCCACAGGCGTCCGCACCAAGGGCCAGCAGGTCCACGGTGATGCTGCGGTCACAGGAGGGCTGTTCGGCCACGAGGCTCAGCAGGACCAGGGGCGCCACGCGAACACTGTCCACTGCAGGGAGGCTGCTGCACCCCGCGGCGTTGAAGGCCGTGAGGGTGATCAGCTCCACACCGGGATCGAAGTAGGTGGCCACGGGAGCAGTGGCGTCGGTGATGCCAGCGCTGCCGAGGTCCCAGCTCAGGGAGTCCTCAGCGGCGGTGGCCGTAAAGGTGACCGGGCTGCCCGCGCAGAGGGTGTCCGCGCTGGTGGTGAAGCCGGCCGTGGGCAGGGGCAGTACTTCGATGGTGAGGGCATCCGTGGCGCTGCAGCCGTTGGCATCGGTGGCGGTGACGTCGATGGTGGTGGTCGCTGCGGGGTTGAAGGTGTGGCTGGTACCACTGCCCACGGGAGACCAGTCCAATTGTACCGCACCGGTGCCTCCCGATGCTACCGCGGTGATGGTGACCTCCGCCCCGCTGCACAACGGTGTGTTGCCCTGCACTTCCAGGATCAACGGCGCCGGCTCTGTGAGCGTGATGCTCAGCGTGCTGTCGCAACCGCTGGTGTCGGCCACCACCACTGTGTAAGTGCCAGGCGCGAGGTCGGCGATGGAAGGGGTGGCCTGCGGCGGATCCGTATCCCAGGCGTAGGTGAAGGGTCCCGCACCCACGGCCAGCACGCTGATGGCACCGTTCGCAGCACCCGCACAGCTGATGGGTGTACTGCTCGCGCTGAGGTCCTCCAAGGTGCAACAGTCGATCACCACGATGGTGGCATCCACGGGATCGGAGCTGCAACCACCATTGCTGAAGGCGGTGAGGGTCACGCTTTGGTCACCTGGATCAGGGAAGGAAAGGTTGATGGTGGATGTGTTGAAGGTGCCACCGGAGGCCACTTCCCACAGCAGCGAATCGGCGTCGGTGGAGGTGGAGGATAGCGTGATCACCTGGCCCAGGCAGGCGGTGTCGGCGCTAAGGTTGAACAGGGCCTGCGGGATCGGCGACACGGCGATCACGATGCTCTCCTGGACCTCGCAGCCGCTGGCATCCGTGGCCGTGACGGTGAGCGTGGTGTTGGCCGCCGGGCTGAAGGTGTAACTGTCGCCGCTTCCCTCCGGGCTCCACACGAGGGACAGGGCTCCGTTGCCTCCCTGGGCGAGGGCCGTCACGGTCACTTCATCCCCCGCGCATAGCAGCGTGTCGCCCTCCAGGTCCAGCTCCACGGCAGGCGGATCGACCAGGCTGAAGGTGAGCGTGGTGTCGCAGCCCAGCCCATCATCGATGATGACATCGTAGGTTCCTGCAGTAAGCCCGCTCACACTGGGTGTGGTCTGTGGTGGCACCGTGCTCCAGGTGTACGTAAAGGGTCCTGAAGCGAGCGGGGTCACGGTGATGGACCCGTCACTGGCACCGTTGCAGCTGATGGCCGTGCTCGCTGTGTCGACCCCACCGATGGCGCAGCAGGGGAGGACGACCACGGTGTCGGTGAGCCAGTTGCCGTCCTCGTAGTGGCAGTAGTCGCCCACGATGAACGAGTAGGTGCCCGGTTCCGTGATGGTGATGATGGGGCCGGTGGTGCCGTCGCTCCACACATAGCCCGGGTAGGTGGGCGGCTGGAACAGCACGGGGTAGAAGGAGAGGTCGATGGTGATGGGACCATCGCACAGGAGCGAATCGGTCCAGGGGATGAAGTCGTAGGTGGCGTTGCCCGCATAGATGGGGTTGGGCGGCGTGCCCGTTTCCAGCAGGCAGCAGTTGCCGCCATCGGAAACGTTGAAGGTCCCGGTGAAACAGTCGTACTGCACCTGGTGGGCAAAGAGCGCGGCGCCCGGCCCGAACTCGGCGAGGAAGAACTGCGCGATCTGCGGCGCACTGTTGCCACCGCCGCTGTTGCTGGTGCTGCATTCGCCCTCCGCGCCGGTGATGCAGTTCACCAAGGGCGGGAAGCCCGGTGCCAAGGGCTCGCCGAGGAAGTTGGCGATGGCGATGTTGCCCAGCGTCTGGCTGTACTGCGTCACGATCCCCGGCGGCACGCCGTTGATGGTGGTGGTGGGCGGGTTGGTGCCGCACGGGCCGTTGTTCCCGTCGAAGCCGGCGTAGATCACTTCGGTGACGTTCGCCGCGAAAGGCCCGATGATGTTCACCTGCACCGCCTCATAGGTGCAGATGCCGATGCGCAGGTCGGGGATGTCCTGGTCCACATTGATGGTGAGCGTGCCGCCCTCGTAGTTGGAGTAGATCAGCACGTTACCGTTGGGGTCGCAGCCGTTCACCACGGGTGGCGTGGCATCGATGCAGCAGGTGCCCCCGCCGGAGATGTCGATCACATCGTTCTGCCAGCAGCCATACTGGGTGTAGTGGGCGTAGAGGCTGGCGCCGGTCTGGTCCTCGAAGTGGAAGACCAGTTCATCCGGGGTGTTCACACCGCCCGTGTTCACCGTGGTGTCGCAACCGCCAGCCGCGCCGATGACCACCCCGCCCCAGCTGCCCGTGCCATTGCCGTGCGCCGGGGTGTAGCCCACCTGTGGCGGCTGCATAGGAGGATTGATGGTGACGATGCCGGGGTTCACACCGGTGATGCTGCTGGTGAAGTTGCCCTGCCCGCAGTTGTTGTTGTTCTGCGAGGAGTTCATGCCCGCGTACAGCACCTGGACCACGTTGGTGGCGAAGGGTCCGGTGATGGTGACCTGCACCGGCTCGTAGGTGCTGATGCCGATCACCAGGTTCGGAATGTCCTGGTCCACGTTGATGGTGACGATGCCGCCATCGTAGTTGGAGACCAGGAAGAGGTTGCCGGCCGGATCGCAGACCTGAGCGGTGCTGGGGACCAGTGCCGAGCACGCCAGAAGGAGGAGGAGGTACCGGTACACGGGGTGTTGAACAGCCCGAAGGTAGCAGCGGTTCACTACCGGGGACCAACGGTTGCGCACAAGAGCGGAGGGCCGGCGCAAAGATGCGGCCACCACGACGGTCCCCATGCAATGATCGCCCCCCCCACCACCGTTGTTGCACCAAACCCTTGTGCCATGAGCCCTTCCCCGTGGTTGCCCCTTGCCTGCTGTGCCGCGCTGCTCCCCGCCCGTGCCGCCGAGGACAAGGTCCTGTTGGCGGAATTGTTGGAGAACCGCCAGGTGGCGCTATCCGTGCAGGGGACCGGTGAAAATCAAGGGGACTGTGTGCGCGTGACGGTACAGAACCGTACGGCGCGGCCCCTGCGCACGAGCATCCCGGTGGGCTGGGTGTTCGTGAGCAACACGCCCGCAGTGCAGGACCTGCTGGTGCTGCGCGAGGAAGTGCTGGCCCTCTCCGGGGGAGCCAGCCGCACGGTGCTGTGC
>JBGTAJ010000307.1:0-6988 GCA_041749915.1 Flavobacteriales bacterium
GATGGGGTGTGACCACCCCGTCGAGGGGGGAATTCTTGCCGAGGGGAAACCAGAGGCACTCAGTGCCCGGGGAGCCCAACGCCCATGACCGGGCCCCCATCCTGTCGAACATCGGCGGGCTCATCCCTACGAATACGCGGGTGCCCGGAGCCTGGGCCATGACACACTTTCCCCCCAGTTCATGGCTGGTCTTGGAAGCCCTCGTCAGGTAAGCTTCTGCGAGCGATGCGGGTCACAGCGGATCGAGCCGCTCACGCACCTTGCCCAGGAAGGAACCACCGATGGTGACCTTGCGGGGGTTGTTCTCCAAGGTGATCTCGCCCTCCTCCACGGAGTGGATCTTGTCCAGCCGCACGATGAACGAGCGGTGCACGCGCATGAACTGTTTGGCCGGCAGACGGCTCTCCATATCCTGGAGCGTGGCATGCACCACGTAGCGCTGGGATCCGACATGGATCCCCACGTAGTCCTTCAAGGCCTCGAGGAAAATGATGTCACTGAAGCGCAGGCGGACCATGCGTCCTTTGCTCTTCACAAAGATGTGGTCGCTGTTCGCGCTCTCCTCCACCAGGTCGTAGAGCCGCTCCACCTCATTGCGCACCTTCATCTCCTCGTCATGCTTGGCCATCGCGATCTCGATGGCCGTGTGCAGGGCCTGGTCGCTGAAGGGCTTCACCACGAAGCCGTAGGGTTCGGCGATCTTGGCCTTGCTCAGGGTATCATCGTCGGAGTTGGCGGTGAGGAAGATCACGGGCAGTTCCAGCTCATGCCGGATCCGCTTGGCGGCATCCACACCGCTGTGCCCGTCCAGCAGGTGGATGTCCATGATCACGATGTTCGGCCGTAGTTCATGGGCCTGTTCCAAGGCCTCGTCACTGGAGCGTGCGAAACCCACCACCTCATGCCCACGCGCTTTCAGGCGCTGTGCAATGTCGCGGCCGATGATGGGTTCATCCTCGACGATCAGAATGCGGATAGGCTCTTTGCTCATAAGTGTTGGGAAAGGTACAGAGGCGTGGGCACGTTGTTCAACCGCCCTCGTCGGCTGTCATCTGCATGAGGGCTGATGAACAGGGCCTGAACGTAAGATGCCCCCGGGGAGTTGCATCATATGGTCAGACTTCTTCAGCCGGAAAAGGTTCAATGCGTTGGTGGGCCGGTACTCCTTCGGGAAGCCCTTACCTTCACCACACATTCCCATCGTTCCATGATCGTTCGAACGCTACGCACCGTTCTGGCCCCGACCTGCCTGCTCACCCTGTCGCTGTGGTCCCAGGCGCAGACCAACCCATACGGCTGCCACTACTTCCGCAATGGGCGCCCGCACCCCGTGGCCACCGCTGCTGACCGCAACCAGATCGAGGAGACCATCGCGCGCAGCGACACCTTCGACATCCTGCACTACGACATCCAACTGGACGTGACCGATTACGGGGGCTCCACCATCAAGGGGATCACCACCGTGGACTTCCGGGCGCTTCAACCCGATCTCACGCACATCCGTTTCGACCTGTTCGAGCTCACCGTGGATTCCGTGGGGAGCCCCTCGGGTCCACTGACCTTCGCCTACGATGGACAGTTCCTGCGGGTGGCCCTGGCGGCGACCATGGCCGAGGGCGACGAGGCGGAGCTGACCGTGTACTACGGCGGCGACCCGCACCGCGACCCGGAGTGGGGGGGCTTCTACTTCGTGAGCAACTACATCTATAACCTGGGCATCGGCATCAGCTCCATCCCGCCCAACTTCGGCAAGGTGTGGTACCCCTGCTTCGACAGTTTCGTGGAGCGCGCCACCTATACTTACCACGTCAAGAGCGCCGGCACCTTCCGCCTGCAGGGCCAGGGCAACTTCATCGGCGAGGTGCAGCTGGGCGGCGACACCGTGATCCGCAGCTTCGACCTGCCACAGGCCATCCCCACGCACCTCAGCGCCATTGCCGTGGCGGACTATGCCGAGCATGCCTACACCCACACCGGGGCCTTCGGCGATATCCCCGTGACCCTGCGCGCGAAACCGGCGGACCTCACGCCGATGATGTCGCGCTTCGGCAACCTGGGCGATGCCATCGACGCCTGCGAATACTGGTACGGCCCCTATCCCTACGATAAGGTGGGCTACGTGCTCACCACGGACGGTGCGCTGGAGATCCCCACCAACGTGGCCTATCCCCAGTTCATGACCACCCAGACCAACTCCAACAACCGCGGGCTCTACACCCACGAGCTGGGCCACCATTGGTGGGGAGACCAGGTGACCCCCTACGTGCACAACGACATGTGGCTGAAGGAAGGCCCGGCCGAATACAGTGGGCACCTCATCGAGGAATGGATCGGTGGACAGGATGGTCTGCTGCAGGCGGTGAAGGACAACCACTTCCGCGTGCTGCGCGAGGCCCACATCGACGATGAGGGCTTCCAGGCCCTGTCGCCCATGCCGGATGCGCACATCTACGGCACGCACACCTACTACAAGGGTGCTTCGGTGATGCACAACCTGCGCGGCTACCTGGGCGATGAACTGTTCCGGCAGGGCATGCGCGGCGTGCAGGTATCACTGGCCGAGCGCACCATGACGCCCCAGCAGTTCCGCGATTCGCTGGAGGCCGCGACCGGTGCTGACCTCGATGCCTTCTTTGATGCCTGGGTGTTCGCCCCGGGTTACAGCGTCTTTGTGGTCCGCGACCGCACCACCACCCCTATGGGCGATGCCTTCGAAGTGACCATCGATGTGGAGCAGAAGCTGCGAGGCACTGAGGTCTTCCATCAGCAGGTGCCCCTCCAGGTGTCCTTCCTTTCTGCGGAAGGAGAGGAGTACACGGCCGACATGATCGCTTCTGGCGCTTCAGGCCAATACACCTTCACCGTGCCTTTCGACCCTGCGCTGGTGATCCTGAACCGTTACAACCGATTGAACCAGGCACGGACCGCCCATGAGCGGGTGCTGGCACCTGGCGCATCGTTCGGCAGCACCCAGCCCTTCGTGGACCTGATCGTGTACCAGACCAACCTGGTGGACACCACCCTGCTGCGCATGGAGCACATCTGGGCCGGTGCAGGGGAGGACCCTGCCGCACCCGATGTGATCGAAGTGTCCAACACGCACTACTGGGACATCGGCGGCCTGTGGCCCGAGGGCACCATCCTCCGCGGGCGCCTGACCTATGCCGGGTCCTCGGCGGACCAGTTGGACTTTGACCTGGTGGACGGTGATGAGACGGGCATGCTGATGGTGTACCGCGAGACCCCCTTGGACCCCTGGACCGTGTATCCGGACCAGACCGTGCTCACCGGCGACCTCTTCAATGGCAACGGCATCGTGAACCTCGATGTGATGCGCAAGGGGCAGTATGCCTTCGCCAAGAGCTCCACCTCCATCGGACTGAACGAGATCTCCGATCGGGTGGGTGGGCTGAGCCTCTTCCCCGTGCCGACCAGCGATGACCTGACCGTGGTCCTGGACACGCCCGGCCAGGGAACCCTGCGCTTCGATGTGCTGTCACTGGACGGCAAACTGGCGATGCGCAGCCTGCGTTCGGCCACGGCCGATGGTCGCCACCTGCTCTCCGTTTCGGACCTGTCCGCCGCGCATTATGTGCTGCAGGTTACGGATGCGGCGGGCCGAGCTGTCGGTGCACGGAAGTTCGAAGTGCTGCGCTGATCGGGGGCGGACGATGACCTTCAACACCATCGCGCAGCGCAAACCGCTGTTCCCCGTCGGTCAGGAACTGCTGGCCTACCTGGAACGGCAGGGGAGGTTGACGCCGGTGGAGGTGAACTATGCGGAGCTGCGCCGCTACGATGGCCTGATGCCGCACATCGACATCCATGGCCACGCCACCCATTGGAACACCGTGCTCTTCCGCCCCAGCGAGCGCGAGGACCTGTACGACCGCTTGGTGGAGACCTACCAGACCCTGATCGCGGACGGGCGCCAGATCGGACACCTGCAGGTGGCAGGGGTGGACTTCTGCGCCTACGGCAACTCCCAGCCCTTCCGCATCAAGATCCTGAACCGGATCAATGACAACCACGACTACTTCTACATCAAGCAGTCGGACAGCAGCCGCGTCTACGGCCTGGAGCTGGAGCACCTGCTCTCGCCCAACCGCATCAGCTACATGGTGGACGGTCCCACCCTGGTGGAGGAGCACATCATCGGCGTGCCCGGCGATGCCTTCATGCAGGCACCCCACCTCTATGGCGGGGCCCTGAACGAAGTGCGCCTCAGCAAGGAGTTCGTCAAGTTCAACGAGCGCTGTTTCGTGCGCCTGCTGGGCGACATGCGGGCCTACAATTTCGTGGTGGACGTGATCCATGACCTGGACCAGGTGCAGTACCGCATCCGCAGCATCGACTTCGACCAGCAGAGCCACGAGGGCCGGGCCCGCATCTACCTGCCGCAGTTCTACAAGGAGAACCTTCCCTTTGTGCAACTGGCCCAACGCGTGATCGGCATGGAGACCGCCGAGCAGTACCGACACGAAGAGCGCGCCCTTCTCCGCCGTCGCTACAAACATTCGGAGGAGGTGATCAACGACCTGTTGAACGTCCTCAGCCACGATGCCATCAGCACTCCGGAACAGGCCCGCGAGCTGGCCGAAGGTCTGGGCAAGCTGCACGGTACACGGACCTTCGAAGGCCTCAGCTCGATGGGTGAGGTCCTTCGCACGCAGCTGCAGACCTGTCTGGCGCCTTAAGGGCTGCTCGGTAGGCCGCCCGTGAAACCTTCGTCGATGAATGCGCGTTTCGGGCCACCGGACCCTACAAGAAGGTCCGATGAACCATGCGCAACGCCATCCGCACCCTAGTCCTGGTCCTCTCCCTTTCCGCCACCACCGCACTGTTCGCACAGTCGGAGGTCATCCAGTACCAGTGGCTGAACCAGTGGTGCAGCAGCATCCTGGACTGTGATGAGGGCTGCATGGCCTGCAACCTTCCAGAAAGCAGCAGTGCGCAGTTCTTCGGCACCAATGTGATCTGGATCGGGGTCGACATCTGCCCGCATCCGGTGAGCTCCGGTAACAATGCCGTGGGTTCCTTCGGCTGGACCGACGAGGCCTCCACGACCCGCTACATCATGCTCTCGGGCATCGCCACCAACGCGGTGCAGATCGACAGCGTCATCATCCGCCACGCCCGCAGTGCCACCGGCCCGGACCGCCTGAAGGTGGGCCTGACCCGCTCGGCGATGGAGCCCCTGGCGGAGGTGGCCGACCTGAACATCGAAAGCGACTTCAACACCGACATCCTCACCGACCTGGGCTGCCTCACCACCACGGAGGACATGCCATTCGGCAGCTTCCAGATCCAGTTCACGCCCTACGGCAGCAACGACGGTGGCTGGTACCTCGATGAGGTGCGCATCGTGGCCACACCCTGCGAACCCATCGGTGTGGGCGTGGGCGAACTACTTCCCGGACAGTCCACCTACACCGGTCCCTGGTTCGATGTGCTGGGCCGCCCGGTCCATGGCGAAGTGGGTGCCGGTGTGTACATCGGTGGCAAGCGCCAGGTGAAGGTGTTCTAAGGGCCTTAGGGAGGCAGGGGGCGTACCTTCGTTCCCTCGTTGAAAAGCCTCCTCCTGTCTTGAGATCGACCCTTGCATCTGCCCTTTTCGCGGCCCCCTTCAGCTTTCTTTTCGGCCAGAACCCAGTGGAGGTCGAACTGGTCCCCTGGGCCCAAGGCTTGGGCGCAGGCCTGGACATCACCCACTGCGGGGATGAGCGCCTGTTCGTGGCCCGCCAGTACGGCGCCATCTTCATCATCACCGACAGTGGGCAGGTGGCCCAGACCGAATTCCTGGAGATCTCATCGCGCGTGCTGTTCAACGGCGAGCGCGGACTGCTGGGCCTGGCCTTCGACCCGGACTACGCGACCAACGGCCATTTCTACGTCAACTACATCACCGGCACGGGCAATGGCATCACGCGCATCTCCCGCTTCACGGTGAGCGCAGACCCCAACGTGGCCGACCCGAACAGCGAGGTGGTGCTGATCAGCCTGCCGCAGCCCAACCCCATCCACCAAGCCGGCGGCCTGGCATTTGGCCCCGACGGCTTCCTCTACTGCAGCCTGGGCGATGGGGGCGGGGCGAACGACCCCAACAACGAGGGCCAGGACCCCACGTCCCTCTTCGGCACCATCCTCCGGATCAAGCCCGAGGCCGATGGCAGCTATTCCATCCCGCCGGCCAATCCCTTCGCCACGGCGCAGGGCGATACGCTCCCCGAGATCTGGGCCTACGGTCTCCGCAATCCCTACCGCTTCGGGATCGACCCGGCCAACGGCGACCTGTGGATCGGTGATGTGGGCCAGGAGCTGTGGGAGGAGCTGGACCATTGGCCCGGTGGCCTGAACACGGCGCCCAACTTCGGCTGGCGTTGCTATGAGGCCGACTCCCTCTTCATGCCCGGTGAATGCCCGGACAGCAGCCTGCTGGAGTTCCCCGTGGCCACCCATGCCCACAGCGTGCTCGGCGGAACGTCCTGCGCCATCGTGGGCGGCGAGGTCTACCGCGGCACCCGATATCCCGCCCTTGTCGGCCGGCACCTCTACACGGATTTCTGTTCCGGCGAACTGCGCTCCATCCGCCCCGATGGCCTGGGTGGCTGGCAGGATGAACTGCTGCTGAGCACCGGCATGCTGGGGCTTTCCTCCATCGGCACGGACAGCGCCGGCGAGCTCTACCTCACCAACGTCATCGATGGTTATGTGCACCAGATCAGGGACCGTTGCCCCATGCCCGACCCGGTGATCACCTTCGGCGACAGCGGCCTGGTCAGCACGCCGGGCAGCAGCTACCAATGGTACCTGAACGGAGAGCCCATTCCCGATGCCAACGGACCCACACTGGAACCCTTGGTGAACGGGAGCTACACCGTGGAGGTCGAATTCGCGAACGGCTGCATCCGCACGTCCGCGCCCTACGTGCACCTCAGCACGCATGTCACCGCAGCCACCGAGGCACCTTTCACACTGCATCCGCAAC
>JBGTAJ010000308.1:0-5500 GCA_041749915.1 Flavobacteriales bacterium
AGTGACGGTCGGTGAGCGCGTGTGACACGGCCGCAAGTTACCTTGAGCGGCACACGTTGATGCGAAAACCGTCATGAGCGACAAGGAGCTGATCAGGTGCGGCTGGTGCCTGAAGGACGATCTCTACAAGCACTACCACGACACCGTCTGGGGCACACCCGAACACGACGACAAGGCCTTGTTCGCGAAGCTCGTCCTGGACGGGGCGCAGGCGGGACTGAGCTGGTACACCATCCTCATCCGCACGGAGAGCTACCGAAAGGCCTTCGACGATTGGGATGCGGAGAAGATCGCGCGCTACGGTCCGAAGGACGTGGAGCGCCTGATGAACGACCCGGGCATCATCCGCAACCGCGCCAAGATCGCCAGCGCCATCACCAATGCACAGGCCTATCTGCGGATCATGGAGGGCGGGCCGGGGTCCTTTAAGGACCTCCTTTGGAAGCACGTGGACCATAAGTCCTTGGTGAACCAGTGGACCGAAATGCGGCAGGTGCCTGCCAGCACGGCCGTCTCCGATGCGCTGAGCAAGGAACTGAGGAAGGCCGGGTTCAGCTTCGTGGGCAGCACCATCGTTTACGCGTTCATGCAGGCCGTGGGCATGGTGGATGACCATCTGGTGAGCTGTTGGCGGCGGACGGGATAGGGTTGATCGGCAACGGCCCGCAGGAGAACGCCACATACCTTGGTGCCATGTCAGCACCCGTCACTGCCACGCGTATCATCCGCCATGAAGCTGGTTCCTTGGCCGAGGTCGATGACCTCCTGGTCACCGAGGAACCCTTGGAGATCCGCCTGGGCCATGGGCCGGTGGAAGATCGCAAGGAGTTCCGCCTGAGCGTCACCATGCGCACGCCGGGCCACGACGAGGAGCTGGCGCTGGGCTTCCTCTTCACCGAAGGCCTCATCACCGACGCGGCACAGGTGCTGCGCGTGGAGCATTGTGCGAACGTGAAGCCCGAGGAGCGGGGCAACGTGGTGCGTGCGGAACTGCATCCCGATGTGGAGCTCGATCCCGCGAAGTGGCAGCGTAACTTCTACACCACCAGCAGTTGCGGGGTGTGTGGCAAGAGCAGCATCGAGGCCGTGCACGCCCAATGCCTGCGGCCTATTTCGCCATGGGGTGCTGTGGACCCTGCGATGATCAGTGCACTGCCCGATCGCATGCGTGACGCCCAGACCGTGTTCAAGCACACCGGGGGCATCCACGCCGCCGCGCTCTTCGATCGGCAGGGAAAGCTGCTCCTCCTGCGTGAGGACATCGGCCGGCACAATGCCGTGGACAAGGTGATCGGTGCCGCGCTCAAAGCACCATTGCTGACGGACGACACAGCCCTGCTCGTCAGCGGACGGGCCGGTTTCGAACTGGTGCAAAAGTGTGTCGTGGCTGGCATTCCGCTGATGGCGGCCGTGGGCGCACCATCCTCCATCGCCGTGGATCTGGCCCGGAAGAGCGGTCTCACGCTCATCGGCTTCCTGCGCGGTGATCGTTTCAATGGTTATGCTCCCGCAGAATAATCGTAGCATCGTGCCATGGACAAACATGCCGAACAACGCATGAAGGTGTTGGCGAAGGAGCAGTTCGTCATCGTACCCTATGATCCCCAGTGGCCTGCGCGCTATGCCGATGTGGAGGGCCAGTTGAAACGCATGCTGCCCCGCATGCTGGCGCAGCGCATCACGCACATCGGCAGCACCGCCGTACCGGGGCTCAGTGCCAAGTCCATCATCGATGTGCAGGTGGAGGTGAGCAGCGTGGAGCTGGTGAAGCGGGATGTGGTGCCTGTGATGGAGGCGGCCGGCTACGAGTTCGTCTGGCGGCCCTCCATGGGTGATGATGCCCCCTTCTATGCCTGGTTCATCCTGCGCAATGCCGCGGGTGAACGCACCGTCCATGTCCACATGGTCGAACCCGGTCAGGCCAGCGTGGACCGGATCATCTTCCGGGATCACCTGCGCAACCACCCGGAGGAAGCTGAAGCCTACGAAGCGCTGAAAAAGGACCTGGCAAAGCGCCATTCCAAGGACCGCACTGCGTACACGCTGAGCAAATCCGCCTACATCAAGGAGGTGCTGACCAAGGCCCGCAGTGTCAAGATGCGCAAGTGATCCCCCGTTGAAGCCAACACGTATGCCCATGCGGATCGTATTGACCTTTGCCTTGATCGGCCTGCTGTCGCTGCCCACCAGTGCCCAGCGCACCTTCGACGTGACCATCGCTGACAGCACCTACCACATGAAACAATATTGGTTCGTGCTCTATGCGGCCGGTGACGGACCTGTGCTGGACAGCCTCACCGCGGCGACGCTGCAGAAGGAACATCTGGCCCACCAGGACGAACAGGCCAAGCGCGGCCTCATCGTCATGGCCGGACCTTATGGGAAGAATGACGCAGGTTGGCGCGGCCTGCTGCTTTACGACTGCGACACCGAGGAGGAGGTGAAGGGCTATCTGGAGCAGGACCCGTTCGTGAAAGCGGGCCGCCTGAAGTACACCATCGCCCCGTGGTGGGGCTCTGTGGGCACGCGCCTGCCCTGAACTACTGCGAGCTGAGCAGCCAGGCGTGGGTGTGGCCGCCCTGCGATGAGCGCCAGAAGTAGCAGAAGCGGTTGCGTTTGCTGTTGAGCAGCCCCTGCACTTCGGGGTGATCCCGATCGGGGTAGAACAGGTGGATGCGACCGCTGGCCGCATCGAATTCGGGAGGGTGTACCAGACCGTCCGTGGTGAAGGACACCCGGATGCTGCGCGCCTTGCTGCCATCACGCGCAGGGGCACCGGCGAACACCAGTTCATCGCCTTGTGCGGGCAGCGGCTTGGTGATGCGGACGACCTCCAATTGACCGGATGCGCCAAGGCTCATGGCGGTATGCAGTCCCCCTTCCTTCAGGTGGGTGGTCGGAGCAGCGGCGTGTGTGTTCATGGTCGAACGGGTATGGATGGTGAAGTTCCGATGTCCGACGTGCATCCCGACTGTCGAAGGTCAGGAAGAGGCAAAACTTCATATTGGCTTAACATGGGCCGGGTGGTGAGCCGGAATTCCCCATGGGCCCCGGACGGCGTCATGATGGGCAAGCCCTCAGGAGATGGCCACCACCGTCATCCGGTTCCCGTTGAACAGCACCAGTTCGCCCGCACGCTTGTCCCTCAGCGCCTGCCCGATGGGCGAGGCCAGCGAGATCGCGTAGCACACTTCACCATCCACCTGCACCGCGCCCAGACCGATGGCGATGAAGTACGTGCCCTGATCGGTGGACACCAGTGCGCCGAAGGCCACGCGGTCGTAGACCCGGTCCTGCGGAACCCGCTCCAGTTCCTGCTGCAGGCCGATGAGCTTGGAGCGCTGCTCCTCCAGCTTGTCCAACTCCTGTTGCACCATGGCGCGGCCCACCTCATGCTTGTCGCCAGCACTGCTCTTGGTGTCGCTGGCGAAGGCCGCTCGCGTGGAGGTGAGGGCCTCCTCGCAGGTGCTCAGTTTCTCGCGCAACTGATCGCTGAGCTGTGCGGTCAGGGCGGTCTTGGTCAGGGGCATGGAAGGGGCGAAGGTCGGGGATGAGGGCCCTCAGCAAGGCAAGGGATGTGCTTAACTTTGAGGATCATGAGCACCAAGGAACTGAAACAAGCGATCATTGACCAGGTGGGGAATGTGCCCGATCAGGCTCCCCAGGACGTATTGCGACACGTGCTCGACGTCATCGAAGCGCTGTCCAAAGGCGAGACGCTGTCCAGCGAACGCCTGAAGCGCTTTCACGCCATACTCGAGGAAGACCGGAACCTGCTGCTGCGCCTGGCGCAATGATCGCTCGTTCCGAAGCTCTGTTCTACCATGCGGAACTCGTCAACAAATTCGGCGGGTCTCATGGCGTGCGCGATGAGGGCATCTTGGACGCGTCGCTGAACAGGCCCTTCGCCACGTTCGGTGGCATCGACCTTTTTCCGGAGCCGGTGGATAAAGCCGCCGCGCTGATGCACGGCATCATCACGGGCCACCCGTTCCTCGATGGTAACAAACGCACGGGGTACGTATTGGGCCGCCTTATTCTACAGGAACACGGATCGGACATACGTGCATCCGAGGACGAGAAGTACTCCATGGTCATCCAGGTAGCCACTGGTCAACTCGATGTGGAAGGCATCGTCGCGTGGATGAAAGGGCGGGTGGTGCGCAACGCGTGACCATTGCTCCACGTGAACGGTCATGCCCTCAGCGGTCGTTCCGCGACATCAGGTGAGATCGGTCCTGATCAAGTGGTCCGTTAAGCGCGCAGTTCCCCGATGCGCTGCTGCAATGCGCTGAGGTGCCTGCCGAACACCAGCTTGGAGAGCCACCTGGTGACGAAGTAGCACAGGGGAACCAGCACGAGGATGCAGATGGCGAGCACGACACCCACGGCAGGTGTCCGAAGGAAGCTCAAGGCATCAAGACCCGACCCCGCCATGCCGCCCCAGGTGAATCCGCCCGCGATCGAGAAGGGATAAACGCCCAGGGCCACACGTTCCTGCACACGCATCCAGCGACAGATCATGTCGTGCTGCCGTTGCATCTCCACCAGCACGCTGTTGCTGCTGGAGACCGCCACATCAAAGCTGCGCAGGAGGCGCATGCCATCCACGATGGCCCACAGGCAGAAGAGGAGCAGAACGCCGAACAGACCCAGTACCAAGGGTTCCGGGATGATGAACAACAGGGCCAGCAGCCCCACGGTGATCACCACGGTCCAGACCAGGTTGATGCGGAGCGCGCGGTGAAGCTTCGTCATCGGATGGTCGGACGGGTACCGGCCGTGCACAACCCCATCGAGCATCGTTTCAAGCTCTCCCGGAGCGGTGTCCATCCCTTGGTAGGCGCGTTGCAGGTCCATGGTCAATGGGCTTGGAGGAGTTCGGCCAGGCGGTTCTTGATGCGGTGCAGCTTCACACCCACGTTGTTCGCCGTGATGCCGATCACCTCGGCGATCTCGGCATGATCGAAGCCTTCGAGGTGCATCGAGAGCATCGCACGGTCGGTCTCGCTCAGTTGGCGCATGGCGCGGTGCAGTCGTTCGGAATCATCCTGGCGATGAGAAGGATCATCACTTGCAGAAGGCAGTTGGTCCAGCCCATCATGGCGTTGCACCACCTGCGGGCGTCGTTTCTGGGTCAGGATGGTGTTGAGGCAGATGCGGTACAGCCAGGTGCTGAACTTGGCATCGCCCCGGAACCCCGGCCACGCTTTCCAGCACTGCATCAGGGTCTCCTGTTCCAGGTCCTTGCGTTCATCCTTGTCCGCGGCGTACAGGCCCACGAGCCGGTGGATGATCCGCTGGTGCTCGCGGACCAGTTGCAGGAATCGTTCCTCCTCGGCCATGGTCGGTGCCGAAGATCGGGCTCAGCTGCCGATCACGTAGCCGAGCAATGCAGCGGCCAGGCCGAGGTGCGCGATCAGCAGGACCTTCGTCCAGCGGGGGCGCTCGTTCCACTTCACGCTTTGGTCGTAGGGGTCGAAGATCAGCGCCAGCGCCA
>JBGTAJ010000309.1:0-3356 GCA_041749915.1 Flavobacteriales bacterium
CCACACCGATGGTGCTCTTGAGGTTGCCGGGTTTGTTCGTGCCCAGTGGGGTCTGTCCTTGGATCGTGGTGTATGCCATGGTTTGTTGGGGTTTAGTGTTGTTTGGGATGGCAAGCTATGATCGTAGATGGCCCAAGGCCATACCCACAAAGGGTGATATTGGTCCTTGGCCGGTCACGCACCTCCCTGCGGATCCTTCGATCGGAACACCGGCCTCGATGCGGGACTGCCACACTTGCCTGGATGTTCAGGGAGTTCCGGTTCTTTCGCGCCTTCGTACCGTCCTTCAGGCCTCCGGCCATAGTGCAGAGTGTGGCCACAGGCTCGGCCCGGCACGGTGGCCATTTCCAGCGCCACCAATGCGCATCACTTCGGAAGCGCGCGCACGAAACCCTGTGAGCCTTCCTCCCAGATCTCCCAGATGATCTGATCGTGCAGGGCCACCGCGTCAAGAGTGACGTGCGCCCAGTTCCCGTTCACCAGGCCCACCACCAGGGCAGGGCCGAAGAAGGGACGTCGTTGCTTCCCATCGGCAAGGCGGAAGCGGACGGGATGGTCGGCATATCTCAGGTCATCACCGATCAATACGGTATGGTGCTCGTCCAGGTCGACCGTATCGATGCGCACGGTCCCCAGCAGGTTGGCCATGGCCTCGGGCTCCACTTCCACCAGTGTGATGGTGCGATGCTCGGGGTCGATGTGCAGGGTTTGCATGGGGCGGATACCTTTCTACGGATGGGGGCGCAAGATCCTCCGACGGTCTGTGGGGTGTGCGGACTACAAGCGTTGGATGAGGGCCTGGACCTCCTCCGCGCTGAGGTTGAGCCTTTCCTGGATCCGAGCAACCAGCTCGGCCTCCTGTCCTTCCAGGAACAGCAGGTCCAGATCGGTGAGCTGCGCATAGAGGTTGCGCAGCTTGAACTTCTTGTGTCCCCACGTGCCCGGGGTGATCTTCAGTCCCGAGGGACCGTTGGTGGGAATACCGTTGTGCATGGGACGTAGGCTCACCGCCAGGAAGATGATGGTCGTGGGGTCGGCAGATGAGCACTGAAGGTGTAGCTTCAGTGGAGACGATCAACAGGCCTTAGGAGTTCCGATAGTGTGGTGCGGAGGGCGCAAGGTAGGTCCCGATGCCGTCGATCGGTGTTCGGAGGCCTGAACCGCAGCGGATGACGGAGGTGTGCATGAGCCTGGGCCTGCTTTCGGCCCGGCAATGCCTTGTGCGCAGGAGTGGGACAGATCCAGGATGTGCTTTGAAACGTGTTCAAGGGACTTTATTCCTGCCCGGTCGTCGGCCCTATCGCAATTTCAGCCTACCTTGCGCTCAACAACCCGGCGCTTTTGCCGGAGAATAACCGGCCTCGTGATGAGCGGGGCCAAATACGACCAGTACATGTCAAGTGGTAAAGTGAAGTTCTTCAACACGGAGAAAGGTTTTGGTTTCATCACCCCTGATGAAGGAGGCAAGGATGTCTTCGTACACAAGACCGGCACCCGTGACGCCCTCTACGAAGGTGACACCGTGACCTTCGATGTGGAGCAGTCCCCCAAGGGTCTGAACGCAGTGAACGTGCGCAAGGCCTGAGGTCCAACCTCGACCGAGAACAACAGAGCCCTGGCGAAAGCCGGGGCTTTGTCTTTGGTACCGATCCGAGCAGAGAGGGGGGCGTCACGACGGTCAACGCCAGCATGGAACACTACCGGGGAAACCGCAACGGACCCTTGCCTTCCCACGCTTCCACCTGTCGCACATCACCCAGGCGGATCAACACCGGGAAGCGCGTGTGGCGCTCCAACTGCACATCGAGCTTGCAGAAAACACCCAGTTGCTGGTAACTGTAAGGAGAGGGTAGGGTGGAGGGGCTGAGCTGTCGAAGCGTAAGGATACGTGGATCGAGCGGACCGGGAAGCCGTGGCGGAGCGGGCTGCTGTGCAGCAACACCGGTCACACACAGGCCCATCAGAAGGACGATCGCGCTTCGCATGGTTCAGGAGTTAAGGGCTTCCATGGTCTCGGCATAGGCGATGCCGAAATGCGTGGAGGAATGGATGCAGCGGCCCCTATGGATCACCAGCACCTGGGGTGAGGCATGTTCCACGCCGTAGCGCTCGGCGACGGCATTGGAAAGCGATCGGTAGCGGAGCAGGTCCAGGAAATAGGGCGCGTGCCGGGCATCGTCCGCTACGGTCCATCGGCTTTCGAGACGGTGAAGCGATGCGCTGCTAATGTTGCAGCGTGTGCTATGCTTGAAGATCAGGACCGGACCTTCATGGGACGCGGCATCCAGCGCATCCAATTGTGCCGGGTCGGAGAGGGGCTTCCACTGCATCACGGTACAAAGATCGCCATGAACGCAGCGTGGCCGGTGAAGTGCCCGAGGACCGGAGAACTGTCGGGTGGACGGTGTTCCGATCAACGGTTTTCGGCGAACGATCCGGAAGCTTCGTCGAAAGGCCTCGTATCGTCGCCATGGCCGATCAAACCCTGGCCCCCGATCCATGTCCTAGGTGTTAACCTTGCGTCGCCGGAATGTGAACCCGTTCCCAACGTATGGTCCTTTCGGCAGTTCCCCCAACATCCTCCTCCATCCATGTCCGTTCGTTCCCTGAAGGCCGGTACCCTGTTCGCCTTGGCGCTCTGTGGGTCTGAAGCAATGGCCCAGTTCGATGGCTACGCCTTGTACAACAACCAGAACCAGACCACGGCCTACCTGGTGGATGCGGATGGACAGATCGCCCACACCTGGTCCTGCCCGTCACCGGCCAACTACTCCATGGCCTTGCGTGACAATGGGAACATCGTACGTGGCGCGGTGCAGACGGGCAACATCATCAACGGTGCGGCCGTGGGCGGCAAGGTGCAGGAACTGGACCCACAGGGACAGGTGGTGTGGGAGTTCGTCTACTCCACCGCCGACTACGTGACGCATCATGACATGTGCCTGATGCCGAACGGTAACGTGCTGCTCATCGCCTGGGTGCGCAAGACCTTGGCCGAACTGCAGGCCCTGGGTTTCACCGGCACCACGGCAAAATACCCCGGGCGCATCATTGAGGTGCAGCAGAACGGCACCGGTGGCGAGATCGTGTGGCAGTGGGAGATGGCCGACCGGTTCATCCAATACACCGATCCAGCCAAACCGAATTACCTGCCCATCGCGGAGCACCCCGAGCGGATGAACATCAACGTCGTTACCTCTGGCGCTGGTGGTGGTCCGGGCGGGCAAACGGACTGGTTCCATGAGAACGGCATCGACTACAACCCGGATCTGGACCAGATCGCGTTCAGTTCCCGTTACCTGAGCGAGATCTTCATCATCGACCACAGCACCACCACGGCGGAAGCGGCCGGCCAC
>JBGTAJ010000310.1:0-21256 GCA_041749915.1 Flavobacteriales bacterium
TGCTGATGCTGCTCCACGCATCCAGCCTGTAGGCCTTCGACATGCTGATGATGCCCACGCTGAGGCCGATGGAACTGTTGATGAGGTAGGCCAGGCCGATGATGACGGCCACGGTGGCCCCACCGGCATATTCAGGGGGCAGCAGTACGAACAGGTCATCGAGGCCAGCCCACATCAGCAGGAACAGATAGCCGGAGACCACCAGTTGCACCAACGATGACTTTCGGTAAAGGGAGATGATGGAGACCATGTCGCCACGCCTCCAGGCATCGGCCAAAGAGGGGACGGCGGCCTGCGTGAGCGCACGGCCCGGGGCGGCGATCACTGAACCGAAGTAGAAGGCCACCGCGTAGTGTGCCACGTAACGAAGGCCATCGCCGAGCAGGGCACCGATCATCAGCTGGTCCATGTTGCCGAGCACGATCCCGGCAAGACTGGCCGAAAAGGTGAAGCCGCTGTAGGTCATCATGCTCTTGCGCAAACGACGCGGCAGCCAGCGTTCGGACCATCCGATGACGAAATGCCCGGCGCGGGCCAGGTCCAAGATCAACAGCACGGTGGTGGTCAGGAAGAGCCCCGTGTAGATCACCATGAAGGTGCTGAACGCCATGGGCCGCCACGCCTGATAGGCGATGAGCAGGGTCTGGAGCAGGCGGAGGACGAACTCCCGGATGAAGGTGGGTTGCACTGTACGACGCAACGACCGACTGTAGCTGCGCAGCAGGATGAAGAAGACCTCCGAGAACACCAAGGGCAAAAGGAGCAGGCCATAGCGACCGTAGAGCGCGTTGCGATCGGAGAACACATCCGACAGCGTGCCGTGGAACAAGGCCAGGACCAGCATGGCCAGCAGGCCCACGGCCGTGCCGAAGAGCAGGAGCATGCCCAACATGCCCCGGTGCTTGCGTTCCGGATCGCGGAAGTAGGGGAAGAAACGGATCACCGTGTTCTCGGCACCGAGCTGCGCGATCTGCGCGGCCATGGTGGCGATGGACATCAGCAGGCGTGTGAGCCCGAACTCATCGGACTGCAGCACCTTGGGGTAGAGCAGCACCACGTTGACGAAGCCCAGACCGATGCCCATGTAGGTGAGCAGCGTGTTGAGGGTGGCTTGTCTGGCGATATTGCCCATGGAGCGGAGCGTGCCCGGTGCAACGGGGCCACGCGAAAGTAGGTGCGTGGCGATGGATGATCAGTGTGCGGCGATCATGTCCTCCAGGGTGCGGGCCACTTCACCGGCCAGCACACGACGGTCATAGCGGCCGAAAGCCTCCCGGTCCAGCAGGGCGCCCCGGGTGAACAGTCCATGGATCGCCCCGACCTGTGCGGCATCGGGCTCACGGTCCACCCGCAGGTGCCCACCGGTGATGACCCGCGCGATGTCGCCCTGCGCCGGACCGACCGCCAGCACCGGACGCCCCACGGACAGGTATTCGTAGAGCTTTCCGGGAAGGATACCCGCACTGTTGGGCGTGTCGTTGATGGGCAGCAGCAGGACCCGCGCGCGCTGCATCGCCTGCATGGCCTCTGCATGCGTGACCCTGCCCACACGTTCCACGTGGCCACCAAGCCCTGCAGCTTCCACGCTGGTGATGATGCTGTGATCCACCGGACCCACGAAGCGCAGCACGAAGCGGCGGGCGAACTCCGCATCCTTGGCGCACAGACCGGCCAGGGCTTTCCACAGTGCAGGACAATCACGCGTGGCGCTCATCGAACCGATGTGCACCAGGCTCCAGCGATCATCCAAGGCCACGGCAGGCTCCGGGACATCGGCCCGGTCGTATCCGTTGGTGATCACCTCCACCGGCCGACCACCGAGCCGCTCCAGGTCACGGGCCCAGCTCCAGCTCACGGTCACCACGCGGTCGGCTTCGCGCAGCACGCTGCGTTCCATGCGGTGGTGTCGCCCATCGGCCCAGGTGCTCAGGCTCAGTTGCTGGTAAAAATCGATGTCCGTCCAGGGATCGCGGAAGTCGGCGAACCACGTCACCCCGAGCTTCCGCTTCAAGCCACGCCCGATGAGGTGCATGCTGTGCGGCGGGCCGGTGGTGACCACGGCATCCACAGGGTGGTCCTTCAGGTAGCGCGTGAGGAAGCGGATGGATGGCCGCACCCACCAGACCCGGGCATCGGGGATGAAGAAATTGCTGCGCACCCACAGGGCGAGGTCCTCCTTCCATCCACCGCCACCCTGCTCGCTGAGGAAGGCCGTCTGCACCCGATCGCTCTGCGCCTTGCCCGTGAAGCGCTTGTAGAGGCTGAAGGGCTCGGTGATGGGATGCTTGACGACCTCCACGGACGCGGCCACGTCACCCAGCAACGCAGGGTCCTCGGCCACCACCTCCGGGTTCTCGGGAGTGTAGATCACCGGCTGCCAACCATACTCCGGCAGGTACTTGCTGAACTTCAACCAGCGGTACACCCCTGCCCCACCGTTCGGTGGCCAGTAGTAACTGATGATCAGGACACGCTTCATGCCTCGGCCTTCGCCGTGCGCCACTCCTTCACCGCCATGCCCAGCGCGAACAACAGGACCAGGATGCTCGCCACCAAGGCAACGCCCTGGCTGGTGGCATAGGCCGTACTGCGCACCTTGAAGACCACTTGATGCTCACCGGCGGGGACCGCCAAGGCGCGCAACACATAGTCGGCCCGGGCATGTGGCACTTCCTTGCCATCGATGGTGGCCACCCAATCGGTGCCGTACCAGATGGCGCTGAACACCACCAGGCCACCCTGAGCGGATCGCACGGTATAGCTGAGTTCGTTCGTCCGGTAGTCATCCAGGGTCACGGTGGCTGAAGGGTCGGCCACTGTGCGTACCTCGCCGAGATCGGTCCGGAATCGTTCATCCACCAAGGCCGTGCGGGCTGGATCGATCTCGCCCAAGGCCATGATCTCCTCATCGGCGTTCTTCACCCAGCGCAGTTCATCCACGAACCAGGCACTGCCCAGGGCGTTGGGGTTCAGGATCGGCGGGCGCTCGTTGCTGTAGACCAGGTACCGCGTGTTCAGCATGTTGAGCACACCCTCCTGCGCCATCAGGCTGTCCATGGCCTGCACGGATGTGCCGCTCTGGAGCATGGTGATCACCCGCTGGATCGCCGGCGAGAGGTGGAACTCGATCAGTTCCTGGTAACGTTTCAGCTTGGCCCCGTGGTAGCCCCCCAGGCTCTTGTGGAAGTAGCTCACCTTCGAGTCGTTGAAGGGATTCGCCAACGTAAGGACGCGATGGTCGGTGCTACGCCGCAGGCTGGCGAAGCGCACGATCTGCTCCTCCTCCTTGCCCACCATCCGGTCGCGGGCGTTCTTCCCGGCCCGTTCGGCCTTCATGCGCTCGAGCGTGGTCTTCAGGTCAGCCTCGGCCTTGGGGTTCCATTCCGCTTCCAGGATCGCCATGTCGGCCGCAGAAGGCTTGAAGGGCAGCAGGTTCGTCCGTTCATCCTCCCAGCTCAGGTAACGGCCGCGGTCCTTCTCATTGTTGACGTAGCGCTTGTCCACCGTCCACAGGTCGGCCAGTACGAGGCCACCGAGGCCCAGCACCAGCACGGTGGAGGAGAGCTTCCGGCGTCCGAAGAGGAAGAGCAGCGCCCCGCCGGCGACCACGAAGGCCAGGCTGCGCCACACATCCGTGGTGAACACGCCCATGCGGTAGGCCTTGATATCCTCCACGAAGGCGCTGACCTGGGCCTCAGGTGCAGCACCACTGTCGATGCGCTGGCTGAAGTTCTCCCGCTCCGCATCGCTCACGAAATCGAAGAAGGAAGCCGGTGTGATCGCAAAGGCCAGCAGCAGCGCGACCAAGGCACCGGCCGGGACCAGGAAACGTTTCTCGGCGAGCTTGTCCCAACCGCCCTGGCGGATCAGGCGGTCCAGGTAGAGCATGCCGAGCACGGGTGCCGCCAGTTCCACGATGACCAGGATGATGGTGACCGCCCGGAACTTGCTGTATCCCGGCACATGGTCCAGGAAGAAATCCGTGAGGGGCATGTAGTTGCGCCCCCAGCCAAGCATCAGCGTCAGGAGCAGGCCACTGAACAGTGCATAGGCCAGGGTGTCCTTCCAGAGCACCAAGCCGGCTGCGAGGTAGGCCAGCACCAGCACCCCGGCCAACAGCGGCGAGGAGATGTTCAACAGGGCCACGACCATCGGAACGGAAGCGATCAACCACCAGCGCGCAGCCCCTTCGGCCTGGGCCAGTGCGAGCAAGAGCAACAGCACCACCAGTGCCCCGATGTAGACAGGCCCCGAGGTGAAGGATTGATCACCCCAATAGGCGTTGATGTAGCCGCCACCCTGGTATTCCTTCATCAGTGCACTGCGGAACCCGGGGTCGGGAATGGCATTGAAGTCCTGCTGGCTCTGGATGATGGACGCCGTTGCCCCACCCTTGGCATTAGGCACCAGCAGCGAGAAGCTCTCCTGCTTGCCATAGCTCCAGGCGGTCACATAGTCGCGGTCCAATCCGCCGGTGCGGATGTCCGCCGCGGACGAACCATCGGGTCGGATCGTGAGCTCGCTCTTGCCGCGCGTGGTCTCCTTGCCATATTCGAAGGTGGTCCACAGCATGCCGATGTTGCAGGCCAAAGCCAGCAAGACCCCCACGAGACCGAGCGACGAGCGTTTGGCGAAGTCGACGACCCTGCCCTCCCGGAAGGCGCGCAAAGCCTCGGCCAGCACAAAGAAGACAAGCACTATGGCCAGGTAGTAGGTGATCTGCACGTGGTTCATGGCCACCTCCAGCCCCATGAACAGGGCCAGCAGGGCGGCGCCGAGCAGGGCCTTCTCCCGGTAGAGCAGCACCACGGCCCCCAGCACCATGGGCATGTAGCCGATGGCGTTGGCCTTGCTGTTGTGCCCCGCCTCCAGGATCACGAAGAAGTAGGAAGAGAAGCCGAAGGCGATGGCCCCCACGATGGACAGCCACGGATCGATGCGCAGGCAGCGCATGAGGATGTACATGCCCAGGAGATAGAGAAAGAGGAAGCTCGCGGGACGGGGCAGGAAGCCGTGGAAGGCATCATCGGCGAAGCGCAACAGGTTCATGGGCCAGAGCACCGTGATCTGGTAGGCGGGCATCCCGCTGAACATGCTTCCCGTCCAGAGCGGGTCCTCATCAAAGGCGGTGCGGTGCTCCAGCACTTCCTGGGCCATGCCCTGCCAGTGCTTCAGATCGCCCTGCACCAATTTCTTCCCTTCCAGCACGGGGCTGAAGTAGGCCAGGCTCAAGGCATAGAACAGGGCCAGGGCCGCCACCACGGGCAGCAGTTTCTTCCAAGGGAGGTTGCTCATGGGCGCAGCGGGTCGGTGCTGGTGGAAAGGGTCCGTGGGATTGTCTACTTGATCTCCTCGAAGTCCGCGTCGATGATCACCGGGCCATGGCCGGGTGCCCGGCCCTTGTCCTGTGCGGTACGCTCGACGCGCACCTCACCGGGAGCCCGTGGAGGTTCATTGGTGCGCTGGGCGCCTCCACCGGGTCCATGGCGATGCGCCTGTCGTTGAGCGTTCATCCGCAGGAAGAACCGCAGCAACCACCACACGATGAGCAGCACCAGGATGGTGCGGAAAGTGCCGTTGAGGCTGGCTTCGATCATGGTCATGTCCGACGGCCAAAGATAGCCGAACACCCGCCCCACCCCGGATCGCCGTACCTTTGCGGCCCATACGCGCCCGGCGAGCGCTCATTTTCTCCCCCTTTTCCCTACTGAGATGTCTTCTTTCGACGCGCTCGGTCTCCGCGCGGAGACCCTCCGTTCTCTTACCGAGATCGGTTTCACCACCCCCACACCGGTCCAGGAACAAGCCATCCCGCTGCTGCTGAAGTCCGAGAAGGACGTGGTGGCCCTGGCACAGACCGGCACGGGCAAGACCGCCGCGTTCGGCCTCCCCATGCTCGAGTTCCTGGACCCCCAGGACAAGACCATCCAGGCCCTGATCCTCGCTCCCACCCGCGAACTGTGCGTGCAGATCAGCAAGGACCTCGAGCGCTTCTCATCGAACCTGAAGGGGACCCGCATCGTGGCGGTGTATGGTGGTGCGAGCATCCGTGACCAGATCCGCGACATCCAGCGGGGTGCCCAGATCATCGTGGCCACACCCGGCCGCCTGCTCGACCTTATCGGTCGCCAGGTGCTGGACCTGACCACTGTGGACGTGGTGGTGCTCGATGAGGCCGACGAAATGCTCAACATGGGCTTTCAGGAGGACCTGACCGAGATCCTCCAGAACACGCCCCAGGACAAGCGCACCTGGCTCTTCAGTGCCACCATGAGCAGTGAAGTGCGCCGGATCGCCAAGCGCTACATGCGCGAATTCGAGGAGCTCAGCATCGGGCCCGCGAACAGTTCCGTCTCTGCCATCCAGCACCAATACTGCGTGGTCCATTCCAAGGACCGTTACGCTGCCCTGCGTCGTTTCGTGGATGCCGACCCCGACCTGTTCGGCATCGTGTTCTGCCGCACCAAGCATGAAACACAGGACCTGGCCACGGCCCTGGTGAAGGACGGGTACAACGCCGATGCCATCCACGGCGACCTGAGCCAGGCCCAGCGCGACCAGGTGATGGGACGCTACCGCGCCCGCAGCATCCGCCTGCTGATCGCCACCGACGTGGCGGCCCGCGGGATCGATGTGAAGGACGTGACGCACGTGATCCACTTCGACCTGCCGGGTGAAGTGGAGAACTACACCCACCGCAGCGGTCGCACAGGCCGCGCCGGTCGTGCGGGCATCTCGCTCAGCATCATCGGTGTGCGCGACGTGAACAAGGTGCGCCAGTTGGAGCGCGGCCTCAAGACCCACTTCATGTTCGTGCGTGTTCCCGGCGGTGCCGAGATCGGCAAGCAGCAGGTGGTGGCCTACATGAAGCGTCTGAAGAGCGTGGAAGTGGACCACGAGGGCCTGGCCGAACTGCTCTCCGAGGCCCGTGCCGAGCTGATGAGCTTCGAGAAGGAGGAGCTCATCGACCGCTTCATGAGCCTCGCGTTCAACCGGATCATCGACCAGCACCGCACGTCCTACGACCTCAACGTGGACATGAGCCGCAAGGACCACAGTGCCCGTGCCGAGCGCCCCACCTCGTTGGAGCGCTTCAGCACCGGCCGCCAGATGTTCATCAACCTCGGCACCGCCGACGGATTCGACAAGGGCAAGATGCTCGGCTACATCTGCGGCATCAGTGGTGTGAGCGGCGAGATCATCGGCAAGATGCTCATCAAGGACGTGTATTCCTTCGTGGACATCGAGCCCGAGCATTTTGAGCAGGTGAAGAACTCCTTCAACAACGCCAATTACAAGGGCCGCAGCGTCCGCGTGGATGAGGCCGGTGGACCTGGCAAAAGCTCTCCCCGACCCAGTGGCGGCACCGGCTACCAAGGCGGTGGTGGTGGCGGCTACAAGGGTGGCGGCGGCGGTTACAAAGGCGGTGGCGGCGGCGGCTACAAAGGCGGTGGTGGTGGCTATCAGGGAGGGGATTCCCGAGGCGACCGCGGCGATCGTCCCCAGGGCGGTGGCGGATACCGTGGCAACGACGACCGTGGTGGCTATCCCAAGAAGGACGGTTTCTACGAGCCCAAGCCCAAGTTCCCGAAGAAGGAACGCAAGTAAGCGCGGCGCTGCGCGATCACGCAGGCCACTTCACGGACACCACGACCTCGTTGCGCCGGCCCACCAGTTGCCACGGTGGGTTGTAACCCAGATAGCGCACGGGCCCCAAAGGTGTCAGACCCTGCTGAACGAGCCGTTCCAATAGTTCGGCTGAGCGTTCCTGGATTTTCTGCTCATTCGCGAAACCGCTGAAGCGGAAAGCGGCCACCACCTCTTCGGGTGCCCGGTGCAGGCGCACGTCCGGGTCGTTGGGTCGAGGCAGGCTGTCCATGGCAAGGTCCTCCGGCATCACGAAGCTCATCCGCGAGCTGTCCGCCCCCAGTTCCATGTGCACCGGTGCGGTCATCGCGATCTTCCGGCCACCCTCGTTGCCACCGAAGATGTATCCGGCCAGCTGCCGAAAACCGCTGTTGGAGACCTCCGAATACGCACCGCCCGGTCGCACTACGGTGGCCACCAAGGCCTCGGGATAGCGACGCACTTCCAAGTCGTCCATGGTGCGCAATACGGTGTAGGGTTGCTGCTGGGTGCGGTTGGTGCTCACGGTGGTGTAGGCTTCAAAGCCGACGAACAGGACGGCGATACCGATCAGGATGTACATGGTCCGTTTCTTCATGGTTCATGCCCTGATCGCACGCTTCGAAAATGATCGTGCCATGGCATCCAAGAAGAGAACACCTACCGGAGGGCTCCTGTTCAAGTTGGAAGCGCTGCGCCATGAACCATACGCCTGGATGGTACGTGTCGAAGGACCCGGAGACCGGTCGGGGTTGAGCGGTCGATGTGCGGCCGGACCGAGCGACGTTAGCCCCTTCTCCCGTGCCTAACCTTCGCTACCATCCTAGACCTTCACCTCTGCGGCGATCAACTTGTCGATCAGCTCATCGACCTCGACGGCCGTGATCACGCGAGTGGTACCGTGCAGGAAGCCATCACGCTCCATGCGCGCCATCTGCTCGACCAATCCGTCGAAAAAGCCGTTCACGTTCAGCAGGCCCATGGGCTTGGCGTGCAGGCCGAGTTGTCGCCACGTCAGCAGTTCGAAGAGCTCGTCCATGGTGCCGAAGCCGCCGGGCAGCGCGATCACCGCCTGGCTGCGTTGGTGCATCACCATCTTCCGCTCGTGCATGTCGCGCACCAGTACCAGCTCGGTCACGCGATCGTGAGCCAGTTCCCGTTCGGTCATGAACCCTGGGATGACACCCACCACTTCCCCTCCTGCTTCCATCGCGGCATCGGCCACGGCGCCCATCAGGCCCACGTGTCCACCGCCGTAAACCACTCCGAAACCCCTATCGGCAATGCTGCGCCCCACAGCCCGGGCGGTTGACATATAGATGTGGTCATGGCCTGCACTGGCCCCGCAGAAAACGGCGATGGACATCATCCGACCAAGGTAGGATGAGCCGCATTTCCGGCAATATAGGATCAGCGGAAGAGGACGAAGAGCAACCAGCCCACGCCGGCCACCATCAGCGCCAAACCCACCCACAGCAGCATCCCTCCGGCGCTCGCGGGTTCATCCATGGCGAAGCGGAAGACGGTCTTGCCGAAGGAGTCCTTCTCCAGTTCGATGTCCGACGCAGCATCAGGAAAGGTGACCATGGTGGTCTGTTGCATCCCGCCACCGAACTCCTGTGGGCTTTGCACCATCATGTACTTGTGGTCCGTCAATTCCGTCAGTTGCGCATCCTTCTCATCGGTGGTCAGGAACCAGCGCCCCTTCTTGTCCACCTTGCAGATGCCCGGGGCTTTCAAGGACACTGTGAAGCTGCGGTCCATGTCGTTCTTCTCCAGCTTGAAGTCCTCGAGGAAGTAGGCCGGCATCGACCGTTCGATGTCGCGTTTCAGGGCCGACGGGTTGTTCCCGAAGTTCTGGTTCCACGCCTGCCATTGCTGGGCTGGCAGGGTCATGGAGATGCTGATGGCCGCATTGCCCAGGCCATCGATGTCCATGTCGATCTTCTGTTGCAGGCCCTGCCCCAGAACCGAAGTGGCCACGGAACAAAGGCTGAAGAGGAGGGGGAATTTCATGTGTCGCATGGGATGTGGGTTCAACGAATACTGGATAAGATGCCGTTCAATTGAGGAGAGTACTGTTGATGCGCCTCCTCCCGTGCGCCAACGGCAACAAATCGAATTCCGTTCGCGCCCCGTGCCACCACACCCCTCCACATCAAGGTACCCATGGACGAGTATGTAACGCCGTTCACTTGGTTGCCATTGAACTGGTACCGCATATCACTCCCGTACTGTGCGAACAGCATCTGAAGGTAGCCAAGCGCTTCTTCAGGGTTCCCGGCAGGCACGTCATACACCGAGGCAATGGCCATACCATCCGGCGACTCAGCGACCAAGGAGTAGATCGGCATTTGCGGAAATGGCTGCCTGCGCACCGCCCAACCTTGGGGCACCGCGAAGGAGAGCGGCCCGGCCGTGCGGTTACCGCTGGAGGCACTTCCTCCATCGCTGTTCCCACCTCCGCCGCCACCGCCGTCATTTCCACCACCGCCGCCGCCATCGTTCCCACCACCACCGCCATCGCCACCGCTGTTTCCACCGCCTCCGCCACCGCCATTGCCGGGTGTGACGGCCAGCAACTGTCCACCATCCGTGGTCTGCAGCACTTCGAAGCTCGCGGCGATCTTGTCCACCTTCTCCTTCAGGAAAGTGTCGTCGCTCAGGGCCATTGACCGCACACCCTTCTGGTTCAGCGCATGCACATCGACCACGCTGTAGCCCGGATGTCCCGCCTGCACCTGCTGCATGAATTCCTGCAATTGTTTCTGCCCTGTCTTGAAGGCATCCTCCGCCGATGATATCCCGCCGAGACCCTCGCCATTGATGCCCGTTGCTTCGATCGCATAATACTGACCCTGCATCCGGAAGCCGGGATAGGCATGGCCGGGAATGAGGAAGATCACCGGATCGATCCCCGCAGCGGACATCACGCTCGCATAGAAGCAGCTCAGTTCGATGCAAAGGCCCGTGTTCCCCGTGATCACTTCCCGTGGCAGTCGAAGGGTCTGCACCAGGGAGCTCACATCATCCGCAGAGGAGGGGATACCCTTGGTCCCGCTGTACACCATGTGGGCCATGCGCGTCGCCTCATACAGGCTCAGCATGAACCGTGCGGCATCCTCGGGCTTCTGGGTGATCGAGGCCGCCTCTCCCTTCATCACCTTCTCCTGTACCACCTGCGTGTAGTACTTCACCACCGGATCACTGGGCGTCACGAAACAGGGGATGAGATCGTTGTTGTCATACAGATCGGCATAGCCGCTGATCTCCGAGGACGGGATGTTCGAGTAGACGAACTCATTGCGGCTCATCATCTTGAAGGCGAACTCCTCCTCCACCACATCATTCTCATCCGCCCCGTCCCAGTCGATGGCGATCTCCACCTTCTCCATGCTCTCGGTGGTCTTCTTCGTGATGTCGTCGTTGAACTTGGGATAGCAGGCCACCACGCCGCTCTGGCCCGGGAACATCTGGCCGATCACACCCAGCTCCGTCCAATCGATGTAGCCGGGCACCCGGTACTTCACCCGCACATCCTCCAGCGTGTGGTCCGAACTGTTCGTCAGGCGGGCCTTGAAGAGGTAGTACTTGCCGTTCAACGCACTCGGGTCTGCATACACATTGTGCACCGCCGGCATGATGAAGGGTGCTTTCTTGATCTCGAGTTCCAGGTCGCCACCACCACTGGGGAAGAGCGCGATGCCGGTGACGATCGCACCCACAAGGGTCAAGGACGCAGGGGGAAGCCATTTCTTCATGGTGAGGGGAGCCGGCCTCAACGGTCCGGCACACATACATCGGAGATGGTCTTGAAATGTGAACAGGGCCCGCGTCCTCTGCTTTCGACCTACGCGCGCAGCACTGTCCATCGCGTCCACGCCGTGCCTATCCCCAAGGTTCTGTGCGGTATACATTTACCCCGATGCGCGCGCCAGCGTTCCCCGATCCTTTACCAGCCCCCACCTTGGACGCCATGGCCCAGCGTATCGGTCCAATGTGGCGCACGGTCGCGGATGCTCTGCGTGACTTGGGCAGCCTGAAGACCAACTGGAAGTTCAGCAAGACCTCCGGCTGGTATCTCACCGTCGACAAGGGCGGACAGCGCCTGTTCTATTGCTTCCCGAGGGTGGGCGGCTTCCTGCTGAAGCTGGTCTACAACGACCGCGGTGTGCAGGCTTTGAAGGATGCTGGGGTGATGCTGGACCGCTTGCGCACCGCGAAGAAATATGCGGAAGGCACCTTGCTGGAGTTCACGGAGGAAGAGCTGAGCCCAGCGCAGCTTGCCGATCTCTTACGCGTGAAGGTCGGCTCCGTGAAACGGTAGCAGGTCCAAGCTAAGTACCAGCCCCACTGGGTACGAAAGTGCCGAAGACCTGCCCGCTATCATCCCTGAAGGCAGCACCGGTCCCCGCGCAACCCGCTCGACTTCGATCCATGTCCTTCTAACAAGGTCACATGCGCAAGGACCTGCCAATTCCGATCTGCTGTTGAACACGTGTTCCGCACGTAGGGCCGCAGGATCGGGGTGCACCCCTCCTTCAAAAGGCTACATTGCATGGGCTTGGGCCCACTTCCCCCGCAGCTCGACAGACCAACCATGGCAGACCAGCAGGACCTCGACGCGCACTACACCACGATGGACAAGATCTTCCGCCTGAGCCTGGGCGAGAAGGGCGGTTACAGCGGCGCACGTTTCGATGGCGACTTCTCCCTGAGCCTGGAGCAGGCCCAGGAGCGCAAGCACAAGTTCATCATGGACCACTGCAACATCAAGCCGGGCCACAAGGTGCTCGATATCGGTTGCGGCTGGGGTGCCTTCATCGACTACCTCAACCGGCATGGGGTCAGCACCACCGGCGTGGTGCTCGCCAAAGGCCAGGCCGATGCCTGCCGGAAGAACGGGCTGAACGTGCACCACATGGATTCCAAGAAGATCACACCGGAGACCTTCGGCAAGTTCGATGCGGTGTGCGCCATGGGCAGTCCCGAGCACCTCTGCTCCGTGGAGGAGTTCCGCGCAGGGAAACAAGAGGAGATCTACAGGACCTATTTCAAACAGGTGAGCGACCTGCTCCCCATCGGTGGGCGCTTCTATTGCCAGACCATGGTCTTCGGACCCAACATGGTGAAGTTCGAGGACATCAAGTTCGGCCAGACCAATGTGTGGAAGGACCGCAAGGACTTCACCGGCGAAGAACTGATGGACCTGATCTGCGAGGTGTTCCCCGGCTCCTGGCTGCCCTACGGAAAGGAAGGCATGATCGAACCCGCGAAAGGACACTTCAAACTGATCCATGAGGACAGCGGGCGCTTGGACTACATCGAGACCATCCACCGCTGGACGGCCGCGTTCAACAAGTTCGACCGGCAGAAGTACGGGCTCTACGCCACTCTACTTACGAAGCTGTTCAACGCCGACTTCCGCAAGTGGGTGCGCCGCTACCAGATCGCCCCGAACCTCCAGGTGTTCGAGCGCCAGATCTTTGAGCACCATCGCATGGTGTTCGAGAAGGTGAAGGACTGAGGGCTGCAAGAGCTCAAGGATCAGCGCCCTGACCAATTGTGTAAGAGCTGTTGCACAATTGAACGGGGCATGCATGAACGGGAATGATGGCTCGAGGTTCCGAGCTCCAGGGTCGACCGCTCAAGAGCGATGCACTAGTACCATCTGACCCACGGATCGAAGTCCGGGTCGAGCGGGTCTTCGGACGGGTCGTGCACTGGATCTATCCTTGGCATGCTCACCAAGCGGTTCTCGAACGCCCAGCGCCTGAGCTCCGCACTCGAGCGTACATGGAAGTTCCTTCCCAAATGATTGTAATAGGCGAGCACAGTACTCTCCTGCAAGCCCAACGCAGCCATCACCTCCTCATCCGTTTGCTCGGCATGTCGGCATACATGCTCGATGAACTCTCGTTCCCGTGGCGTGATACGGGCCAGCAGGTGTTCCCGGGTATTCAGGTCGAATCGTTCCCGGGCTTCGTAAAAGGCGTGAAACGTCGCAGGGTCAAGGTCGATCCGCGCCAAGGAGCTCAGTGACAGTGGTCCACCGTCACCGATGCAAAAGGAACGATCGGGTTCATCAGACATGCTCCCGGCCTTGGGGGCGCCGCGAACAGACGCCTTGCTCCTGCTAATTTGCATCAGCCTGCCGGCCGTAAGGATCGGATGTCGCCGATGATTACGAACACGACCCGGTGGATCCCGTGCCTCAAAAATGGCTGCGTGGAACGCGAACGGGTATGACCCTTCATGGCTTTGGGCCGCAAGCTTGCCTGTCGGAGGAAGGGCGTCCTCGCATGAGCAGCGGAGAGACCCGGTGGAGTTTTGGGAGGACACCCTGCGGAAGCCCAGAGATCGGCCTGAGCGGATGACCACGCTCTTGTCAGGTCACTCTTGCCGCGGCAGAGTAAGCACGCGGTCCAAGGCATCACCCGCCTTCACTTCGATATCGGGCTTCACCCCCACTTGGTCCAAACGCTGCAGCTCCGCATTGTAGTAGTCGGCGATGGGAAGGAACAGATGGTATTTTCCGGTGACCTGGAATATGGTCGCGCTCAACATGGCGCCCGCCGTGGTCTCCCCAACGATGGTCGCTCGCCCCGAACGCATGAGCGCATCCACGATGGGTTCGCAGGTACTCGCGGTCTTGTTGCTGGTGAGGATGTAAACCTTCCCCTTGAACGCATCGCTGCGTGGGTACAACACCAAATGCCTTCCCTCCGATGCCTTCAGCGCATCGATGAAGGCCTCGGTCGTTCGCTCTTGGGAGATCGGAAGGTCCTTAAACGCTGCTGCGACCGGTGGCCTTTCCACCTTGCTCGCCCACGTGTTCGTCACGAAGTAGCCGGCGTCGACCGTGTCGGTGGCGATGCATTCACCAAAGGGCAGCGCGCTGTCCAAGCCACCACCTCCGTTCTCCCTCAGATCAACGATGAGCGTGTGGAACCCACCGTTCAACAGGGTGTCGCAAATGGCATCCATCTCTTCCCTGGAGCCACCGAAACTCTGCACGTCCATGTATGCGGTGGTCGCATCGATCGCTTTGATGAACACGGTCCGTTCACTAGTATCCGCTGCCAACGAAGGTGTTTCCTCCATCAGCAGCAGGTTCAGGTGACTGAAGGGAAGCTCCTGTGCGAACACGCTGAACCCGAAGAAGAACTCCAGATCATCTTGTACACGCTTCGCAATGCGGTTGGTCTTCTTGTCGAAGGTGCGCCATTCCTTGGTCTGCAGTAAAGCCTGGTCATAGATGTTCCGCTCGATGGTCGTACGCAACGCCGTGTACAGTTCGGTATAGTCGGGCTTCTGGAACAAGCCGGACTTCGCGATCGTGATGGAACCGATCCGGGTCGTGTCTTGGAAAAGGCCACCGGTGATCACCCCGGCCCGCATCACGGCCCTGATGTCCGACCTCCCGACCATGGGCATCAGCATGCTGGCGAATACACTATCGGTTCCATCACCGTGCTGGATCGAGCCATCCGCAACCGTTAACAGCTTGCCCTTCTTCGGCAGCTTCTTCATGAGACTGCCAAGCGCGCTCTTCGTCGTGCCGAAGACCCTTCTGTCCGCGTTCTTGGGGGACTTGGCCGCGAAGTGTGAAGCGTCGGACCAGGCGACATCCAGGTAGGTATCGATCGGCCCGAACTCGGTGCCGAACATGATCTGGCACTGCCACCGCTCGTCCGCCGGTACGTTGCTCTGCGGGAGTGCGAACAAGGGAAAAAGAAGGAACGGGATCGGAACAAGGGACCTGAACATGCGCATGTGGGTCCTTGAACGAACCGCGTGCCAAGATAGACCGCGCGTTGCTCCGGTGTGAGATCCACAGGTTGGCAGTGGTTCAGCGATGATCGGTCCGCCATAGCGAACATACTGGGAACGCTGAACGGATCCATTGAATGGTTCCATAAACTTGCACCGAACTGATCGATCCGATGCGAACACAGGGACCATCACAGGCATCGGCCTTTCGAACAACACACGCGCCAACATGATCCGTACACTGACCATCCTCGTGCTCGCAGCGGCTTCCACCACCGCAATTGCGCAGGTGAACAGCACCATCACGCACAACGGCATCACCCGCGACCATATCATCTATGCCCCGGCGAGCTATGTGGCCGGCACGCCCACGCCGCTGGTCTTCGTCATGCACGGCTTCACCCAAAGCGCCTCTGCCATCATGGGCGTGACGGGCTTCAACGACCTGGCAGAGCAGGAGGGCTTCCTTGTCGCCTATCCCAATGGTGTGAACAACGGCTGGAACACCAACTCTCCCTTTCCTGGTGGCAGCACGGCCGACGATGTGGGCTACATCGGCGCCCTGCTGGACAGCCTGCAGGCCCAGTACAGCGTGGATACTACGCGGGTCTACGCTTGCGGATTCTCTGCAGGCGGCTATATGAGCCATAAACTCGGCTGCGAAAGTCCCAAGTGCTTCTCAGCGATCGCGAGCGTATCGGGCACCATCAACAACGGGGCGGTGGGCGCGTGCGCTCCGCAACACACCCCGGGCGTGCTGCAGATCCATGGTACATCAGATTTCATCGTGAGTTACAACGGCAGCATCTTCAGCGGGCTCGGCGTGCAGGATGTGCTCGACCTCTGGACCGCGAACCTCGCATGCGCCACACCGGCTGTGATCACGCCGATCAATGGCACCGTGGAACAACAGGTGTATGCGCCCTGCAATGGCAACGTCGCCGTGGTGCACTACAGGATCAGCGGCGGTGGGCATACCTGGCCTAGCGGTTCCGACCTGAACGCAACCGAGGTGATCTGGGACTACTTCCAGGACTTCACCTGTGGCGACATCAGCACCATGGTGCAGAGCGCTTCAGCACCGCAGCTTGCGGCATGGCCGAACCCGGCAGGTGATGTGCTCTTCGTGCAAGGCCTTGAGCGGTCCACAGGCTTCACGCTCATCGATGCCACGGGGCGTTCGTTGCTCACCGGCACAGCACAGGCCGGAACGACACGCATCGGCCTTGAAGGGATCGGCTCCGGTGCCTGTGTGCTGCTCCTGCACGACGGCAGCGGGCGCGCATTGCGCATACTGAAGCAGTAAGGAGAGGCGGTGGTCCGCCGCGGAGGTTTGGGAGGATACCCTTCAGTGGTCTAGCTGTCCAAGTCAACCACGCTCTGAACGCCAGCCAAGCGACTATCAGTCCATAGACCTGCCAAGGCATCCCTACCTGCTCAAGTACATACTCCGCTCCCCATACACCTGCCTAAAGAACCCCGCATCAAGGTGCGGGGCAGGCTCCTCCTTCAGACCCTTGATGAAGTAGATCGCCCTGCCTCCGCCAGGCAGGCTCCCCGTGCTCTTCATTCCGGACTAGAAATTATCTCACCAACTGCATGGACCAACGTACTGATGGAGCTGAAGAAGAGAATCGTTAAGAACCCGACCTCATTCTTGTATGATGCCCAATTCCTGAGCACACCAAAGGCGTATACCGAGATGGGGATGACCATCAACAAAGCAAAGAGGCGTGCACCTGGCCAGTGGTTCATCGCATCTGCGAGTACAACGAGGTCTGGCACCGCAATGAGTAGAACGACTGCTCTTTGCGCATTGCGCCTCATACGGATGAATGCATACAGCACTATCAACAGGGTTGAAATGGCGAAGAGGATCATTGCGAGAGAGACGAAGTAGCCCAAGAGAGCCGATCCGATAGTGGCTACCTGCAGCACAATGATGGCGCGCGCGAAGGTGTCTTTGGTTTGAGGCAGCAGCATCAATCCAAACAGCAGCGCGAAACCATGAAAAACCTTGTACACCATTTACGCAACGAGTTACCAGCTCGAGCACATTCCGATGTTGTTCATCCGTGCAGCCATCTTACGCAGCCGAGTTACTCTTCCTCCGGGGTACTGTACCTCACCAAAGAAAGAAGGCACTGACAAGGAACTGGACCCAACTAAATGGCCCAGGTACAGGTACGAACAATGCAATGGCTTGGAAGATCAGACCAGCAACGCCTAGGATGATCATGATCCATTCGTACCACCGTCTGTTCTTGAATTCCATGTTCGAATGTATCCAGAAATCGGCTTCCGGGTGGACCATGCATTCCGCGTGACGGATTGCAGCGGAAAGCCCGCAAGCGAGGAGGAACGACGAGTGCGGCCTTGCAGCGGAAAGCCGGACCCCGCCTGCATTTGAGGTGGGGGCACGCCCACCCTTCGACTCCGCTCAGGGCGGGCTACCTGCTCAAGCACATGCTCCTCTCCCCATACACCTGCCTGAAGAACGGATCCTTCAGGTCCTTGATGAAGTAGATCGCCCTGCCTCCGGCAGGCAGGCTCCCCGTGCTCTTCATCACTGCCCAGCGATTGACCGAAGTTCGTTGGCAGCCCTTTCGACCTTTTCCTTGCAGTCAGGCTGAATAATTTCGACAAGAGCAGGTTCCAAAGCGCCTTCGAGTTTCCACAATGCTGCTCGTAAGGCAATATCGCTCTCGTCCGCACGATCAGCCAACCAGTCGAACAACACAAGCGCTGCGCGACGATCGATCTTGATCTGAACTTCTGGTGATTCCATTGTCAGCGGCTGAGGTACATCGACCGCTCCCCGTAAACCTGCCGGAAGAAGGGGTCCTTCAGATCCTTGATGAAGTAGATCGCTTCCCCCGTGCTCTTCATCTCGGGCCCCAGGCTCTTGTCCACGTTCGGGAACTTATCGAAACTGAAGACAGGCAACTTGATCGCATACCCATCCAGCCGCGGCTTGAACTGGAAGTCCTTGAGCTTGGCGCCGAGCATGACCTTGGTGGCCCAGTTGACGTAGGGCTCGCCGTAGGCCTTGGCGATGAAGGGCACAGTGCGGCTGGCGCGCGGGTTGGCCTCGATCACGTACACCACCTCGTCCTTGATGGCGAACTGGATGTTCACCAGGCCCACGGTCTTCAGCGCGAGGGCGATCTTGTGCGTGTGCTCGCGGATCTGCTGGATGACGTTCTCGCTGAGGTCGAAGGGCGGGAGCACGGCGTTGCTGTCGCCGCTGTGGATGCCCGCCGGTTCGATGTGCTCCATGATGCCGATGATGCGCACCATTTCGCCGTCGCAGATGGAATCGCTCTCCGCTTCGATGGCGCCATCGAGGAAGTGATCGATGAGGATCTTGTTGTCGGGCATCAGGCGCAGGATATCGAGCACCTGGGCCTCGAGCTCGTCCTCGTTGATCACGATCTTCATCTTCTGCCCGCCGAGCACGTAGCTGGGACGCACCAGCAGCGGGAAGCCGAGCGTGCGACTGAGGGCGATGCCTTCCTCGGCGGTGTTCACGGCACCGAAGGCCGGGTAGGGAATTTCGAGATCGCGCAAGAGGCTGCTGAAGCGTTCGCGGTCCTCGGCCATGTCCAATGCGGCGAAGCTGGTGCCGATGATCTTGATGCCGTACTTCTCCAGTTTCTCGGCGAGTTTCAACGCGGTCTGTCCGCCCAATTGCACGATGACGCCTTCAGGCTTCTCGTGGAGGATGATGTCGTAGATATGCTCCCAGAACACCGGCTCGAAGTAGAGCTTGTCGGCGGTGTCGAAGTCCGTGCTGACGGTCTCCGGGTTGCAGTTGATCATGATGGTCTCGTAGCCCATCTCCTTCGCGGCCAGCACGCCGTGCACGCAGCAGTAGTCGAACTCGATGCCCTGCCCGATGCGGTTGGGGCCGCTGCCCAGCACCACGATCTTCTTCCTGTCGCTTGGGATGCTCTCGTTCTCCTCTTCGAAGGTGCTGTAGTAGTACGGCGTCTTCGCGGGGAACTCACCGGCACAGGTGTCCACCAATTTGTACACGCGTTTGATGCCGAGCTCGTTCCGCTTTTTGTAGACCTCACTCTCCAAGCAACCGAGCAAATGCGCGACCTGGCGATCGGCGTATCCTTTCTGTTTCGCTTCGAAGAAGAGGTCGCGTGGCAAGGTGTCCAGCGTGTACTTCTCCACTTCCTTCTCGGTGAGGATCATGTCCTCGATCTGCTTCAGGAACCAGATGTCGATGCGCGTGCGATCGTGTATGGTCTTGAAGGGGATGCCCGCCTTGATGCTGTCGTACACATGGAAGAGGCGGTTCCAACTCGGGTTGCTGAGGCTGTCCAATAACACGGCGGTGTCGGTGGTCTCCTTGCCATCGGCGCCCAAGCCGTTGCGCTTGATCTCCAAGCTTTGACAGGCTTTCTGCAAGGCTTCCTGGAAGCTGCGGCCGATGCCCATCGTTTCACCGACGCTCTTCATCTGCACACCCAAGCGACGGTCGCTGCCTTCGAACTTGTCGAAATTCCAGCGCGGCACTTTCACGATCACGTAGTCCAGTGTGGGTTCGAAGAATGCACTCGTTCCGGTGATCGGATTCTCCAGTTCATCCAAGCGATAGCCGATGGCCAACTTGCTGGCGATCTTGGCGATGGGGTAGCCTGTCGCTTTCGATGCGAGTGCAGAACTTCTACTCACGCGCGGATTGATCTCGATGGCGTAGATCTCTTCCTTCTCATCGGGGCTCACCGCGAACTGCACGTTGCAACCGCCCGCGAAGTCGCCGATGGCGCGCATCATCTTGATGGCCTCTGTGCGCATGCGCTGGTAGGTGCGGTCGCTGAGGGTCATGGCCGGCGCCACGGTGATGCTGTCGCCGGTGTGGATGCCCATCGGATCGAAGTTCTCGATGCTGCAGATGATGGTGACGTTGTCGTCCTTGTCGCGCAGCAGCTCCAGCTCATACTCCTTCCAGCCGAGCAGGGCCTTGTCGATCATCACCTCGTGGATGGGGCTGATCTGTAATCCATGTTGCAAGAGCTTGTCGAACTCCTTCGGGTCCTTCACGAAGGCGGCACCTGCGCCACCGAGCGTGTAGCTGGCGCGGATCACGAGCGGGAAGCCGAACTCCTGCGCCACCTTCTTCCCCTCCAGGAAACTGGTGACGGTCTTGCTGGGCGCCATGGGCACGCCGATGCTTTCCATCAGGACGCGGAAGCGTTCGCGGTTCTCGGTGATGTCGATCGCCTCGGTGTCCACACCGATCATGCGCACCTTGTGCTCCTCCCAGATGCCGAGCTTCTCGCACTCGATGGCGAGGTTCAGCGCGGTCTGTCCGCCCATGGTGGGCAGCACGGCGTCGATCTTGTGCTTCTGCAGGATCAGCTCGATGCTCGCGGTGGTGAGCGGCAGCAGGTACACGTTGTCCGCCGTGACCGGATCGGTCATGATGGTGGCGGGGTTGCTGTTGATCAGCGTGACCTCGATGCCTTCGTTGCGGAGGGAGCGGGAAGCCTGGCTACCGGAGTAGTCGAATTCGCAGGCTTGACCGATGACGATGGGTCCGCTGCCGATGAGCAGGACCGACTTGATGCTTTGATCTTTGGGCATGTCCGGAGGGTATCCGGGCCGTAAAGGTAACCGGCAGGGTCCCCCGGGGGCTGTAATGTGGATAAGGTGGGGGGATCGTGGAGAAAGTAAAGAAGACCTGTGACCATGTGGCCACATGGGGTCTGTTAGATTAAGTGTGTCATGATCTTGATCACTGTTGTTGTTGATGTTGTTGGGTTTTCAACGAGGGGGTTTGGGGGAGACTCATAACCTGTTGATCGTTGTTGGTAATCTGTGGATCGAAGCGCGGACCGAA
>JBGTAJ010000311.1:0-4509 GCA_041749915.1 Flavobacteriales bacterium
CAACTGCCGCATCTACGGCCTTAGCTACACGGGCAACTTCACCGCAGGCGTGGGCATGGACGTGACCATGGCGATGTTCAGCGATGACTGCTTCGACCTCAGCGACAACTACATCCTCACCGTGCGTGACATGCCCGATGGCGGTAACGTGACCACCGCTGGTGGCGAGACGATGATCGTGACGGCACCCGGCGATGGTGTCAGCGATGTGATCGAATTCGCGCACACCACCGCAAGCACAAGCGCTTACCGTTACGTGGTGACGGATGAGGCGGGCATCATCCTTGGTCTGCCTCCGGCGAACATGGTGGACTTCGAAGATGCCGGCGAAGGCACCTGCCTGGTGTGGGGCCTGAGCTACACGGGCAACATCACCGCCCAGATCGGCGATGACGCGACCATGGTGCCGCTCACCGACGACTGCTTCGAACTGAGCGCCGACTTCGTGACCGTTGTGCGCGCCATTCCCGATGGCGATATGATCACGACCGGTGGTGGTCAGGTCGCACTCTCCGTCATCATCGACGGCAATACGGATGTGATCGACTTCGTGAACACCAGCACCTCGGCCGCAGCCTACGCGTACATCGTAACGGATGAAGCGAATGTGGTCCTGGCCGCGCCCTTCACCAGCAGCTTCGACTTCGAGACCCTCGGTCCGATCACTTCCCGTGTGTGGGGCATCAGTTACACCGGTGAGCTCACCGTGCAGGAAGGCGATGATGCCACCGCAGCGGACCTCAGCACCGGCGGCTTCGACCTCAGCACCAATTTCGTGGAGGTGATCGGCAGCCTGAGCACCGGCCTGAATGAAAGAACGAGTGTGGACTTCACGTTGTGGCCTGTGCCGACCAGTGAGGTCCTGAACGTGCGCACCAGTGATGGATCAGCCATCCAGGCTGCACGCATCCTCGACCTTCAGGGCCGGGTGGTCGCTGAACGTTCCGTGTACGATGCGGAGGTGCTCAGCATCGATGTGCAGGCGATCGGAGCTGGCACCTATGTGATCGATCTGCGTACGACAAGCGGCCAGGCAAGGCTGCGGTTCGTGAAGCGCTAGCCAACCGGACCCATGGACCGGCCCCTTGGACCGGCCGATGCGACCAGTGCAATAGGTGGGACTTGATCCCAAGGAATATGCGGAACCCGGCTCAGGCCGGGTTCCGTCGTTCGTGGCATATCGCCGGATGGTCCGACGTGATGCAATGAATGCAAGGGGGCATCGCTGTGCAACTGCGTACGCGAGATCAACCCAATCGCTCATGATGACGTCGCAAGGCTTTCACGACCCGGCAATCGCGGAGAGCTTTGTGGATCGGCCAACTGCAGCAGTACCAGCATGCTGTTGCCTGAACGAAGCTGCAGGACCAAGGAAAAGATCTTGGAAACCCTGTTGGTCGCGGTCTCACCTGACCACCACCACCTTCTGGCTGCTTCGGGCGGAGCCGGAAGAAGTGATCACGTGGTAAACGCCCGGTTCCCAGCTTTGTGCCGGTAACTGCTGGATCCCTTCTGAAAGCTGGGCGCTGAAGACCACCCGACCGGCCGCGTCGACCACGTCCACGCGAAGGGGTCCGGGAAGGGCGAGGGTAAGCACATCGTGTACGGGATTGCCCAGGAGTGCCACTGGGCCCGTGCCGCGTTGCACCGCGACCACAACAGAGACCGTGGAGGACCCATCACCGTCGGTCTGGCGAAGGCGGTAGTAGGATAGTCCTGGCAGTGGCCCGCTATCCAGCCAGGTGTAGCGGATGGCCTGCTGGCTGTTCCCTGCACCTTCCACAGTGCCTACGGGGGTAAAGACGGCAGCATCTGCAGAGCGTTCCACGGTGAAGAAGGCATTGTTGCTTTCCGAGGCCGTGGTCCACCTTGTGCGCACGTGCTGTGCACCTTCCGCTTCCGCATCGAATGCCAGCAGTTCGATGGGCAAGACCACCGGCATGTAGGTGTACCTGGCGATCAGCGATTCATCCGGGCCGGTCAGGTTCACATCATGCGCGCCGGGTGTGGCCACACCGTTGGCGGAGGAGGTGTTGCCGGCGATGTAGAACAGGTCCGGTGGGTGTGCGGTCACTGCCCAGGCGAAATCGATGGAGTTGCCGCCCAGGTAGGTCGCCCACTGGCGCTCGCCAATGGAGTTGAACAGGATGGTGTACGCGTCCAGCCCACCGCCGAAGATGGTCTGTGCAGCACCTGTCGTGGTCATGCCCGCGCCGCCCTCGGAGTAGCCGGATACGAGGATGTCACCATTGGCGTAGAGGTCCACATCGTGCGCCGTGTCGTAGTCGGCACTGCCGAAGTAGGTGCTCCACACGCGCACCCCGGCTGGCGTGAAGGTGCTCACATAGCCGTCCTCATTGCCGTTGTGGGTGGCATCGAAGGTGCCCGCCGTGCCGAAGGTGTTGGTGGTGGAGGTGGTGCTGCCCACCACGATGATGTTGTCGGCCGCGTCGCACGCCACACCCCAGGCCACATCGACGCCCGCCGCACCGTAGTAGGTGCCCCAGAGCCTTCCGCCCGTGCCGTTGAATTTGATGATGAAGCCATCGCGTTGGGTGCCGGAAAGCGCGGGTTGGTGCGCGCCTGCGGAAGCGATGCCGGTGCTGGAGGGCGTGCCGCCGACCACGATGATGTTGCCTGCACCGTCCAGCGCAAGCCCGTTGACATCCTCGTTCTGGCTGCCCCCGAAGTAGGTGGCCCACAGCCGTGTGCCGGTGCCGGAGAATTTGGCGAGGAAGCCATCATAGAAACCACCGGGAGTGGTCTGGTGCGTGCCTGCCGTGGCGATGCCGTTCGTGGAGGTGGTGGTGCCGACCACGAAGATGTTGTCCGCAGCGTCCACCTTGATGTCGTAGATGTCATCCCATCCGCTATTGCCGAAGAGCGTTCCCCAGATGCGCACACCGGCGGGGCTCATCTTGTAGAGGAAGGCGTCCTGGCCACCGCCACCGAAGGCGGTTTGGAAAGCGCCTGCACTGGCGACCATGCCACCGGCGGAGATGCCACCGCCGAAGTACACGTTGCCGGCCGCATCTGTCTCCACGGCATAGCCGGTGTCACTGCCCGACCTGCCCAGGTAGGTGGCCCACTGGCGCACCCCGGCCGCGTTCATCTTCACCAGGTACGCATCATACTGTGCGTTGTACATGTTCTGGTGCGAACCGGCGGTGGCGATGCCGTTGGAGGAAAAGGTGATGCCGCTGGTGAGCACATTGCCCGCAGGGTCCGTACGGATGTCGTAGGCGTCCTCGAACTGGTTACCGCCGTAGTAGGTGCTCCATTGCAGGCAGGGCGTGGGGTCTATCACCACGGTCTCCGTCACCTCACCCGTGAGTCCGGTGAAGCCCACTGCGAAGCGGTCAGGACGAGGGTCACGCACGGCGTAGTGGATGTCCAGGGGAAGCTTGTCGCGCAGGCGAAAGCTGAACGGCACGTGCTCCGCGAGCTCTCCGTGTGCCAGTTGCAAGGCCACATGGCCGTTCTTCAGTTCGGCGCCGTCCGCACCGGTGTAGCGCAACTGGATGTCGGTGATGTCCGCCCCCGGGTGCAGGATGAAGTTGTACTCGAAGTGGGTGCCCGCCACGAACTCCACATCGATGTGCGGATAGACATCATGGACCAGCACCACCTCGAACGAACGGACCCCGACGATCGCTTCCTCTCCCGTATAGAAGTGCGACAGCGATCCTTCGGCGCGCTGCGGCTCCATCCACGCGGCGGGGTCGCCACCGACCAGTTCCACATCCACGCGATGGTAGTGCAGGGTGATGGCCTGGGGCACGTTCGCCCGCTTGGTGGCGGGGTAGGGTGATCCGCCGGTAGGTCGGTCCTCCCGCTCCACGGTGTAGGTGTCATAGCTGAATCCACCGTCGCGCAGGGTGATGGTGTTGTTCGGCGTCTCCAGCAGATAGCGGACGGCGGTGTTCGGTGCGCCGAACTGATCGCGCACCTGCCCCCTGTTCTCCATGAACGACTGACCGAGCAAGGAGGCCATGGACAGCACCCCAAGAACCAGCGAGCACACCCTCGCCGGACAAGGCCACATGCGGGATGACGGTTGGTGGAACATGGCGTGGATGACCCTGGCGCAGGAAGTACACCCTCCAAGGATGAGGGGTTCGCCGGCGAGGTGCGCAAGGTACCGGGTGGGGTCACGAAGGATGTCACCAGAATATCACATTTATATCTGCTCCGTGTCCACCGCCGTGCGTCGGGGCCTCCGTCTTCGGGCCTCTGCATTCCTGGTGTAGGGCGCCAGGGTCCTCTTCGAGAGCCCTGTAGAGGTAGAGGAGGTTCATGGGCCACCGCGAAACACACGGAGGGCTTCGGCGTAGAAGCGATCCAGAAGTCGCCAGGAACCATTGACCAAACGGGTCTGTTAGATTAAGTGTGTCATGATCTTGATCACTGTTGTTGTTGATGTTGTTGGGTTTTCAACGAGGGGGTTTGGGGGAGACTCATAACCTGTTGATCGTTGTTGGTAATCTGTGGATCGAAGCGCGGACCGAA
>JBGTAJ010000312.1:0-1881 GCA_041749915.1 Flavobacteriales bacterium
GTGAACAAGGAGTTGTGGCTCTTCACGCGGCAGTACCCCCAAGGCAGGGGCGAGGCCTTTCTGGAAAGTGCGCTTCCCGTGTGGGCGGCGCAGTTCGAGCGTGTCCACATCGTGCCCATGTTCCCGGGTGATGGGCAGGTGGAACTGCCTGCCGGTGTGGAGGTGCACCGGCTGTGGACGGATGCCTTCGAGACCTCGTCGGTATTGCGCACCCTGGGTTCGGTGCCCGAGGTGGTGCGCACCATGCACAGCCGGGCCGGTGTGGGGGGGGGCTCGTTTGCCGAACTGCCCGAGACCCTGAGCCATGCCCGGCAACTGCTGCGCCGCGCGGATACCCTGGAGCAGGAACTGATGCCGCGCTATGACCCCCGTAGCACCGCCCTGCTCACCACCTGGATGGAGGATTGGGTGAATGTGTTGGGCCTCTTGCGCCAGCGGCATCACCAGCTGCACTTCACGTCCATGGCCCATGGCTGGGACCTGTATGAGCATCGGCGTCCTGCCGGCTACATCCCTTACCGCGCGGCCCAGATGGAGCAGGTGGACCAGGTGATCTGCATCTCCGAAGTGGGCCGCGACCATCTGCGGGCACGCTTCCCCCGGCAGGCCCACAAGGTGAACATGGCTCATCTGGGGACCCGTGATCGGGGTGTCGGGCCATGGGAGCCGTCCACCGAGCTCCGCCTGGTGAGCTGCGCCTACCTGCGCTCGCCCAAACGCATCGATCGCATCGCGGCGGCATTGCGGAAGATGGAGCGCCCGGTGCATTGGATCCATTTCGGTGACGGTCCCGACCTGGAACACTTGCGCAGTGCGGTGAAGGACATGCCGGCCCACGTGCGGGTCGAGCTTCGCGGTGCAGTGCCCAATGAAGCGGTCCTGGAGCATTATCGAACCCATCCGGTGGACCTGTTCGTGCTGATGAGCGAGGATGAGGGCGTGCCGGTGGCGCTGATGGAGGCGGCCAGTTTCGGGGTTCCGCTGGTGGCCAATGACGTGGGTGGCGTGAAGGCCGTGGTGACCCCGGAGAGCGGTGTGCTGCTGCCTGCGGATGCCGATGCGGTGATGCTGGCCACGGCCCTTGAGCAGGAGGGAGCCCAGCGCGCTGCCGACCCGGCCTTTCGCAGCGGTGTGCGTGCGTTCTGGGCACGTTGCTTTGAGGCAGGCGTGAACTACAGCGCCATCGCGCGCATGGTCTGAGGCCCGGCGCCCCATCCATACCTCTCCGGAACGAACGAACTATCTTGCACGCCGGAACGCGCACCCTTCCGGGGGTGTGCCTGTTCAGGACCGGGTTCCACCCAACGCACGATGATCGGCTCCTACCAGGATCTACAGGCCTACCGCGAAGCGGACCGGATCGCCCTGCGCCGTGAATTCTCATCGCATCTCTATTTCGATGAGGTGTGGAAGTTCCAGCGCCTGTTGCGCCGGGTGGAGTACTACATGAACTGCCGGAAGAACCAGGGCCTGTTCTGGAAAGTGATCTACAAGTACTGGTCCATGCGTTTCCATGCGCAGAGCATCCGCTGCGGCTTCGACATTCCGCCCAACGTGTTCGGTCCGGGGCTCAGCATCGCCCACCGCGGCACCATCGTGGTGCATCCCGATGCGCGCATCGGGGCCAACTGCCGGATCCATGTGGATGTGGTGATCGGCACGCGACCGGGCCCGGATGACCTGGTGCCCACGCTGGGCGACAACTGCTACATCGGCCCGGGGGCCAAGATCTTCGGCGATATCATCATCGGCCCCAATACCGCCATCGGTGCCAACTCCGTCGTGAACGCCTCCTTCCCGGATGGTTTCATGACCATTGCCGGCGCTCCGGCCCGCAAGGTGAGCGACACGCCCAGCACGGAGTTCATCATCGCCACGCGC
>JBGTAJ010000313.1:0-2712 GCA_041749915.1 Flavobacteriales bacterium
CGGCGGGGACGGTCATCGCGGCGCGGACGGTCGTCACGGCGGGGGCGGTCACCACGGTCGCGGCGATCACCTTCCATGGCCGGTTCGCGGTCCACATAGCCTTCGGGCTTGGGCAGCAACACCCGGCGGCTCAGCTTCAGCTTGCCACTGCGGGGATCTTTTCCGGTCACCTGGAATTCGATCACGTCGCCTTCCTTCAGCACATCCTCCACACGGTCGATGCGCTTCCACTCCAGTTCGCTCACGTGCAGCAGTCCATCCACACCGGGCATCACCTCCACGAAGGCGCCGTAGGGCATGATGGTCTTCACCTTGCCTTTGTAGGTGGCGCCCACTTCGGCCTGGGGCGGGTTGGCGATGGCGTTCACACGGGCCAGGGCGGCATCGACGCTCGCCTTGTTCTCGCTCATGATCTCCACCACTCCACGACCGTCCACCTCGTCGATGCTGATGTGCGCACCGGTCTCGGCCTGGATCTCCTGGATCACGCGGCCTCCGGGTCCGATCACGGCACCGATGCTCTCTTTCGGGATCTCGATGGTGATGATGCGGGGGGCGTGCTCCTTGTAGTCGGCGCGGGGTGCGTCGAGCACCTTGTTCATCTCACCCAGGATGTGCAGGCGACCCACACGGGCCTGCTCCAGGGCCTGGGCCAGCACTTCGTAGGGAAGGCCGTCCACTTTCATATCCATCTGCGTGGCGGTGACGCCTTTCGCGGTGCCGCAGATCTTGAAGTCCATGTCGCCCAGGAAGTCCTCGTCGCCGAGGATGTCGCTGAGGATCGCGTGGCGGGTGCCGTCGCTGATCATGCCCATGGCGATACCGCTCACGGGTGCCTTGATCTTGATACCGGCATCCATCAGGGCGAGGGTGCCGCTGCAGACCGTGGCCATGGAGCTGCTACCGTTGCTCTCCAGGATGTCGCAGTTCAGGCGGATGGTGTAGGGGTTGTCGGGCAGGCCGGGAACCACCGGCTTCAAGGCGCGGAGCGCCAGGTTGCCGTGGCCGATCTCGCGACGACCGGGACCGCGCATGGGGCGGGCCTCACCGGTGCTGAAGCTCGGGAAGTTGTAGTGCAGCATGAAGTTCTCGCTGCCCTTCTTGGTGGCGAGGTCCACGGTCTGCTCATCCATGGAGCTGCCCAGGGTGACGGCGTTGATGGCCTGGGTCTCACCGCGAGTGAAGATGGCGCTGCCGTGCGTGCCGGGCAGGACGTCCACTTCGCCCCAGATCGGGCGGATCTGATCGGTCTTGCGACCGTCCAGGCGCTTGCCGTGGTCCAGCACCACGTTGCGCACGCCCTTCTTCATGGCCTTCTTGAAGTAGCGGGCCAACATCACGTTGTCCGCCTTCTCCTCATCGCTGAGGGTGGCCATGCACTCCTCCTTGATGGCCTTGAACTTGTCGGCGCGCACTTCCTTGGCGCTGGCCTCCATGGCCACATCGTAGTACTTCTGGTAGCAGAAGTCCATGATCTTCTTCTCCAGGTCCGCGTTGGCGTTCTCGTGGACGTAGGTGCGCTTCACATGGCTCTTCGCCACGGCCTCACCCAGTTCCTTGATCACGCGGCACTGGTCCTTGATGGCTTCGTGCGCCAGCTTGATCGCTTCGATCATGTCGGCCTCCTGCACTTCCTTCATCTCGCCCTCCACCATCATGATGTCGCGGGTGGTACCGGCCACGACCATCTCGATGTCGGCACGCTCGATGTCGGCCACCATGGGGTTGATGATGAACTTGCCGTCCACACGGGCCACGCGCACTTCGCTCACGGGACCGTCGAAGGGGATGTCGCTCACGGCGATGCAGGCGGATGCCGCGAGGCAGGCCAGCGAATCTCCGGGGTTCTTCTTGTCGCTGCTCATCATGGAGATCACCACCTGGGTGTCGCCATGGAAATCATCGGGGAACAGCGGACGGATCGCGCGGTCCACCAAGCGGCAGGTCAGCGTCTCGTGGTCGCTCATGCGGGCCTCGCGCTTGAAGAAGCCACCGGGGAAACGGCCGGCGGCGCTGAATTTCTCGCGGTATTCCACCGTCAGGGGCAGGAAGTCGATGCCGTCGCGGGCCTCCTTGGTGCTCACCACGGTGGCGAGCAGGATGGTGTCGCCCAGGCGCACCGTTACGGCGCCGTCGGCTTGTTTGGCCAGCACCCCGGTCTCAATGGTGATGGTCCTTCCATCACCCATTGTGATGGTCTTGGTTATTCCTTGTGGTTTCATCTTCGTGTCTTCTGTTTACCTCTTGTTGCCTGCATGTGCCGGGCGTTCCGGCGTGACTTAAAAGAAAGGGCGACCGTGCATCACGATCGCCCCTTTATCGTTCAGGATGTTGCACTCCGTCCGGCCGCTGTTCGGCCCAAGGGCGGGGTATTACTTACGCAGACCAAGCTTCGCGAGGATCGCACGGTAGCGCTCGATGTCATACATCTTCAGGTAGTTCAGCTGCTGCTTGCGCTTTCCTACCAGGGCCATCAACGACTTCTCGGTGCCGTGGTCCTTCTTGTTCGTCTTCAGGTGCCCGGTCAGGTGGTTGATGCGCTCGGTGAAGAGTGCGATCTGGCTTTCAGCCCCACCGGTGTTCTTGTCGGAACCGCCGTGCTGCGTGAAAATGGCCTTTTTGGCTTCGCTCGTCAGGTACATGGTCATTCGTTACAGGCGGCAAAGATAGAGATCTTCCCGATCCGCTCACCATCCCCAGCTCCTTTTTGCC
>JBGTAJ010000314.1:0-4682 GCA_041749915.1 Flavobacteriales bacterium
GGTGAAGTGGCAATGCACGATGGTGCTGCGGTCCGCGTCGAGGCTGCGCCCCACAAGGATCACCTCGGCCTCGTACTCGTCATCAGGATGTGCCGTGGGCCGTGCGTGCACTTCCTGGCCGACCCGCACATGGGGCAGGTCCTTCTCGAAGACGGTCAACGCAAGGTGGATGTCCTTCGGGTCCACCAGTTCGAAGAGGATGTCCGTGGGCTGCACGTAGCGCCCGATGTTCACGTTGACCTTCGCCACCCAGCCGTGGATCGGCGAGCGCAGGGCCACGCTGCGCGAGATGCTCTCCGAGGTGAGCGCCGTCGGGTCCACACCGATGAGCCGCAACTGTTCGCCCAGCGACCGCAAGGTGACCTTCTGTGTGTTGAGCTCCGCGGTCGCTTCCTGGAACACCTTGTCGCTCGTGGTCTTCGACGCGTTCAACGCCTTCTGCCGTTCGAAGTCCTGCGAGAGCATCTTCACCTTGCCCTCGGTCACCAGGTAGTCCTGTTGCAATTGGATGAAACGCGGGTCCTCCATGATGGCGAGCGTCTGCCCCTTCTGGACCTCCATGCCGGGCAGCAGGTCCGTGGAGCGCAGGTAGCCACCGAGCGGAGCACTGATGCTCACCAGGTTCTGCGGCGGCACGTCCACCACGCCCTGCACGGGCATCAGTACGCCCAGCGAACGCCGTTCGGCCTTTCCAGTGATGATGCCGGCGTTCTTCAGTTGGTCTGCATTGAGGCTGACCGTTGTGGCCGATGTTCCCGGTGCTGCAGCATCCGCAGGTGGTTCCGCTGTTGTGCAGGATGCAAACGTTAGCAGGATCGCACAGGTGCTGCCAAGCAGCACCTGTAGCGTCGACCCACTGGGTCGACTTACACGATTTGAAATGTGTTGACGCATGATGCGTGGGGGGATCATAGTTCGTTGAAGGCGTTGAGCTCGATGCTGGCGCGGCCGAGGGCCCGGAGCGCATCGAGGTATTCCATGGAAAGGGTGATGGACTGGCCGGTGAGCAGGCTCCATTCGAGCCGGTCGATCTGGCCGTTGAGGTAGGCTTCCTCCGCGGAGCGGCGCAGTTGTTCTGCCTCCTGCGTGGCCCCTTGTTCGAAGGCTTCCACACGCGCCAGTTGGGCGGTGTAGCGTTGCTGCGCCTGTTGCAATTGCGTGTGGATCTCCTGTGTCAGGGCTTCGGTCTCGTTGGTGGCGCGCTCCGTGTCGATGCGCGCGGCCTTGTTGCGTGCGGACTGTGCACCGAAGAACAGCGGCACACCGATCCCGCCCCGGACCATGGTGAACCGTTCATCGCGGCCGTAGATCACCGACCCGTCGGGCACGGACGGCGACTGGTACAGCGTCATGGACGACACCCCGAGCGTGAGGCTGGGCAGCAGGGTGGAACGTTCCATACGCCAGCGGGCATCGGCGGAAGCCACCTGCTCGTTCGCGGCACGGACCACGGGGTGCAGCTGAACGGAGGAGTCGCCAGGCACCACCGGCAGCATCTGCTTGAGCGGGATGGGCTGGGGTTCGAGGATCACCGTGGCGTTCGGCTTGGACGACAGGTTCACCAGCTGAGCGAGCCGTGTACGGGCCTGTTCCAGATCGGCCTTCACCTGTTGCACGCGGGCACGCATCAGCATCGCCTGTGTCCGCGCTGTGGCGCGTTGCAGCACGTTGCTTGATCCCAGGTCGAAGCGCTGCTCCTCACCAGTGACGGCCAGCGTGTAGATGCTGTCCGCCTCCTGAAGCAATAGCAACTGCTCGCGTAATACAAGTACCTCGTGGTAGCTCAGCTTCACCTGTGTGCGCACTTCGCGTTGGCGCAATGCCTGTTCCCAGCGGACGCCGGCCGCGTTGTGCTTCAACAGCTTCCGCCGCTGCGCATAGACCGTGGGGAAGGACAGGCTCTGCGAGAGGCTGATGCGGTCGTCGTTCGCGTTGGTGTTGACCTGTCCGTACTCGAAGTCGACATTGGTCTGGGGCAGGTCCCATCCACTGCCGATGAGCGCGTCCTCCGCCTCGCTGCGCAGTGCCGCACCCTTCAGGTAGAGGTTGTTCCGCATGGCGCTGTCCACCGCCTGTTCCAAAGTGATCGGCAGCACGGTCGATTGTGCGTGCGTGGCGAAGGGTGTCCCGATCAGCCCAAGCAGGATCACGGCCACAACGGGTTTCTGCCCCTTCGTGGGTCTGTTCTTCGGCGTGCGGAAGGCCAGCTTGTAGAGCGCAGGAAGCACGAAGAGCGTGAGCAGCGTGGCGGTGAGCAGGCCGCCGATGACCACGGTAGCCAAGGGGCGTTGCACCTCCGCGCCCGCGCCGTTGCTCAGGGCCATGGGCAGGAAGCCGAGCGAGGCCACGCTGGCGGTCATCAGCACCGGACGCAAGCGCGTCGCCGTGCCTTGCCGGATGCGTTCCGCCACATCCTTCAATCCGTTCTTCGCCAGGTGCTCGAACTCGCTGATCAGCACGATGCCGTTGAGCACCGCCACACCGAACAACGCGATGAAGCCCACACCCGCCGAGATGCTGAAGGGCATGCCCCGTCCCGCCAAAGCGAACACGCCACCGATCGCGGAAAGCGGCACCGCGCTGAAAACGAGCAGGCTCAGCTTAAGGGAACCGAACGCGAAGTAGAGCAGCAACAGGATCAGGAGCAGCGCGAGCGGCACCACGACGGAGAGGCGCTTCTTGGCCTCCACGAGGTTCTCGAAGGCGCCGCCATACGTGGTGTAGTACCCCACCGGCAGGTTCAACTGTGCATCCACCTTGCCCTGCAGTTCCTCCACGATGCTCTGCACATCACGACCGCGGACGTTGAAGCCCACGGTGATCCTGCGTTTCGCATCCTCGCGCTGAACCTGGTTGGGACCGTCCTCGATGCGCACATCCGCGAGCACGGAGAGCGGCACGGGCTTGCCCATGGGCGTGGGCACCAGCAAGCGTTGCACATCGCTCAGGTCCGATCGGCTCTGTGAGCGTGCGCGCACCACGAGGTCGAAACGCCGTTCACCTTCGAAGACCTGTCCGGCCACGCTGCCGGCGAAGGCCGTGCGGACCACATCGTTCACGGCCTCCACGTCCAGCCCGTAGCGGGCCAGTGCGGCGCGGTGATGCGTCACCACGATCTGCGGCAGGCCGCCCACGGTCTCCACATAGAGGTCCTTCGCGCCCTCCACGCTGCTCACCAGTTCACCCAGCTTGTGCGCGTAAGCGGCCAGGGTGTCGAGGTCCTCGCCATAGATCTTGCACACCACGTCCTGGCGGGCACCGGTCATCAGTTCGTTGAAGCGCATCTGCACGGGGTATTGGAATCCGAAAGTGACACCGGGCAACACGCTCAGGGTGCTGCCCATCTTCTCGGCCAGTTCATCAAAGGTCTTCGCGCTGGTCCAGTCCTTCTTTGGTTTCAGGATCACCATCATGTCCGCCGCCTCGATGGGCATGGGGTCGGTGGGTATCTCGCCGCTGCCGATCTTGGCCACCACCTTCTCCACTTCAGGATACTGGTCCTTCAGCATGCCCGCCGCTTTCTGGCAGGTCTCCACGGTGTTGGTGAGCGAACTGCCGGTGAGCAGGCGCGTGTCGATCGCGAAGTCGCCCTCCTCCAGTTCCGGGATGAACTCGCCTCCCATGGCCGCCATGATGCCGCTGGCCACCACGAGCAGCACCACTGCGGCGACCACCAGGCGCATCGGCTTCAGGATGGCCTTGTTAAGCCAAGTGCGATAGAAATTCCCGAGGCGTTCCATCATGCGATCGGTCCACGTTGCGGGCGGGTTGAGCTGCTTGCTCAGGAACATCGCGCTCATCATCGGCACGTATGTCAGTGAGAGGATAGCGGCGCCCAGCACGGCGAAGGCCACGGTCTGTGCCATGGGCTTGAACATCTTGCCTTCGATGCCCGACAAGGACAGGATCGGCAGGTACACGATGAGGATGATGACCTGCCCGAACATCGCCGAGTTCATCATGCGGCTCGCCGAGGAACCCACGGCCTGGTCCATCTGCTTCTGGTCAAGGCGCGTCACTCCGGGTTGACCGTGCGCATGGTGCAAACGATGCAGGACAGCCTCCACGATGATCACCGCACCGTCCACGATCAGACCGAAATCCAGCGCGCCCAGGCTCATCAGGTTGCCGCTCACGCCGAACAGGTTCATCATGATGATGGCGAAGAGCATGGCCAACGGGATCACGGAGGCCACCACCAGGCCCGCCCGCAGGCTGGCCAGGAAGAACACCAGGATCAACACCACGATCAGCGCACCTTCCATCAGGTTCGTTTGCACCGTGTGGATGGCGTTGTTCACCATCTTGGTGCGGTCCAGGAAGGGCTCGATGGTCACGCCCTCGGGCAGGGTCTTCTCGATCGTGGCGATGCGCTCCTTCACATGCTTTATCACCTCGCTGGAGTTGGCGCCCTTCAGCATCATCACCACCGCACCGGCCGCTTCGCCTTCATCGTTGTAGGTCATGGCACCGTAGCGTGTGGCGGTGCCCAGGCGCACCTCCGCCACGTCATGCAAGAGCACGGGCGTATGGTCCGGTAACACCTTCACCTGGATGGTGCGGATGGCCTCCATGTCGGCGATGAGGCCCTCGGTACGGATGAAGAGCATCGACGGTCCCGTTTCGATGTACGCCCCGCCGGTGTTGGCGTTGTTGCGGGCCACGGCATCGAAGACATCCGC
>JBGTAJ010000315.1:0-3262 GCA_041749915.1 Flavobacteriales bacterium
GGCGTGGACCTGCGCCACTTCATCCGCGGCCTGCGCCATGTGTACGCCCAGCACGGCGGGTTGGAGCAGGCCTTCCTGGACCACGGCGAATTGGGCGACATGGCCACCGCCATCAGCCGCTTCAAGGGCCGCTTCTTCGAACCCCGCCACCAGCCCCGCACCCAAAAGCACGTGGCCGACCCCGCCAAGGGTAGCAACGCCAAACGCATCAACATGTACCTGCGCTGGATGGTGCGCCCCGATGACCGCGGCGTGGACCTCGGCCTGTGGAAGCGCATCACCCCCGCACAGCTGATGGTGCCCCTGGACGTCCACACCGGCCGCGTGGGCCGCGAGCTGGGCCTGCTGAAACGCACCCAGGACGACTGGAAGGCCGTGGAGGAGCTCACCGCCGCACTCCGTGCCTTCGACCCCAAGGACCCCGTGAAGTACGATATCGCGCTGTTCGCCTTGGGCGTGGAAGCGGGGAGGAAGTAAGAAGGAGCAGGGGCAGGGGCAGGGGCAAGTACATGCCGCTGCGCCTGACCATGGATCAGGGCCACAAGCACATCACCATCCACAAGTGCTATAGGTCCTGCGCTTGCCGCAGGCGGCCTTTCGTGATCTTGTTCCTGGACGTAGTTATCAAGCTTCAACGGGAGTTGTCACCAGGACGAGGGCGGCTTTAGGCAAGCGTCACGTTAGCGCAGCGTTGTTCTTCCTTCCCATTCTTCTCCATGTACGAACCGATAACAGGATGGCAGCAATACAGACGCAAACGAGAATCGGCCATTTCCAGTGATTAGTGGAGATGTCAACTCCATTTGGAAAGCTCTTATCCAAGAGTGGGCGATCATCCTGGCCGTCTCCCATAAAGTTGTCATATGTGGAACGGGGTGCAGTTCTTTTGCAAAGGTCAGTGGTCAGTTCAATTCTTAATCGATTCTCATCCCAAGGGAATAGATCTTGATGTTTTGCATAAACAAGGTAATTGTAATCGGGTAGTCTGAAAAATGCGTCACAGGAGTTATTGGGTTGATATAGGGTCACTTGCCTCGATGGGGAACCTTTCCATTTTTTCGTTACTTCAAACGTGCAGCTCCATATTCCTGTAGAAATATGACCATCCGTTTCTTGGCTGTTAACCTCATTCATGGCAATGACCCGCCCCATGAAGATCTCGTCAGCCCACTCAATGCACTCTTGGTACGGCATCCATCCACAGCTACAGGATAGTACCTCATTAGGTAACGCGAAGAGAAGTAGTATCACAAGCCGACTTGTCATGTGTCTCTTGTTCAATGCGCGCTAACCTGCCGCTTGCGCTGCTTCGTTACCGGCTTTCGGCGTGCTTTCCTTACCAGGTCGGCCAAGCGCTCGTCGTCCTTGATGTCGGCATCGGTGAAATGAGCACTGCCGTATAGTTCATCCACCCACGTCTTCCGCTCGGGCAGCTTGGTGGCCTTGGCAATGTTTCGCTCCACGAACTCGCTCACTGTCTGTTTGGTGCGCTTGGCGTATCGCTTGACCTTGGCGATACGCTGGCGGCTGATGCTCAGGATGAGCTTGTCCTTCAAGCTCCGAATATACGCACTGTGCGGTGCCACACATCCGCCCCATGCACCACGGGTTCAACGAGCGAACTGACCAAACCACCTGCCGCAGTCATGCCGTGGAACCACGGAAGTGACGACAAGCTCACAGTGTAACACACGGTGCCCCTGCCCCTGCTCCCGCCCCTGCTCCCGCTCCTGCCCCTGCCCCTGCCACCTGCCCCTGCCCCTGCCCCTGCTCCCGCCCCTGCCCCTGCCCCTGCCCCTGCTCCCGCACCTGCTATCTTCGCCCCCGATGGCATTCGTTTATCCGGCATTCCTGTGGGCGCTCTTCGCCCTGGCTATCCCGGTGCTCATCCACCTCTTCCAGCTCCGGCGCTTCAAGCGGATCGACTTCCCGAACGTCCGTTTCCTGGCCGAGGTATCGCTGCAGACCCGCGCCCGCAAGAAGATCCAGCACTGGCTGGTGCTGCTGGCGCGCCTGCTGGCCATCACCTGCCTGGTGCTCGCCTTCGCGCAGCCCTTCATCCCCAGCACCACCGCCACCACCACGGCCGGTGAGCGCGCCATCTCCCTCTACATCGACGACAGCAACAGCATGGACGGCCTGGGGCCGCAGGGCCGGTCGCTGGACGTGGCCCGCACCGCCGCCCGGGACGTGGTCTCCAACCAGGGTCCCACCGCACAGTTCCAGGTGCTCACGGGCCGCTTCGATGGGCGCGAACAGCTCCTGATGGGGCGCGACGAAGCCCTGGAGGCCAGTTCCCAGGTCACCATCGGGGCCTACACGCGGCCGCTCTCGCAGGTCATCACCCGCCAACGCGAGGCCCTCGCCCGCAGCGAGGCACCGGTGAAACGCGCCTACATCCTCACCGACCTCCAGCGTTCCATCACCGATGTGGCCCAGTGGACCAACGACAGCACCATCCCCACCATCATCGTCCCCATCCAGGCCAACGACCGGGAGAACCTGAGCATCGATTCGGTGTGGTTCCAGGACCCCGTGCGGCGCAACGGCCAGCGGGAGGCGCTGGTGGTGCGCATCAGCAACCGGGGCGAACAGGAACTGATCAACGTGCCGCTGCGGCTGCTGGTGAACGGCCAGCAACGGGCCATGGCCACCTTCAGCCTGGCCGGTGGCACCACGGCCGACACGACGCTGCGCTTCACCAACGAACGCGGCGGACTGCACTGGGGCGAGGTGACCCTGGACGATGCGCCCATCGTCTTCGATGACCGTATGTTCATCGCCTACCCCGTCATCGACCGGCTGAACGTGCTGCTGATCGGCGGGCGCGATGCCGAGAGCGATGCCGACATCACGCGCGTGTTCGCGGATGACAGCACCCACGCCTGGACCTTCATGGACGCCCGTTCCGTGGACCCTTCCGCCATCGCCCGGCAGGACCTGGTGGTGCTGAACGCCCTGCCCGAGGTCACCAGCGGCCTGGGCCAGGCCCTGGCCACCTTCGTGGAGGCCGGCGGTTCCGTGGTGCTCTTCCCCCCCGCCGCCACCGCACCTGCGGGCTACGCCGACCTGCTCACCCGTTTCGCTGCGGGCGCCACGGCCCATGGCGACACCACCACGGTGAAGGTGGACCGCATCGACCTGGAGAAGCCCTTCTACCGCGACATCTTCAGCAGCATGCCCCGCAACGTGGACCTGCCCACCGTGCGCGAGCGTTGGGACCTGCGCGTGCCGCCCGGCAGCGATGCCCTGCTGCGCATGC
>JBGTAJ010000316.1:0-6201 GCA_041749915.1 Flavobacteriales bacterium
GCCGATGATCGGGTATTCGCCGGTGTGCTTCAGCGTTTCGTAGTAGAGGCTTTCCTCCTGGATGCGGCTGCGCTGGTACATGGTCTCCATGGCGCCGAGCACGCCGCCGCGTTCGGTGATGCGGTCGAACTCGGTGAGCACAGCTTCTTCCACAAGGTCAGTGAGCTCCTCGATGATGAAGGAGCCTTGCAGCGGGTTCTCGTTCTTGGCCAGGCCGAGCTCTTTGTTGATGATGAGCTGGATGGCCATGGCGCGGCGAACGCTTTCCTCGGTGGGCGTGGTGATGGCTTCGTCGTAGGCGTTGGTGTGCAGGCTGTTGCAGTTGTCGTAGATGGCATACAGCGCCTGCAATGTGGTGCGGATGTCGTTGAAGTCGATCTCCTGCGCGTGGAGGCTACGGCCGCTGGTCTGGATGTGGTACTTCAGCATCTGGCTGCGCTCGTCGGCGCCGTAGCGGTGCTTGAGCGCCTTGGCCCAGAGGCGACGCGCCACGCGGCCCATCACGGCGTACTCGGGGTCCATGCCGTTGCTGAAGAAGAAGCTGAGGTTGGGCGCGAAAGCGTTGATGTCCATGCCCCGGCTCAGGTAGTACTCCACGTAGGTGAAGCCGTTGGCCAGGGTGAAGGCGAGTTGGCTGATGGGGTTGGCGCCGGCCTCCGCGATGTGGTAGCCGCTGATGCTGACGCTGTAGAAGTTGCGGACCTTCTGCTCGATGAAGTTGGTTTGGGCGTGCCCCGGCTCATCCCTTCGCTTCGCAGAGCCTTCGCTCGGGAGCAGCCGGGTCGGGCCAACCGCTCCAAGTCCTCGCCGGATTACCGGCTGTGGGCTTTCCGCTCATGTCCCTCACGCGCTGACGCATGGCCGATGATCCGTCCTGATCCCGAGATTTGGTACACAGACCGACAGCCATCTTACCAGCCCCGGATACCATCCACCAATGCCCTCACTGCAATGCCAAAGCACGCAAGGCCAACCTTCTCAGTGGGAACACCTTCGGTTCACAGTTGTGGTCAGATGGATACATGCATGCGCCCATGTTGCCGGAAATGGTGCGGGTAACCCGTTGCCCCGGTTGCCGCCGCATCTATTGGTTGGCTGATGCTCAAGAAGTTGGGGTTGTTCCCGAGCCGGTCTTTGAAGAGCAGGAAGTGGAGGTGAAGCGTAAGTGGTGGTTCGGAACGCGCAAGGAAAAGCGGAGCGGGTACAGATCATCGCCGTTGGCCGACCTGCCGGAATTGGAACACCTTGATGCAGGTGGTTTGGTCGAAGCGCTTGCTGAGATCACAACAGATTTCACCCAGGGAAGGGAAGAGTACTTGCGAACCAAGCTCTGGTGGACCCACAACGACAATTTCCGGAATGACCCGAGCGCCAGTACAGTCCGGCAGGAAAATGACCACCGCAAGAACTTGGAAGCGCTACTGCCGCTGATCGATGCGGATGACGACCAGGGGCGGTTGAAGAGTGCGGCTGTCCTATTGGCCCTTGGACGGTTCGGAGACGCGCGAGCCGTTGCTGAGGAGGTTATTGATGAGCGCCTCGTACCGTTTAAGGCAAAGTTCATCGAAGCAGCGGAACGCGGACATGGACGTGTATTCCGATTGCGCTGATGTCACTTGAATGCGATGAAGAGCAGCAACCCAATGGTCATCACACCGATGATGACGCCAACTATGAACCTTGTCTTGCTCTGCTTCGCAAGTTCCTCATGCTTTCCTTCCAAGCGCTGCTGAGCCGTCTTGATCTCCTGACCCGTGACCAATAGCTTTCCTTCTGTGGACTGAACCTCCTTCGCGATTGAAGAGAACCTTCCAGGTATATCCATCTGCCTAATCTCACCCGTCATCTGTTCCACCCGGACCGCCGTCGCATCCAACTGCTTCCCTAATACATCAAGGAGCTTTTGCGAGCGATCGATGTCCGCATCGAAGCGTACGGAGGCCTTGTGTAGCTGCTCTGAGGATGCAGCGCAGGTCTGCTCGAATTCCGCAGAACCCTTCTCCATTGCCTCCACCAGTGATTTGATGTGTGCTTGGAACACGGTTACGAACCGCTCGGAAGCTTGGAGCACCTTTGCCGTTGCATCCCGGGCTTTTCCGATGTCCTCCGTATAGCTCTTCAACTGGCCAAGCTCCTTCTGAAGGGCGGTCAGTTCTGTGTTGATGCGATCAGTTGTTGACATGCTCAGGGTAGTATCGCTTGTTGAAAGCTCGAATCCAGCGCGTCTGCTTCTTCAGGTTCTGGTTCACGACCAAATCCTCCAGCACCTGGTCCAAGTAGCTGGCATGGGAAAGTACGTCCCTCTGAAATATACCCAAAGGAACCATGGGGTCTATCCCGCTATTGAGATATTCCTCCAACCCGGTTTCAAGGTCTTCGAGCGCGCCTGTGAAAAGCTTCTCGTTCCTGTACTGTAGTCGGCCGGAATCACTTCTTGTCTCCAGTAGGAAAATGGCATAGGCTCTGAGCATCAGGATCGCACCATTGCTAGGATTGTCAGCCAGTATGCGACTGCATGAACCGCGTAGGTGTTCAAGGAGGTCCGTGCTTCCATCGGTCAGCTCCATGTACTTTTCCAAAACTGGCAACCCAAATGAGCGCCCATCCTCCGTGTCCTCCATCATCGGGTGATAGTACTTCGACGTGAAGTGGAGTTGGAGCGCTCTGGATAAACCTTCAGGGTCAGTTAGTCCACCGTCGCAAATGCTGCGCATCTCCTTGATGGCCCTTCCGCGCTTCAAAGCGATGTTGTCATAGACATACTTGATGAGGGTGTTCGCCAAGTCCAATCGCTCACCCTCGGCGGCTCTCATCAAGCCCTCAACGCGTCTGGGCGACAGATAGAGGCTCAGGTACTCACGAAACCGTGTAACGTAGTAGTCCGCGCCGCGCTTTGAACTGTATGCCCTGACCGCCTTTGCATTGTAGTCCACCTCGTAGTCATCGAGCAAGCCGAGTATGCCAAGCCGATGGATCGCCTTGAAAGTGTCTTGCTCGCTGGCGTTTCCATCTCGGCCCGCAAATGGCAACAAGACCTGTCCAGTCCTTTGGTCACTGCTACCATTGCCATAGCTGGCCTTGACTTCCGTGATCAACCGGCGCAGCATCTGGGTGTCACCTTCAGCACCCTTGAAGTTCTGTTCATGGAACCACGCTACTATCTCCTCATCGAAGTCGGATGCGTTGCTATACAGGATCGCGCAGTAGGCCGGATTCCTATCGCGACCAGCCCGTCCAGCTTCTTGAACGAACGATTCTATGGAACTGGGGAACCCAATGTGGATTGTTGCACGCACATTGGGCTTGTCGATACCCATGCCAAATGCCTTTGTAGCCACTAGGATGTTGATCTCATTGTTCAGGAACAAGCGCTGGTTCCTGGCTGAGTCCTCTGTGCCCGAATCTCCTCCTCGAAACGTTCCGACTGCTCCAAACTTTGGGTCAATACCGCTGGCAATCGCTTCAACCCCCAACTTCCCCGAAGCATGAGGACAGAATACGAGTATCCCATTTCGGTACTTGTCCTTTGCATCCCGTTCATAGAGGTCCTTCCCTGTGTAGGTCGGCCAATTGTTGTTGGAAGCGGCGTGCTTGGCAAGGAGGTCCGGTAATGCTGCCAGCAGGGCATTCAGTTCTAGGAGCTTCGCCCTTGCAACCGTTTCACGACTTGTGGACTTCTCTGGAACACCATGGATCCCAAAGCACAGTTCAGAGCGCTGGATGCTCACACTCTCGACTACGTGATCTTTTGGTATTTCCAGCTCACGGCGTACGTCAGTTAGCACGTCGAAGGAAGCCGTGGCGGTCAACCCGAACAAAGGCACCGTGTCTCCGATCCAAGTTGAGCAGTACTTACGCGCATTTTCACCCAATCGGAGATAGGCCGTCCGGAAGTCATGTCCCCATTCGGATACGCAGTGCGCTTCATCGATCACGCAGTAGGAGAAGAACTTCCCTGCACGTTGCATTTGACGCATGTCCGACCTAAAACGCTCGATCATGAATCGCTCAGGCGAAACGAAGCTGAGCAGCACATTTCCGTCCAGTACTTGATCTTGCGCCCAAGCACGCTCGAACTGGTTCAGGTTCGAGTTGACGAACACTGTTGCATCGATCCAATTCCTTTTCAACCCTTCATCTTGATCCTCCATGAGGGACTTGATCGGATCGACGACCATGGTGTGTCCTGGCTGGATCAGGGTGCATAGTTGGTAGGTGATCGACTTACCTCCACCTGTTGGTAGCAGGCCAACGATCGAGTTCCTTCCCAGCGCCTTGGAAATGACCGGCAACTGGCCTTCACGGAAGTTCGCCTTGCGGAATACCGATCGCATCAGGTTGCGCAATACGGCAATGCGAGGCAGATCCACGTCCGTGCGATCATCATGGACGGTTGCCAGAGATGGATAAGTGATAGGGCGAGCGCTTAAGAATCGGCGCTGCACAGACTTGGAATGGGCCGAACGCACAGTGACGGCAACCCTTGCCTTGGACTTCACCGCCTCACTCAAACCCCAGCGCTGAAGGACAGAGACATCTATCAGCACATCGCCATCATAGTCGCGGACAGCTTCAAACGGTTGTTTGTTCTGCTTGGCGGTGTTCGGGCTTCTGAACTCCGTTGTATCGTAGGCAGTAAGGTCAATTCGCGGAATCGCCCTTTCCACACCGGCCAATACGAACAGACCTCTCAATGTGCTCTCGAAATCCCGACAGGCCGCCAAGGCGCAATCAACATCCCTTTCCAAGATGCCAATACGCCATACCTCTGCATCGAGAGACAATGTTCCTTTCAACAGCAGTTCGACCAATACGCGCTGGATCCGGGCCACCGCCAGCGGGGTAAGGGCAATTGACAGGGCTCGGAGACCTGCAGGCCTTACATAAATGGGTGCGTCATAGTTGGCTCTGAGTTGTTTGAGGTACTTGTCCTCGAAGAAGCCCTTGTGCTCATCAAGCCTTTTGCCCCATGCCGCCATCTCACCACTCTTCAACCGCAGCACCGACCAATTCACATTCTTGACCAACCCCAAGACTTCATCCCTGCGTCCGTCCAAATACTCCTGAGCAGGATTCAAATGTTGCGAGCCGTCGATCTCGATAACAAGTCCATTCTTCTGTCCTTCCCGATCTCTTGGCAGTTCAATGGAAAAGTCAACGCGTTGGCGACCAAAGCGATTGAAGGGCCTCCGGGACTGTAGGTCTTCGATATGCTCGCCGGATTCGTACGCATAGGTGAGGATGTTGGTCAGCGAGCGCTGCAGTTCAAGCACTTGGAGCAGGCAAGGATTTCCAAGGTGGCTCACCAAACGCTCGACGAACCGCTTCTCCAGATCGGAGCCAAGTTCTTTAGCCCTTGCCCATAGCTCGATTGGCTCTGCTCCGACCCGTGGGTCAACGATGCATAGGGCATCAAATAGGTCACGAACGAATTCCTTCGACGGAGCGGTTGAGTGATAGCTCAACGTCCCAGTGGGGTCTTGATGCTGGTTTATTCCGCCCCAAGTGGAGCTCAGGTACTCTTCGAGACAAATGCTGGCCCGTGTTGGCTTGCCACGCTGGATTAGGTTGTGGAGTATTGCCACAATACTTCCGTTCGCGTCATCAAGTGATAGTGTATTGTCCTGCTCCGGGATGTCAGTCTCGAAGAAGGACAAGGACAAAAGCATGTCCTTGGTTGCTTCAACCTGGGCGTCCTTATGCACCACTCGCACCGCGTCGATCACGACATCGGAGAAAGCCCCAGCGATTAGTTGGCGGTGGAAACCGGACATCGCGTTCGGTCACATGTTCCTCCGATACTGCCCTCCAACTTCAAACATGGCAGCGGTCAACTGGCCGAGTGAGCAGTATTTGGTAGCCTCCATCAAGACCGCGAACATGTTCTCGTTCTGGATCGCCGCCTCTTGCAGCTTGCGCAATGCGGCTTTCCCATCCTCTGCGTAGGCCTGTTGCACGTTCTCCACAGTCCTGATCTGCGCCTCCTTCTCCTCCTCCGTCGCCCGGATCACCTCCTTGGGCAGGATGGTCGGTGAGCCCTTGCTGCTGAGGAAGGTGTTCACGCCGATGATCGGGTATTCGCCGGTGTGCTTCAGCGTTTCGTAGTAGAGGCTTTCCTCCTGGATGCGGCTGCGCTGGTACATGGTCTCCATGGCGCCGAGCACGCCGCCGCGTTCGGTGATGCGGTCGAACTCGGTGAGC
>JBGTAJ010000317.1:0-2927 GCA_041749915.1 Flavobacteriales bacterium
CACTGAGTGGCTTGCCCAGTAGCAGTTGTCTCATTGCCTCCTTCTCGAAGGCTTCGTAATCGAACTTTTCAGTCTTGGTTTCCATTGGTCAGGGTTTGAAGTTCGTAATCCGACCTGACACACTTTACTGAACAGTCTCAACGCACGCGTCGCTTTGCGTTTACCACCGCTCCCCATGAACATCAAGCGATACGCACCTGGCGCCAGAACGTGATCTGTAGTGTTCCTACCATACACTACCTCCTCCTTCAACGGGATCATCACCTCTCGCTCACGCCAGCGCCATGAACCCGGTCCGCAGAGCTGCTGCGCGCCCGAGAAAGGAACCCGTTCGACCCAGCCGCTGTCCGTGCGCATCTCCAAGGCCCAGAGGGGGCGATCGCCCGAGCATCCGCCATCAAGCATCACCGTGCCGGTGATCATAACGCGCACCGAGTCCATGCACGCACTCACCAGTTCCACCTTGCGGAGGTTGCGCGGTTGGGTGCAGGCCGAAGTAGAAAGCATAACGGCCACAAGGAGTGCTTGCATCAGCCTTCGTGCCACGTTGCATTTCGTAGGGCTCGCCATCGTGAACCGCGTTCAATCCAACATCATCGGCACCACCAGCTCCACCTTCCCCACGGCCGGGTGACGCGCCAATTGCGCCAGCTGCCCCATCAGGAACGGACCGGCCAGACCGGAGATCGGCTTCGCCTCCACGCCCCAGCTGCTGAAGGCCATCGAAAGCATCGCTTCGTCCGCACGGCCGGAGGTGGTCTCCGTCAGCCGGAAGCCGAACGCATCGAGCAGTCGGTTGATCTCGAGCATGTAGGCGAACGCGCCTGAGCCTTTCATGCCGCCCGCGTGGAAGGTGATCCGTACGATGCCCGTGAACTGGTGCTGCTGGGTCATGCTGAGCCCAGCGTGCGGCGTAACGCCTACCCATTCATGGAGATCGCGCTTCTGGTGCTCGGCATATAGCCCGGCCGCTATCACCACCGGGTTCTTCCGCACGGCTTCAAGCTCCACATTGTGGTGCAGCATGAACTTGCCGCCGTTCTTCCGCCGCAGGTAGGTGCAGGTATGGCGCTCGCATACCAGACCCAGTTCTGCGAACCAAGACCGCAAACTGTCCTCGCGTACGCCATGGTGATAGTCCACCTCCAAACGCCGCTCATCAAAGACCAACCGTGCCTGCCGATGTCCTTCATCGATCAGGTAATACGGCCCATTGCGCATTGTCATCCGGATGGTATCAGGGTGGGAACCGAACCATTGACAGCCGTTCAGCAACTTGCCGGCGGCCTTCACCTGCAGGGCATCGTAGCCCTCCAGCACCTCCTCGAAAGTGAAGACGCCATCCTTCTTCGCCGAGGGCTTCACCCCGCGATCGCGCTCATCACGCAGGCTCACGTGGGCACCCGGCAGCGGACGGCCTTCCTCATCGTGTACCACCACCACGAGGGGCTGGGCGCGGGCGGAGCGAACGGCGAAGACTGCGCACAGGCAATAGATGATCAGCGGAAAGGAATGACGCGGGTGCATGGTGTCGGACTTCAAAGATGATGCCCGATCGTGCTCTATTCATCCACTACCGTGAACGGCGGTCCCACCAGCTCCTTGTCGCCCACCAGCAGCACCACCGCGCGGTACTCGCCAGGCTTCCAGGGCTTGCCGTAGGCTGGTCGTGCTACATGAGCGGGTATGAGCCCTACGGTCTCCTGGAACCACCGATCGGGCATACCACAGCACAACTGCACGTTGCAGGGCGGCAGGTAATCCGTCCACCTGTTGCCCTCCTTACGCTGGAAGCCATAAATGGGGCGGTCGGAGCCGCAACTACCATCCAGTTTTACATAGCCCATCAGCCTCACCTCGATGGTATCGGTCAGGTAGTAGAGCGGTGCTGAAGGCCGACCGGAACGCGAGTACAGATGGCCGATCGAGGGTTCGGGAGGGCGGATGAACGGCGCTGCGTCGACGGGCTGAGCGTGCAGGAAGGGCGCCAGCGCTAACGCGGCGGGGAGGAACAGGGAACGCATGCCTACCGGTACGCGCCACTGCAACTTCGGTTCAATGGAACAGCGCACCCGCACAGCGCGCCATCACATGGAGAGCCTTACCCTGCCTGTTTTGAGGAGGCGGTACGCCCACACGTCGAAGATGTTCAGTGTCTCACGTGCCCACATTTTCCTTCTGTACTACCCCCCCACCTCGTCCTTCGACTCCGCTCAGGACTCACCGCCGTCAGCTGCCCCAGCGAGCAATACTTCGCCGCCTCCATCAGCACCGCGAACATGTTCTCGTTCCAGAGGCACACGTGATCAAACTTTTTCAGCCCACTGGACCAGATAGCTCAGGAGCAAATAGGCCCCGGATATTGATCCAAAGAGCATGGCGATGCCACCGGTAATGACGAAGAAACCGAAACTGGGGTCGGACGACACTACGTGGTCCATGCACTGGAACATCAGCAGAATCGCACCGCAGGTGCAGAACGCGATCCATGCGATCCTTCTGATGATCATCACATGTTCCTTCTGTACTGCCCCCCCACCTCAAACATCGCAGCGGTCAACTGACCAAGGCTACAGTACTTGGTTGCTTCCATGAGCACAGCGAACATATTCTCATTCCTGATAGCAGCTTGTTGGAGATCCTTGATGGCCTTCGCCGCTTCTTCCGAGTACGCCCCGCGCAGGTTCTCCACCGTCCTGATCTGCGCTTCCTTCTCCTCCTCGGTGGCCCGGATCACCTCCTTCGGCAGGATCGTCGGTGAACCCTTGCTGCTGAGGAAGGTGTTGACGCCGATGATCGGGTATTCGCCGGTGTGCTTCAGCGTTTCGTAGTAGAGGCTTTCCTCCTGGATGCGGCTGCGCTGGTACATGGTCTCCATGGCGCCGAGCACGCCGCCGCGTTCGGTGATGCGGTCGAACTCGGTGAGC
>JBGTAJ010000318.1:0-3510 GCA_041749915.1 Flavobacteriales bacterium
CCTGCCCGGACGACGGCTCTACCTCACCTACCAGTTCGATCACCTGACCGGTGATGTCAGCTATGTGACGCTGGACAATGCAAGCCCCGCCAACGGGGTGCTCACCCAGCACCTCTTCGGCCTGCGCTTCGGGTCGATCTATTAGAAGGAGCGAGCCCTTATCACATGAAAGCGGTATTGTGCCAGTGACATGGCCGGGCCCACCTTGCGCACCTCAACCCACACCCCATCATGCGTCGTTCGCTCCTGCTGCTGTCCCTGCTTCCCACACTGCTGTTCGCGCAGGAGGAGTTCCCCACCGTCTGGGAGGGAAAGTTCTCCATTGACGCGGACTACAAGGGCTGCAGCGATGACCTCGCCTACCTGGTGGGCGGCGACCTCACGCAGATCGAGATGCTTGACGGGGCCACGGGCAAGTCGTTGTGGACCTACAACTTCAAGGAGAAGCACGGCGTGAAGAAGTGCGAGCGCTGGAGGATGAACGATGAGACCGGCACCATGCAGGTGACCATCGACAAGGGCAAGGACGGTGGTGAACAGAAAATGGACCTGGACTTCCGCACGGGAGCGGTGGTGGCATCCACCCAGCTTGCCGAGCGTGTGAAGGAGAAGAAGGCCCCGCGCAAACGCGACCGCAGCCGGCGCACCAGCCAGACCAGCACTTACGATGAGGCCACCAACACCACCATCGACCTGGACTACGATGAGCGCAACGTGATGGGTGTGAAGAAGGGCACCGACCTGAACCTGACCGTGGAGGCTTCCGGCGGAAAGGCCTGGTCCACCAACTTCACCGCCCGGGTGATCTCGCGCCTCACCAAGTTGTACCTACCTTCGGATGCCGGTGATGTGATGCTCGATATCTCCACCGGCCAGGGCAAAGTGTTCGTGGTCTATGAAGGCATCACCTGCCTCGACCTCAACACCGGGGCCATCCTGTGGAACACCACCTTCGACAATGTGGAGGTGAGCTCGGGCCTGAAGATCAAGCAGGAGATCGGCCGCAGCGCCATGCCCCTGATCGCGGCCGATGGCGTGTACATCTGCGACTTCAGCAAGGGCGAACGCACCATCAAGAAACTGGACCTGAACACCGGCGCCGTGATCTGGCAGGCGGACAAGTTGAAGAACGACGACATCGTTTCTGAACTGGTGCTGGACGGGGGCAACCTCATCGCACGCTTCGGCGGCCTGATCCGTGTGGAGCAATACATCCCCGGCATGGACGGCAATGCCGATACCTACAAGGTTGACTACGTGTTCGAGGGTACCACCAGCCTGCGCGCATACAATGCGGCCAGTGGAGCAGCAGCGTGGCACACCGGTGACATGGACCTCGCTGATAACTTCAAGAAGGCCGAATGCAACATCCTCAGCGCCGATGGGAAGGTCTATGCCTGCGGTGAGAAGAACATGTACGTCTTCGATGCCGCCACCGGCAAGCTGGAGAAGCAGGGCGAATACAACGCCAAGACCATCGGCAAGGCGCGGGCGCTCTACACCTATGAAGGTGCCTACATCATTGAAGGGGAGAAGGGCATCGCACGCCTCGGCGCCGACCTCACGCCCGTATACGCCACCAACACCGGCAAGTGCCTGCTGACGGAGATGCGCGGCGATGCCTTCATCGTCTGGACCGGCAAGGAGCTTGACGACCGCAAGGAGTTCATCCGCTTCGATCCCGCCACGGGCAAGATCTTCGGCAAGATGGAGGACTGCTACAACCCGCACTTCAACGAGGCGGGCGACCGCTTCGTGCGCTTCGATGGCCAGAAGGCCCTGCAGTACCGCACCAACTGAGGAACGCGTCCCTGGCAGATACACACCTTCAAACTCGGGAACGCCGTCCACCCTACCAAGGAGTTCCCTACTGAGCAATGAACGGATGACCCATATCACACACCTCCGCAATACCATGGTCTGCCTCGTGGCGATGACCTCCATACCATGTGCCCAGGCACAAGCCTACCCCCAACTGCCGGGCTCCGGCCGCTCCATCCTCTTCGAAGGCGCCGATCAGCGCATCGAAACGGAACCCATCGTCCTCGGCAGCCAGGTGAGCTTCGAGGCATGGGTGCAGTTGCTCTCTCCCAGACCGGCCTACCAGTACATCTACAGTTCCTGTGATGATCCCAATTCGGCCTGCACCGGACAGGACTATGGCACCTTCGGCGTGGGCATCAATAGCGCGGGCCAGATCGACGCGCAATACGCACCCACCAATTGGAGCTTGCGCAGGGTGTATCTGCAGACCACCGTCGGCGCCCAGTTCCTGACCGGTGGTCGGTGGACGCACATCGCCGTGGTGCTGGACCTGAACACCAACACCGGGGCCATCTACGTGGATGGCATCGCCAAGCCCGTCTCCAACATGAGCTTGGGATCGGGTCCGGGGACCCTGACCGCGCAACCGGCGATCGGTGCATTGAAGGTCGTCCATCCTGGAGGGCCTTCGATCCAATATCCCATGCGCGGTTTTGTGGATGAGGTCCGCGTGTGGAACGGACTGTTGACGCAGAGCTCGGTGCGCGACCACATGTGCCGCAAGGACCTGTTATCGCATCCGCTGAACGGGCAGCTGCTGGCGCTGTACCGCTGCGACGACCTTGATCCCCGTGTGGACGTGAAGGACCTGGTGGGCGGACATGACGGCATCTACCTCGGGACCACCACCACCTTTGCGATCTCGGAGGATTCGCATGCGCCCATCGGCGATCGCAGCGCACACAGCTATGGTGCCGCATCCGTCTCCCTCGTTGCACAGGAGACCATGACCGTGGTCTATCCCGGGGCCATCACCGGCATCCAACTGTACCGCATCGATCAGCCAAGCCCCGATCCCGCTCCCGGTGGCCTTGTGCACGCCAATACCGGTCACTGGGGTTTCCACGCCATCGATGTGGCCAGCGCGCCTTACACGATCGTGTATGACTATGGTGCGAACAACGTGATCAACGGATCAGCCACGGAGTCCTCTCTGCAATTGGCGCAGCGCAACCGGCCAGGACCCGGTGGGCTCGGGACATGGAATTTCAATACCGCTGGACAGTCGGTGAACACAACGGCGAACACCATCACCATCGCCTATGGAAGTTCCACGTTCCGCCGCATGTGGTCTCCCGTGCAGCTAGCGCCCGCCTGCGCAGAGGTCATCGTGGAACTGACCACCGACGATGCTCCCGAGGAGACCAGCTGGGAGATCGCGCCCCTGTCCGGAGGTGCCGCACTATGCACCGGTGTTGGTTTCCCGCCCAACAGTGTCATCACGTCCACCTGTTGTCTGCCGGATGGTTGCTATTCCCTACGTGTGCTGGACAGTGCTGGCGACGGTATCACCACGGGTGGCTACATCCTGCGCACGCAGGGCAACAACGAGCGCATCATCGACAACCGCAACAACTTCAGCACCGGCAGCGTCAGTGCCATCAGCGGTGGCCAGGGTTTCTGCCTGCCCATGAGCAGCGACAAACTGGTGTTCACCAGCTGCGACAAGTTGGATTGGATCACCGG
>JBGTAJ010000319.1:0-29418 GCA_041749915.1 Flavobacteriales bacterium
TTGGGCATCTGGATCGTGGCATCGGGCACCCTCCTGCTGGTGCGCACCTTCCGGGCACGCAAGGAAGGTGGCGCATACTGGGCCAATTGGCTTGTGCTCAACGTGCTGCTGGTGTTGCTCGGGCTATGGCTGATCTTCGACTCGACCGGCACGCTGATCTCCCTGACCTGGCTGCTTGGACTGGTGATGTTCGCATTCGGGCTGCTCGTGTTGCTCATCGCATTTCGCCTGCGTAGTTCGAACATCGCCATCCGAAAGGCGGCCGAAAAGTTGGCGTCACGCGGCATGTAGGGAGACCGGCATCTCCCCTGAAGGAGTTTATTGACGCACCCGTACTTCCCCGGAGCGCACCCTGACCCATCCCGTTCTTGGTGCCGATAGGGAGTCGTTCGGTTGGTCGATCGAGTGGACTGTGCGCAACACGGATCATCCATCGAACAGCGGTCGTCGCCATGGACCCGATCGCTGCGCTCGGTATCTTCGGCACACACGCACCACCCTATGGAACGACGCGACTTCCTCCGCACCGCCTGCCAGGCCTGTGCCGGCCTTGCCCTTGTCCCCCTGGCCGCCGCCACGCTTGAGAGCTGCGCCTCCACCGCCGGACTGGCCGTCGCGGACGGTGTGCTCCGCTTGCCGAAGAGCCTGTTGGGCAAGGAGGGCAGCGCCATGTTCAAGGCCAAGGGCGCACCGCATCCGATGATGGTGGTGCAGCGGCCCGATGGCACCTACACCGCCATGGCCTTGAACTGCCCGCACAAGAACGGCCCGGTGAAGAACAAGGGCGGTGTGCTCACTTGCGACTGGCACGGCAGTACCTTCGACCGTGAAGGGCAGGTGACGAAAGGCCCCGCGAAGACGGGCTTGAAGCATTACACCGTGGAGCCCCTGGGGGAAGAGCTGGTGGTGAAGATCGGGTGACGAACGCTCAGGGACGCAGCACCTTCTGCGTCACAAAACCCAGGTTGGTGTAAAGCGAGATGATGTAGGTGCCGGATGAGAAAGGGGCCATGTCCAGCGTGAAGCTGTGGTCACCGGCGGGTAGCTGCCCTTCATGCACCGTGCGGACCACGGTGCCGTTCTCGGCATGTACGGCGACACGGGTCAGGGAACGGTGCTGCAGCAAGACCGACAATCTGATCTGTCTATCGGCCACAGTGCTGGACAAGGCAAGGCGATCGCGCACCTCGGGAAGTGGCTCCAGCACAGGCAGGCCGGTGTTCAAGGGCCCATAGCGGAAGATGCCATAGCCACCCGCAAAGGCGAGCTGGTCGCTCACCCGATGGAAGCGGTTGAAGCCCGACACTTGGAAGGTGGTGGACCAGGTCTCCCCGCCATCGGTGGTGCCGAACAGGACATTGTCGCCCGTCCAGCCTATCTCCGGGGTGAGGAAACCGACCCCCTGTAAACGACCGTTGTTGTTGACCACCGTGTCCAGTGTCCAGGAGAGGCCGGCGTCTGAAGAGATGGCGATGCGTGGCAGGGTATTGAAGGCCGATTCGATGGACGCATAGAGGTGCACGCCGTCCGGTGATTGGATCTTCCAGAACCATTCATAACCCGTTCCGGTGGTGAACACTTCGCTCCAGGTGGCCCCTCCATCCTCGGTACGGAAAATGGATGCCCCCGAGGTGTTGTTCGGGCCACCACCGACCGCAAAACCTGTATCGGCATTGAGGAAATGGACATCGACCAGGCACCATGCCATGGCAGAGAGGTCGATGTGCTGCCAGCTGTCGCCGCCATCGGCGCTCTTCACCACGTAGGCCGGGCCGAAGAACACTCCGGACCCGTAGATGGTATTGGCATCCGGCGCACTGAGCCCACAGATCCCGGGCACCGGTTGAGGCAACTGGCCCATGATGTCGGCCCAGCTGTTCCCTCCGTCGGTGGTGCGGTACAACTGACCATCCAACGAACCGCAGAACCCGTTCTGGGCGTCGAGGAATTCGATGCTACGCAGGTAGCTGTCGCCAAGTTCACCCACCACCCACCAGAAGTCACCACCATCGTAGGTGCGGAGGATGCGTCCCGAACCTCCACCGGCCGCGAAACCCGTGTCGGCGTTCAGGAAAAAGAGGTCCTCGCAGCGCTCAATGGTGGGGTGGAACAACTGGGTCCACTGCGCGAGCGATATGTTCTGAAGAAGCAAGGCGCCAGCCAGAGTAAGGATGGATCTCATGGGGGTCATTTGTTGCCAAATTGATCATCGGGACCCAAAGACGGGCCTCCGGACCGACGAGCGGTGGAACTGGCGGCACAAGCGGTGATCAAACCAAGCCCTCCACGTACCTCCGGTCATTCGCCAACCTCGGCACCTTGCTCTGCGCGTCGTTCATGCCACGGGCCTTCATCCAAGCGGCGAAGGCACCACGTTCCAGCGAGCGGATCACCAACGGACGGAGCACCTTGCCGGTGATCAGGTCCTTGTAGTACACGTTGCGTTTCTGCAGGGCCTCATCGATCAAGGAAGCGAAACGCGACAGGTCCGCCGGAGGCGCAGCGAACTCGATGGACCACTCGTGGAAGGGCAGGCCTTCTGCGGGTGACAGTTGCGGAGCGACGGTGAACTCCGACACTTCGCAGGGCAGCACCGCCATCGCGTCCTTCAGCGCACCCTCCACCTCTTCGGCGATGACGTGCTCGCCAAAGGCACTGGTGAAGTGTTTGGTGCGGCCCGTGACCACGATCCGCGGCGGTGAGAGGGACACGAACTTGACGGTGTCACCGATCTCATATCCCCAGAGCCCGGCGTTGGTGTAGAGCACGAGGGCGTAGTTGACACCGATCTCCACTTCGGCAATGGAGAGCGGCCTGTTGGGGGTTGGAGGTTGGGCGGCGTTGGGGGTTGTGTTCAGCGGTAGGAAGCCATAGTAGATGCCGTTGTCCAGCACCAGCAACAAGCCCTCTTCGTTGCTCCTGTCCTGGTAGGCGATGAAGCCTTCGCTGGCGGGGAAGAGCTCCACGCTGGGCACACTCCCACCGATCAGCGCCTCCATGCGGTTGCGGTAGGGGGCATAGTTCACACCGCCGTACACGAAGAGCGAGAAGTGGGGGAACACCTCCTTCACCGTCGCCTTTCCCGTGCGGGCCAGCAGGCGTTCGAAGTACATCTGCACCCAGGCCGGGATGCCGCTGATCAGGCGCAGGTCGGCCCCCATGGTCTCACCCACGATGGCCTCCACCTTGGTCTCCCAATCGGCGATGCTGTTGGTGGCGAAGCTGGGCATGCGGTTCTTCAGCAGGTAGGCCGGTACGTGGTTCGCCACGATGCCGCTGAGCCTGCCGGTGGGTATCTGGCGCGAACGGTCCAGCACGGGGCTGCCCTGCAGGAAGATCATTTTGCCGTCCACGAAATCGGCACGGCAACTGTGGGCGATGTAGGCGAGCAGGGCGCGGCGGGCGCTCCCGATGTGGTTGGGCAGGCTCTCCCGGGTGATGGGGATGTACTTGGCCCCGCTCGTGGTGCCGCTGGTCTTGCACAGATAAAGTGGCCTGCCGGGCCACAGCACATCCTCCTCGCCGAAGAGGATGCGGTCGATGTAGGGCTTGAACCCTTCGTAATCCCGCAGGGGGATGGCCTGCACCAGACCGGCGTGGTCGCCCACGTCATGCACCTTGTGCTCCCGTCCGAACACCGTATCCCCGCCAAAGCGCACCAGTTCCTTCAGCAGGTGCTGCTGGGTGGCCACGGGGTCCATGGCGCGGCGCATCACGGCGTCGGTCACCCAGCGGGCATAGGGTTTGGCGATGGCGCTCTTGAGGCTCATTCGAACACCATGTAGGCCTGCGGGTCCACCGGCTCGCCCTTCAACCAGAGTTCGAAGTGCAGGTGTGGGCCGGTGGTGAGCTCTCCGCTGTTGCCCACGATGGCCACGGCCTCTCCCGCCCGCACCTTGTCGCCCACCTTCCGCAGCAGGACGCTGTTGTGCTTGTACACGCTGACCAGATCGTTGCGGTGCTGGATGTGGAGCACGTGACCGGCATCGGTGGTCCAGCTGGCAGCGATCACAGTGCCCTCGAGACAGGCCTTCACCGCTGCATCGGCCTTCGCCACGATGTCGATGCCAAAGTGCCCCAAGGCCCTGTCGTAGTTGGTGGTGATGATGCCGCGCAAGGGGGGGAAGAGGAACACGCCGGCCAGGTCTCGGGGAGCGCCATTGGAGGGTCCCTCCACCAGGTCGTAAGCCTCCTCGCGGGCCATGCGCGCCCGCAGCACGCTGTCCGAGCGGCCGGGCACCAGATCCTCCGGACCGGGCGGAGTGGTCAGCGGAACGAAGAGGCTGGTGCTGTCCGCCGGCAGTTCACCGCTGAGCACCCGCCTGAGGTTGGCGAGGTATTCATCCTGTTCCCGCACGCGCAGTTCCAGCGAATCGGCCAGGACAGTGCTGCGGTAGGCGTCGCGCTTGGTCTCCTGGTCTGAATACCCGGGGATGTAGCGCTTCAGTGGTGTCAGCACGATCACAGCCGTTACGAACAGGCCATGCACGGTGAAGGCCGCGATGGCCAGCAACAACACGTTCAGGCGGTTCAGCTTGATGCTGAAGCGCTCCTCAAAGGTCCTGTCGTCGATGAGCAACAAGCGATACTTGCTCCGAAGCTTGCGCAGGAGCCGCTTCTGCTTCGGTCTCCGCTCCTTGGGTCCACCCTGTTCCTCTGCCGCCATGCCCCACAAAGGTGGCGATCATCGGCGATCCCCGGTCCATCCTTCCATGAACGGGGACAGGTGCTGTGCCGCGCCGATGAAATATCTTCGCCCGTTCGCAGTTAATGTCGACCTAGGACCTTGGCCTTTTCCACCGCATACCAGCGTGCCCTGTTCGTGGCGCTCCTCGCAGCACTGCTGGGCGTGGGGTGCAGCCAGAAGAAGGACGCCTTCCTGAACCGCACCTTCCACCGCCTCACGGCACGGGACAACGGCTGGTTCAACGCCAATGAGAAGCTCAAGGAGGTGGTCCGAGGCATCGAGGATGCCCATGTGGACAACTACGACGAGGTGCTTCCCATCTTCGTCTACGGTACCGAGGAAGAGGCCCGGGCCGCAGTGCCCGACCTGGAGAAGTGCATCGACAAGTGCTCGCTGGTGATCGAGCGGCACAGCATGAACATCGAGGGCAAGGAGCGCAACCAGTGGATCGACGATGCCTGGTTCGTGATCGCCAAGAGCCACTTCTACAAGCAGAACTATTCCGAAGCCGACCGGGGCTTCACCTACATCAGCCGCCGCTTCAAGGACGGTGACCGCAAGCTGGAGAGCCTGGTGTGGCAGGCCCGGACGGCGATCCAGCTCGAACAGTACGCGAGGGCCCAAAGCTCCCTGGACCAGGTCCGGGACGTGAAGAAGTTGCCCAAGGGCTTCGACCAGGCCGAGATGAGCGCGGTGCAGGCCGAGCTGGAGCTCAAACGGGGCAAGATCGACGACGCCATCATGCACCTGGAACTGGCCGTGCCCATCACCAAGAACCGCCGCTCCCGCGTGCGCTGGGCCTTCATCCTGGCCCAGCTCTACCAGGTGAAGGGTCTGGAGGAGAAGGCCATCGCACAGTTCGCCGCCGTGGGCAAAATGAGCCCTCCCTACGAGATGGCCTTCCATGCCCAGATCTTCCAGGCGCTGGCCTTCAACAAGGGCGACAGCAAGGCGATGCGCCAGAAGCTGAACCGCATGTTGCGGGATGACAAGCACGTGGACCATTTCGACATGATCCACTACGCGCTGGCCGACCTGGACCTGAAGGACCGCAAGAAACCCGAAGCGATGGACCACCTGGTGACCAGTGCCAAGGTGAGCACCACGGATACCAAGCAGAAGGCCAAGACCTTCCTGAAGCTCGCGGACATCAACTTCGACGACCGCATCTACGCCCAGGCCCAGAAGTACTATGACAGCACGCGGACGCTGTTGAGCGAGGAGCACGTGCGCTTCGATGAGGTGGACACCCGTGCCAGGGTGCTGGGTGACCTGGTGGAACAGCTCGGCATCATCGCCCGCGAGGACAGCCTGCAGGCCTTGGCCCAATTGGACGGGGAGGAACTGGACAAGAAGATCAAGGGCATCATCCGGGACCGGGAACGCGAGGAGGATGAGAAGCTCCGACTGGAGGAGGAAGCCCGCGCCCTGGGCGATGCGGCGACCGGGAAACCCACCACACCCGCCGCACCCACCGGTGCTCGCGGCAGTTGGTACTTCTATGATCCGCAGCAGATCGGACGGGGACTCGCCCAGTTCCGGAAGCGCTGGGGCAACCGCCCCCTGGAGGATGATTGGCGCCGCAAGGACAAGAGCGGCAGCGCCTTGGCGGAAAGCCTCGAAGAGGAGGGTGAGGAATCCCTGGAGGAGTCGCAGGCGGAAGGAGAGAAACCGGAGGCGGAATGGAAGGACCCCTCCTTCTACCTCAAGGACCTGCCGCGTGACGACGCCGATATCCAGGTGAGCAACGGCCGCATCTGTGAGGCCCTGTACGTGAGCGGAATGATCTACAAGGAGCAGCTCAAGGACGTGGACAACGCCACGGAGAGCTTCGAGGTGCTCAACAACCGCTTCGATGAATGCCGCTACACCCCGGAGAGCTACTACCAGCTTTACCGCATCTACCTCGAAAAGGAACAGGGCGGTTGGTTCTCCCTGGAGGGTATCGGCTCACAGACCTATGCGGACATCATCATGGAGCGCTGGCCCACCTCGGAGTTCGCCCGGCTGGTGCGCGACCCCAACGTGCTGCAGGCCGATGAACAGCGCAAGCGTGAGGAGGAGGAGGCCTACAGGACCACTTACCAGCAGTATCGCCAGTACGCCTTCATCCCCGTGGTGAACGCCTGCAACAAGGTGATCCAGGACGAACCCCGCAACAATTTCCGACCCAAGTACCACATCCTGAAGGCCATGGCCATGGGCGGGTTGCGGGACATGAACGGCTATCGGGAAGCGCTGACCGAACTGAAGGTGAGCTACCCCGGCACGGATGAGGCCAAGGCGGCCGATGACATGCTGGCCGCGCTGGACCAGGGGCCGGGCGCGCCTCCGGCACCGCGCGCAGAAGGCACATCGGCCACCTACACCCTGGGCAGCGGTCCCCATTTCTATGTGGTGGTGGTGCCCAACCGGGGCAACGACCTGAACCAGATCAAGACCAGCATCTCCAACTTCGGGATCCAGTACGTGCCCACGGAGACCCTGCAGATCACCAACAGCTTCCTGGACGCCGAACGCCAGGTGATCCTCGTGGACCGACTGGGGTCCAAGGAAAGCGCCATGAACTACCACCGCCTGTTCACCGGCAATACCGATGTGCTGGGCGACCTGAACAGCAAGGGCTTCACCACCTTCGCCATCAGCCCGGAGAATTACACCCTCCTCTACAAGTCCAAGGACATTGCCGGATACACCGAGTTCTTCCTGAAGAACTACGTTGAGGCTCAATAGGATAACTCAGGACCAACGCTATCTTTGTCCGGAAGCGCCGTTCCACCCCCAAGCTCATAGGGACCATGTTCCGTAGCGAAAGACCCACGCCACCCGCCATGAACAAGACCGCTGAGACCGTCAACCCCGGAAAGATCAACAGCATCATGGAGGGAACCTCCATTGAAGGCGAGATCAGAAGTGACAGCAACCTGCGCGTCGATGGCCGCGTGAAGGGCACCATCAACGTCCGCGGGCGCCTGATCGTGGGCCAGAGCGGTGTGATCGAGGGTGAGGTGACCTGCCAGAGCAGCGATATCGAAGGCACCGTGCTGGGCCGGGTGAACTGCCAGGACCTGCTGAGCCTCAAGGCGACGGCCAAGTTGCAGGGCGACATCAACACCAAGAAGCTCGCCATCGAACCGGGCGCCGTCTTCACCGGTAACTGCAGCATGGGCGGCGGTGTGGTGAAGGAAATGGACCCCGTTCGCCTGCGCACCGAAGCCGCTCGCACGGAACAGACCGCCCAGGCGGCTCGCTGATCCAAGCATCTCCGCCATGACGGCCTCGTCGACCGGCCGCTGGTCATTCCTGCTTCCCACCCTCGTCTTTGCCGCGTGTTGCTATGCCGTGCTGTGGGGCATCCTGTTCCTGCTGAAGATCCCCTTCACCGACCTTTTGGGCGGTGCCGTCATTTACTTCACCGTCCTGACCCTGGTCCTGCACGCCTGGATCGAATCGGCAGCAGGACCAGACAGCAAGGCCATGGTGCACCGCTTCATGGCCTCGCTCGCCATCAAGATGATGGTATCCCTCCTGCTGCTCGTGGTCCTGCTGATCAAGCTTCCGCGTGACACCGTGATCACCTTCGCGCTGGTGTTCGTGGGCTGCTACCTCGCCTTTCTGGCCTTCAGCACCTCGCGCTCGCTCCGCTTGTTGAAACGCATCGGCAAGCCATGAGCGCACCGAAGCCCAAACGTCGGCTGGACCCGACGGCCTACCTCCGCTTCACCGGCATGGGCCTTACCATGATGGGCATCATCCTGGCCTTCACCTTCGCCGGGCATTGGCTGGATGGCCTGCTCGGCTGGCGCATCCCCGTGCTCACCATCGTCCTTGCACTGACCGGGATCGTCGGTGCCATGCTCTACCTGTTCAAGGAAACCGGACGTAAATAGTCGTTCCGATTTTCGCATTCGCGACGGAGTTCTACCTTTGCGCCCGCATTGCGGGGGGAAACGCCCCGCACGAACGTGATGAAAGCCTTGATCCGCGCCACATTCCTACTGTTCAGCGTTCTGTTCGCAGGGGTGTCGGTGGCGCAGCATGAAGGCCACGTGCACGCCGCAGGCGACACGACGCACAGCCACGAGGCGGTGATCACCACGGCCGACGTCCATGCCGAACATGCCACCGAAGCAGCGGCCGAGGCGCACGATGAGCATGGCGTGGAGAAGTTCAACCCGGGAGAGATGATCATGGGCCACGTAGGCGATGAGCACGGATGGCACCTCTGGGGGCACACCAGCCTTCCGCTCCCCATCCTTATCTACAACACCGAGCGTGGCTTCTCCTCCTTCAGCAGCGCGCAGTTCGATCACGGTCACAAGACCTTCGGAGGCTACATGCTGCACGAAGGCAAGATCGTGGCGACGGATGCGGCGGATGGCACCGATGCCCACCAGGCCGCACAGAACGAGGAACTGACCGCAGCGACCTGGGACTTCAGCATCACGAAGAACGTGCTCGGCCTGATGGTGAGCGTGCTGATCATGCTGCTGGTGTTCCTTAGCGTGGCCAAAGGCTATGAGAAGCGCGGCGTGGGCGCACCCAAAGGGCTGCAGAGCCTGATCGAGCCCATCATCGTGTTCGTCCGCGACGACGTTGCCAAGGCGAACATCGGTCCGAAGTACGAACGCTTCATGCCCTTCCTGTTGACGGTGTTCTTCTTCATCCTGATCAACAACCTGATGGGCCTGATCCCCATCTTCCCCTTCGGCGCCAACGTGAGCGGCAGCATCTCGGTGACCTTCACCCTGGCGGCCATCACCTTTGTGCTCACGCTGATCCACGGCAACCGCCACTACTGGGGCCACATCATCGCCATGCCGGGTGTTCCCAAGCCGGTGTTGCTCATCCTTACCCCGGTGGAGATCCTGGGCGTGTTCCTGCGCCCCGCGATCCTCATGATCCGACTGTTCGCGAACATCACCGCCGGTCACATCATCGTGCTGAGCTTCTTCGCACTGATCTTCATCTTCGGCGAGATCAACGCCGGCCTGGGCTGGGGGGTGAGCATCTTCACCCTCGTCTTCACGATCTTCATGAGCATGTTGGAACTGCTGGTGGCCTTCATCCAGGCCTTCGTGTTCACGTTCCTTTCCGCAATGTACCTGGGGGCCGCCATTGAAGAGCCCCACCACCACTAAGAACCAACGTAAACCCAAACCCGTTCGACATGTTCCTCTCGATCCTCCTGCAAGCCGCCACTGAAGCTCCCCTGCACTTCGGTCTGGCCGCCATCGGCGCCGGTATCGCCGCCCTGGCCGCCGGCATCGGCATCGGCCGCATCGGTGGTGATGCCATGCAGGCCATCGCCCGCCAGCCCGAGGCTACCAATGACATCCGCGCCAACATGATCCTGGCCGCCGCACTGGTGGAAGGAGCTGCCATGTTCGGCATCGTTGTGGGCCTGCTGGCCATGGTGCTCTGAGCACCGGCCGGTCCCAAAACTGACCCCGAGCCATGCTGATCCAATTCTCCTTCGGTCTCATTTTCTGGATGACCGTATCGTTCCTGGCGGTACTGTTCATCCTCAAGAAGTTCGCGTGGAAGCCGATCCTCGGCGCCCTGAGCGAACGCGAGCGCACCATTGAGGACGCCCTGAGCGAGGCCAAAAAGGCCCGCGAGGAGATCGCCGCGATGACCTCCCGCAATGAGCAACTGGACCGCGCCGCCCGTGAGGAACGCGAGGTGCTGTTGAAGGAGGCGCGCGACATCCGCGAAAAAGAGATCGCGGAGGCTAAGGAGAAGGCCAAGGTGGAAGTGGCCGCCATGCTGGAACGCGCTCGTGCGGAGATCCGCAACGAGAAGAGCGCCGCGGTGGCCGACATCAAGATGCTCGTGGGCGAGCTCAGCGTGGAGATCGCCGAGAAGCTGCTGCGCGAGAAGTTAACCGATGACGCCGCACAGCGCGCCCTGGTCGACCGCATGTTGAAGGAGGCCGAGGCCCGTCTTTCATGAAGAACCAGCAGGCCGCATACCGCTACGCCAAGTCCCTGATGGAACTTGCCCTGGAGCGTGACCAGCTGGAGCAGATGCGCGCCGACCTGAAGCTCATGCTCAATACCTGCAAGGGTAGCGATGAGCTGCGCGTGATGCTGAAGAGCCCCGTGATCAGGGCAGATCAGAAAACGCGTGCACTGAACACGATCTTCGACGGACATGTGGGGGAGATCGCCCAGCGTTTCATCGCCATCGTCACGCGCAAGGGTCGCGAGGTGTTGATCCCGGAGATCGCCCGCGCCTTCGAGGAGCTCTACCTCGAACACAAGAACATCGTCATCTGCAGCATCACCACGGCCGTGAAGCTCACCGCCGTGGAGCTGGAGCAGGTGCGCAAGATCACCGCGATCCGTCATCCCGGGAAGACGATCGAAATGCGGGAAGTGGTGGATCCCGCGATCCTGGGCGGTGGGATCATCCAGGTGGGCGACCTTCAGTGGGACGCCAGCCTGCGTCACAAGCTCCACGTGATCCGGCGCACCTTCGCCGAGAACCCGTACATCCCGAAGTTCTAAGTCAACCGTATCATGGCAGAAGTAAAAGCCGCCGAGGTTTCGGCGATCCTCAAGCAGGAACTCGCAGGTGTGCGGGATGCCGCTGAGTTCGAAGAGGTCGGTACCGTTCTCCAGGTGGGTGATGGTATCGCCCGCATCTACGGTCTCCAGGGCGTGCAGAGCGGTGAACTCGTGGAGTTCGCCAGCGGACTGCGTGCCATCGTACTGAACCTCGAGGAGGACAACGTGGGCGCCGTGCTCCTGGGTCCCAGTGTGGGCATCAAGGAGGGCGACACCGTGAAGCGCACCCGCCGCATCGCCAGCGTCAACGTGGGCGAAGGCCTCGTGGGGCGTGTGGTGAACACCCTCGGCGAACCCATCGACGGCAAGGGCCCCATAACCGGCGAACTGTTCGAGATGCCCATCGAGCGCAAGGCACCCGGTGTCATCTACCGCGAACCCGTAAAGGAGCCTCTCCAGACCGGTATCAAGGCCGTGGACGCCATGATCCCCATCGGTCGCGGACAGCGCGAACTGATCATCGGTGACCGCCAGACCGGCAAGAGCACGGTGGCCATCGACACCATCATCAACCAGCGCGAATTCTTCGAAGCCGGCCAGCCGGTCTACTGCATCTACGTGGCCATCGGCCAGAAGGGATCCACCGTGGCCGGTACGGTGAAGACCTTGGAGGAGAACGGTGCCATGGCCTACACCACGGTGGTGGCCGCCAATGCCAGCGACCCTGCTCCCATGCAGTTCTATGCACCGTTCACAGGTGCCGCCATCGGCGAGTACTTCCGCGACACGGGTCGTCCGGCCCTGATCGTGTTCGATGACCTTTCCAAGCAGGCCGTGGCCTACCGTGAGGTGTCCCTCCTGCTGCGTCGTCCTCCCGGACGCGAAGCCTACCCCGGTGACGTGTTCTACCTGCACAGCCGCCTCCTGGAGCGTGCCGCGAAGATCACCGCCGACCAGACCGTGGCCTCCCAGATGAACGACCTTCCCGAAAGCCTCCGTGGCAAGGTGAAGGGCGGTGGATCGCTGACCGCACTGCCGATCATCGAGACGCAGGCCGGTGACGTATCCGCCTACATCCCCACCAACGTGATCTCCATCACCGACGGGCAGATCTTCCTGGAGAGCAACCTGTTCCTCAGCGGTGTGCGTCCCGCCATCAACGTGGGTATCAGCGTGAGCCGCGTGGGCGGTAACGCACAGATCAAGTCCATGAAGAAGGTGGCCGGTACACTGAAGCTGGACCAGGCGCAGTACCGCGAACTGGAGGCCTTCAGCAAGTTCGGTTCCGACCTCGACGCCGCCACCAAGGCCGTGATCGACAAGGGTGCCCGCAACGTGGAGATCCTGAAGCAGGGACAGAACAGCCCCATGCGCGTGGAGGAGCAGATCGCCATCATCTACTGTGGTGTGAAAGGCCTGCTCACCAAGATCCCCGTGAAGAACGTACGCCAGTTCGAGGCCGAGTTCATCACCATGCTGCGCAACAAGCACAGCGACGTGCTGGCGTCCCTGAAGAAGGGCGATTACAACGACCAGATCACCGGCACGCTGGAGAAAGTGGCCGCCGACCTGGTGAAGAGCCTCGATAACTAAGCCACCGCAACGCGCAGATGGGCAGCCTGAAGGAGGTACGCAACAGGATCGTTTCGGTCAACAGCACGAAGCAGATCACCGCCGCCATGAAAATGGTGAGCGCGGCCAAGCTGCGTCGTGCCCAGGACGCCATCATCCGCATGCGGCCCTATGCCGAGAAGCTGCAGCAGATCCTCAGCAACGTCAGCGCATCGCTGGACAGCAGCGAGGGCAAGTTCAGCCAGCAGCGCGAAGTGAAGAAGGTGCTGCTTGTGGCCATCGTGAGCAACCGCGGTCTGGCCGGTGCCTTCAACACGCAGGTGTTCCGCCTCGTGCGCAAGGCCGTGGACGATGCGAAGGCCCATGGACTGGAGGTCTCCGTGCTCCCCATCGGCAAGAAGGCCCTGGACACCTACCGCCGCACCGGGCTGATGGACCAATCGCTGCCTGCCGACCTGGCCAAGTTGTACGACGGCCTCAACTTCGATAGGACCGCCCCGGTGGCCGAGCTGTTGATGGAGAAGTTCGCCGACGGCAGCTTCGACCGCATCGTGCTGTTCTACAACAAGTTCAAGAACGCCGCGGTGCAGATCACCACGGAGGAGCAGTACCTGCCCATCCCGCCCGCCGCTGAGAAGGTGAAGGGTGAGGCCACCAAGGGCGAGCACATCATGGAGCCCGATCGCGCCACCATCGTGGAGCAGATCATCCCCAAGAGCCTGAAGATCCAGCTCTACAAGGCGCTGCTGGACAGCAACGCCGCCGAGCACGGTGCCCGCATGACCGCCATGCACAAGGCCACGGACAATGCCGACTCCCTCATCAAGGAGCTGAAGCTGTCCTACAACAAGGCCCGCCAGGCCGCCATCACCGGGGAGATCCTGGAGATCGTGGGTGGTGCGGAGGCGCTGAAGGGCTAAGGCCTTCCGTTACAGAGAGTCATTAGGCTCTACCTTCTCCCAGAAGATGGTCGGAGCGTCAATGCGCTTGGCTATAGGTGTAGGAGGAGGCGGAACTGGCCTGTACAAAAGTCGAACCTCGAAGGGGACAGCCAGATCGCGAAGTTCTTCCTCGCCTAAACTACAGATCGGTACTCCCCTTTTCCGGAATGCTAGCTCCTTCAAATTGGCCCAATGTTCTTGGCCTGATATGCTTATGATCTCACTGAGCAATGAAGCATCCGCACGAGACCAGTCAAGGTCCAAACCCCCAAACCACCAGTCATCCAAGACGGTACTCGCGAAAGTGCTCCGATAACACTCCGGAACTTGATCAAGCAGCACGAGCTCACTTTCACACAGTATCTGACCTGCTCGATTCACAAGGATAGAAACCCTCCACTTGTGATCGGTCGCCTCCCTGTCACATCGAAATCCAAGCTTGGCTCGGACCTTAGTGATGATGGCGCCTTCCACTTCGATCGGTCTGGGCAAACAGATCGCAACTCTCTCAAATCGACACGTGTCGTAGCCACGTTGCTCTGCCACATGTTCGCGAAACTCCACGTCACTCAATCCAAAGTCGAGCTCCAGTGCAGGCATCCCTTCGGGCGCTTGTATCAGAAACAAGGCGGCAGGGCATTGAACCACCCCCGGTTTCAAGGGTGCCGATTGCGGATCGGACGGACCGCCCCCGCAACCGCAGAGGATCCCAAACACGATCAAGCTGGTCAACACCCTGTCCATCCTGTCGAAAGTACTGTACTGCGCATGACCGCCATGCACAAGGCCACGGACAATGCCGACTCCCTCATCAAGGAGCTGAAGCTGTCCTACAACAAGGCCCGCCAGGCCGCCATCACCGGAGAGATCCTGGAGATCGTGGGTGGTGCGGAGGCGCTGAAGGGCTAAGGCCTTTCCAGATCGCTGCAGGTCCGATGATCTGACCCGGACAGCTCCTGGCATTTGCGCTGTTCCTGCAACGGTTTGCGTGTTCCTTCGTAGGAAGGCCCCACTCAACCGTGTGGGCATGTGGCGATCGATCATCTTCTTCGGAGTACTTCCCCTGTTCGCCACCGCACAGACAGGGCCGGGGGGCGTGGGCAATAGCACCTCCAACTTCCTGTGGCTGTCCGCCGACCAGGGCGTGACCGCACCGCTGGCCGGCGTTACCTCTTGGGCCGACCGCTCCGGCAATAACAACCACGCCCTGCAGCCCACGGCGAACCTGCAGCCCATCCTGCTTCCATCGAGCTTCAACGGCTACCCGGCCATCGCCTTTGACAACAGCACTACGGACGGTGACCACCTTCGGATCCCGGACAATTCCACGCTGGAGGGCATGAACGGCTTGACGGGCTTCGCGGTGTTCGACATCTACGCGGGCACGGTGATCGGCGCTCCCAGAGGCATCCTGTCCAAACGGAACGACCCCAGTTCACAGAACGCCTACGGATGGTTCCTGTGGAACAGTGGCGCGAACCTGGCGCAGCACCTGGACATCGACGGCACCACGAACCGCATCAGCAGCCCGGGAACCCATTCCCCCGGCACGGTGTACATGAACGGGTTCACCTACCACGGTGCCACGCCCACGAACACCCAGGACCAGGTGCTCTACAGCGGGAACACCGCCGTGGCCAATGGCGCGGAAAGCAGCACCAGCATCCCGAATTACAGCTCGGACCTGTACATCGGCATCCTGCGCGGACATACGGGGGCCGGGGCCAACACCACCCGCTTCAATGGCCGAATGGCGGAGGTCATCCTCTTCAACACGGTGCTGAACAGTGTGCAGCGCACGGTGGTAAGCAACTACCTGGCGGCCAAATACGGCCTTACACTGGGTAGCCAGGACCTCTACACGATGGACAATGGGGCCAACGGCAACTATGACCATGATGTGGCCGGCATCGGTCGGGTGAGCGCCAGTGATCTCCATACGGATGCCCAAGGCACCGGGATCGTGCGGATCAACAACCCCAGCAACCTGAACAACAACGAATACCTCTTCTGGGGCCACGACAATGGAACGCTGGGCGCCTGGGGCGTTGGTGACTTCCCTGCAGGCGTGCAGGGCCGTTTGCAGCGTGTGTGGCGCGTGAGCGAGGTGAATGCATCCGGCACGGCCGTCAATGTGGGAAATGTGGACATGACCTTCGACCTGAACGGCCTGGGAGCGGTGAACGCAGCGGACCTGCGCCTGCTGGTGGACACCGACCTGGACGGGCTGTTCGCGGATGAGATACCGCTCGGAACGGCCACGGACCTCGGTGCGGGCCTGTTCCGTTTCGCTGCCATCGCTGCGCTTACCAACGGCGTCCGCTTCACCCTGGCCACCACCAACATCACCTCCACCCCGCTGCCTGTGGAGCTGGTGGCCTTCGACGCGACGGCCCGGCAGGAGGATGTGCGCCTGGACTGGACCACGGCCAGCGAGCAGAACAATGCCTTCTTCACGGTGGAGCGCTCCATCGACCTGGAACAATGGCAGGAGGTGAACGTGACACCCGGCGCGGGCACCAGCGTTGCGCCGATCGAGTACAGCAGCCGCGATGCATCACCCCTGAACGGAACATCCTATTACCGCCTCCGCCAGACCGACCTCGACGGCAGCAGCAGCCTTTCGCAAGCTGTTCCCGTCACCTTCACCGAAGGTGTTGCGGTGAGCATCCATCCCGTCCCCTTCCGCGAACAGCTGCAGGTCCGCGCGGTGGATGCCGAGGTCCTTTCCATAGACCTCCATTCTATGACGGGCCAACGCATACCGGTCACCGTGCATCGGTCGGGCACCGGGGTATGGCTGGACACTTCCGCATTGGCCCCGGGCGCGTATTCCATCCGGGTGTGGACCAGCGCGGGATCCCGCACGAGCACCATCGTGAAGGAGCCCTGATCGGGCCGAAAGCGGCCTGTTCACTCTTCCCTTGGCGGCCGCTCGGGTGCTTGATCGATCACTGTCGACCGCACCCCTGTCGAACACTTGCCCGATCATGTCGGAACCCCAGGGAGCCAAGCCCGTAGAACGGTCCACTCAACAACGAATGGACCATGAACAGAATAGTACTCCTGCTGCTTGTCGCACCCCTCATGGGTGTGGCACAGGACCGATCCGAGCGGATCGCCCGATCGAACACCACCCCTGCACCGAGCCCACAGCAGCGCATACAGGACATGCCGGTACTGCTCGATGAAGAGCTCCCCGCGCTGGAGCTGGCCTCCTTTGAAGCAAGCTCCACAGCGAACGAGGGTGTATCGGTACAATTCGCAACGGTCTCCGAAAGGCCGGAGGAGACCTTCATCGTGCAGCGTTCAGGCGACCTGATCCACTGGGAGGCCGTGGCCACCGTGATGGGCAGCGGGAATGCCGATGACTACACGTCCTACCAGGTGCACGATGAGGCTCCCATCAGCGGTGTTTCTTACTATCGCTTGGTCCATGATGAGGCCGGTGAGCTGAGGGAGCTCAGCGATCTGTTCTCCGTGCGACACGAGACCTACCAGGACCTGTCCTTCCAGAACGGCAGCGTGCCCGGCCAGTTCCATGTGCTCGCCAGCGGATCGCTCGCCGAGGTGGTGGTCCTGAACAACCGGGGCCAGTTCATGCCCCTGGAAATGGCAACGGACGGCGACCGGGTGACCGTGAGCGCCCCCTTGCTCGAGAACGGCACCTACTACGTGCAGGCCGTGGTGGACGGCACACCCGTGATGCGTTCGATCACGATCACCAACGGGACGGTGATCGGCGGATAACAGGCATTCCTGCGGCACGGAGCGAAGCCACTCTCCTCCGTCGGACCGGTCTCCCACCCTGCAACGCTGAGCACGCTGGTCGAACAGCAGGCTCAGCGTTGTGCGTTCCACGCCATCCTGCGAGGTCGTGAAGAGTGCCGCTCGGGAGTATCCGCAATGCCCCGATCATGGGCCTACCATCCTCGCTCGGTCAGGGGGCGGTCAGTGAGCTCCGCAACCCACGCATGCACGAACATCCACCCAGTGCGGAAGCTGCATGGCCGAAAGCGCATCGTGCCGATCAAGGCCTTCGATCACCCACGAGGTCCAATACCCGCCGGCCAACGGCCACAACAAAGCCCCCCATCCGGTCCGGCATCGATCCGGCGCAGATGGGGGGCTTTCAGGTGAACAGACCTAGAACGAACTGCTCTGAAGCCTGCGCTCGCGGCCCGAGTGCGTGCCGTAGTAGATGATGGAGAACTCGTACGCGCCGTTGTTGTTGGTGTAGGCCTTCAGCGGCGAGGTGTTGATGTCGTAGCTGAAGCGGTACATCGCGTTCTTGTGCTTCAGGCCCGCCTGCACCACGATGGCATCATCCAGGCGATAGGAACCGCCGCCGATCACGCTGTACATCGAACCGCCGATGTTGAACTCGGCCAACATGCCGGCGTGGATCATCTGGTCGTTCCCTTGGCGCATGTACACGCCCTGGGGGATCAGGATGAGCTGGTCCATCACCTTCACGCGCACACCGCCGTTCACGGAATAGCGGATGTGCAGCTCGCTCTCCTCGGTCTGCAGGATCGACTCATCCGGGGTGGTCACGTGGAACAGCGCAAAATTGCCGAAGGGATTCACCCGCTTGCGGGGGTTCGTGGCCCGGTACGCCACGCCGGCGGAGACCTCCGGCATCAGCCGAGCGCCGCGTTGCATGAACTCCCCCGACGGCAGGTCGCTGTTGAAGTAGCCATCATCGTACTGGGCATCCCACACCAGCTGCTGGTCGTTGATCTTCTTGTAGATCAGTCCCAGATTGACGCCCACGGAAAGGGTGTGGTCCGCCTTGCTGTCCGAGACATTGTAGGCCCCCGTGACACCGAACTGGAAGGTGTTCATGATGCCCGCCATGTTGTAATTGCTCAGGTAGCTGCCGAAACCGTAGCGTCGCTGCATGGACATGTCGTAGCTGAACGCCGTGGTGAGGAAGCTGCTCGACAGGCTGTTCCACTGGCTGCGCACGTTGCTGCCCATGCGGAAGTCGGCGTTCTCGTACATGCCGGTCAACGCCGGGTTCAAGAGCACGGGAGCAGCGTCATACTGCGAGAGCTGGCCGTCCTGGGCTTGGAGCTGGCCCGCGCCGACAAGGGCGATCAGGGACAGCAGGAGGTTGTTCGTCGTTCTCATGGTCCTCATTGCTTAGCGTACCAATGTCACTTTACCCGAGCGGTCGTGGAGGAGACCATCCACCGTGGTGGCGATCACCGAGTAGACATAGACCCCGTTGATCGCGTGTTTGCCGTCGTGCGTGCCGTCCCAGCCGAAGGTGGGATCGGTGCTTTCGAAGATGAGCTCACCCCAGCCGTTGTAGATCTTCAGGTCGATGGTCACGAACGGTCCACCGCGCACGAAGAAGGCATCGTTCACACCATCGCCGTTGGGGCTGAAGGCGTTGGGCAGCTTCGGTGGGAGGATGTCCTTCTCCTCGATGCTGATGAGCAGGGAATCCTGGTCGCTGCAACCGGCACTGTTGGTCACCGTCTGCACGATGATGTACTGGCCCGCCTCGGTGTACTCATGCGTGGGTTCCGCCACGATAGCACCGCTGCCATCACCGAAGTCATACTGCCAGTTGGTGCCACCGAAGGAGTTGTCGGTGAACTCGATCGGTGTATCCGTGAAGGGATCCCCGGCGATGCTGAAGCCGGCCACCGGAGCGTTCAGTACGTCGATGACCTGCGTGACGGTGCTGTTGCAACCGTTCTGGGCGAATACGGTGAGGGTGGCCGTGTACTGGCCCTGGGTGTCGAAGGAGGTGGTGGTCTGCGGACCGGAACCCGTGGTGCCGTTGCCGAAGCTCCAGTTCCATCCGATGATGGGCGCACCCGTGGTGGTGCTGGCATCCGTGAACACGGTCTGCGAACCGGCGCAGGCATTGCTCAGGGTGAACGCGGCCTGCAAGGGGTTCACGAAGGAGAGGAACAAGGTGTCGCTCGCCGCAGCACAGAACTGGTTGCCCGTAGTGGTCAGGATCATCCGCACCGTGCCCAGCTGTTGGTCCGTGGCACCCGGCTCATACGTGGCATCCGGCGCCGTGTTACTGGGGAGGAACACCCCCGAACCGTTCGAGGTCCAAAGCACGCCACCCGCTCCGCTGAAGGAACCACCCAGCGCGATGGAACCCGATGCATCGCAGACGTTGATGTCCGCACCAGCGTTCACCGTGGGCAACTGCTGCAGCACCACCGTCATGGTATCGCAGTCCGCAGGGCATCCCAGGTTGCCGGTGGTGGTGAGCACGAACTGCAGTTCTCCGAACACCAGGTCCGTGGCACTGGGCGCATAGGCCGCACCCAGCGTGGTGTTGTCCGGCAGGAAGGTTCCCGTGCCCGTGGTGCTCCACACGCCACCGGTCACACCCGTGATGCCGCCATTGAGCTGGATCGGATCACCATCCGCACAGATCGTCTGGTCAACGCCCGCGTTGGCGATGCGCGTGGGTCCGATGTCCACCAGGAGCGAGTCGGACGTATTTCCGCAGGTACCCTCACCGAAGCCGGTCAGGATCAGGTACACGCCACCCACGATGCTGTCGTTGGCCGTGGGCGTATAGACAGCGTTGGCCACATCGGCCGCAGGGTTGAAGCTTCCTGTGCCCGTGGTGAACCACTGCACACCGGCCGCGTTCTGCACCAGGCCGTTGAGCTGAACATCCTCAAGACCATCGCACAGCAGCACGCTCGCTCCCGCATCCACCGTGGGCGGTACACTGTAGCTCACCACCAGTGTGTCACGACCGGCGGCGCAGCCCTGGTTATCCGTCGTGGAGAGGATCAGCAACACGTTGCCGATCACAAAGTCCGCTGGACCGGGCACGTAGGTCGCATTGAGCGCCGTGGCGCTGGGGGTGAACGAACCGGTGCCCGTGGTGCTCCAGATGCCGGTGGTGGTCCCGGCCACTGCTCCGTTCAGCGAAACGTTCGGATCGGTGCTGCAGGCGATGACGTCCATGCCGGCCGTTGCTGCCAGTCCGCCACCGAAGGTGATCACGAGCGCATCGCTCACCGCATTGCAGGGGTCCACGCCCGTGGTGGTGATGGTAAGGGTAACGCTGCCCGCAGTGCTGTCCGCAGCGCTCGGCGTGTAGAGCGTGGTCAGTGCATCAGCGTTCAGGAAGGAACCGGTACCCGAAGTGGTCCAGGTGCCCGAAGGGGCGTTCACCGCGTTGGCGATCAGCTGCACCGGATCGGCCGTGCAGGCCACGATGTCGGCACCGGCATTGATCTGCGGGAGGGCCTGCACACCCACGGTCATCACATCGCTCACCGCAGAGCAGGAGCCGTTCGTGATCGTCGTGAGCGTGAGCTGCACACCACCGTTGGCGATGTCGGCCGAGCTAAGCGTGTAGCTCGCGTTCGCCGAGGTGGTATTGCTGAAGAAGCCGCTGCCGTTGCTGCTCCACTGCACACCCTGTGCGCCGCCGCTGAAGTTGGCGTTCAGTTGCACCAGCGGTGCGTTCGCGCAGACCACCTGGTCATCACCAGCGAAGGCGAAGCTGCTGTTGCCGAAGGTGAGCACCATCTGATCCTGCACCGGCGGACAGGTGCCCGTGTTGGTGCTGAGCAGGGTGAGCACCACGCTGCCATTGGCCACGTCCGCTGCAGAGAACTGGTACTGCGCGTTCAGCGCATCAGGGCCAGGCACGAAGGAACCCGTACCCGTGGCGGACCACAGGCCAGAAGGCGAACCATTGATGATCTGGCCCTGCAACTGCGCGTAGGTGCCGAGCACGCACACGCTTTGATCGGGACCAGCGTTCGCGGCGAGACCATCGGTGAGGTAGATCGTCATCTGGTCCGTCACCGCGTTGCAGTTCGCGTTGTTCTGCGAGGTGAGGGTGAAGGTGATCGAACCCGCAGCGATATCCGCCGCGTTTGCCGCGTAGGTCGTGATGAGCGACCCAGCGTTGGCGATGCTGCCTGTACCGGTGGTGCTCCAGATGCCGGAGGTCGTGATGCCGCTGATCGCACCGTTCAGGTCGAAGCTGGTCACCTGGTCGCAATAGGTCTGGTCGGCACCAGCGTTGACCACGGGTGCTGGCGTCAGCTCAAGCACCAGTGCATCGGCAGCTGCGTTGCAGCTGTTCAGGGCGCTCAGTGTGAGGGTCACCGTACCGTTGGTGGTATCCGCCGCACTTGGGATGTACGTTGGTGTGAGCACAGCGCTATTCGGGAAGAACTGTCCTGTGCCCGAAGTGGTCCACTGGATATCCGTCGCATCACCCACCAGTGAGCCGTTCAATTGTACCACCGCGTTGTTCGCGCAGGCCGTCATATCAACGCCGGCGTTCACCGTGCCGAAGGGCAGGATTTCGATGTGGAGCGTATCCACTGCCGCAGGACAAACACTTGTTCCGGTGGCGGTAAGGATCAGGTCCACGCTGGTGGCCAAGGAATCCTGCACGCTGGCGTTGTAGATGTTCGCCAGTGCGCTGACTGCGTTCTGGAATGTTCCGGTTCCAAGCGTGCTCCAAACACCGGTGGTGGAAGCACCGCTCACATTACCGTTGATCAACACGTCCAGATCGTCCACACAGACCACGAGGTCATTACCCGAGTTGGCTTGCGACTCCGGCACGATGGTCAGCGTCATCTGATCCATGGCGTTGTCGCAGCTGTTCACGCTCCAGGTGAAGGTGACCGTGCCGTTCACCGCATCGCTCGGCGCAATGGTGTAGACCGCATTCGGTGCATCGGCATTCGGCGCGAAGCTGCCCGCACCGTTCGTGGCCCAGGTGCCTTGCGTGGCATTGCCCGTGATGGTGCCATTGAGTGCGATGCTCGTCTCCGAAGCACAAACCGTCTGGTCCGCACCGGCGTTCGCGATGGCGTTCGGCAGGATGGTCAGTGTCAGCATATCGCTCACGCTGGTGCAAAGTCCGTTGTTGGTGGAGGTGAGCGTCAGATCCACGCTTCCGTTCAGCGAATCAAGGCTGCTGGCGATGTAGGTGGCGTTGAGGATGTTCGCGCTCGGCGAGAAGATGCCGGTGCCCGAGGTGCTCCACACGCCGGTGGTGGCGCCAGCACTTACCGTTCCGTTCAGCGGCACATCCAACTCGTTGGAGCAGGCCGTGATGTCCGCACCAGCATTTGCCAGCGGTGCAGGTGTCACGTTGATCGTCACTTGATCGTTCACGGCAAGACAGTTGCCGTTGCCCGTGCTGGTCAGGGTAAGCGTTACGCTGCCTTGTTGCAGTTCGAATGGTGTGAGCGTGTACTGGGCGTTCAGGGTGTTCGCATCGGGTGCGAAGGTTCCGAGACCACCGCTCCAGGTTCCACCTGCGGCTACGGTCATGGCACCATTCAGGGTCACCACGGCATTGTTCTCGCACACGTCGAGGTCGATACCCGCGTTCGCAACAGGTGCCGGGGTGAACGTGATCAGTACTTGATCATCCACCGCGAAACAGTTGCCGTTGCCCGTGCTGGAGAGCGTAAGTGTAACGCTACCTGCTGCGATCTCAGCTGCTGTCGGCGTGTACACCGGAGCAAACACGTTGTTGGCAGGAGCATACGTTCCATTGCCGCCGGACCACACACCACCGTTGGCATTGGTCACGTTACCGTTCAACTGCACCGCACTGTTGTTCGCGCAGATCGCGAGGTCAGCACCAGCGTTCACCATGGGCGAACCGGTGAAGGTGACCGTCATCTGGTCGCTCACGGCGTTGCAGATGGTGGTACCCGTGCTGGTGAGCGTGAAGGTGATGGAACCCGCAGCGATCTCAGCCGCCGTTGGCTGGTATTGCGTGGCGGTGGCCGTAGCGCCCGACACATAGATGCCGTTTCCGCCGCTCCAGATCGCCCCTGGCGCGTTGCCCACGAAGCCGTTCAGTTGGAGGATCGGATTATTGGCGCAGATCAATTGGTCGGGACCTGCGTTCACCACAGGCACCGGGTCGATGGTGATCACCATGTTGTCCTGTACTGCAATACAGTTGCCGATCCCCGTAGTGGTGAGTGTCAAGGTGGCTTCTCCAGCGGTGATCTCACCCAGGCTTGGGTTGTAGGTCGCATTCAGTGCATTGGCGTCCGGGCTGAAGCTTCCAGCTCCACCGCTCCATACACCGCCCGTGGCAATGGTGACAGAACCATTCAGTTCAACCTCCGCATCGTTCGCACAAACGTGCGCGTTCGGTCCGGCGTTCACCGTTGGTGCGGGAGTGAAGAACACCTGCACGGAATCGCGCACAGAGCTGCATCCGCCATTGCCGGTGGAAGTGAGGTACAACCACAGGTTCCCTGCGGCGAGTTCAGCGTTGCTCGGTGAATACACCGCGCTCAACGCGTTCGCATTCGGAGCGAACGTACCCGCACCACCGCTCCAGGCACCACCGGTGGCACCGCTCACAGCACCTGCCAGTTGCACATCGGCGTTGTTGGCGCATAGCGTTTGCGATACTCCCGCCTCTACGACAGGTGCTGGGGTAAAGGTGATCGCAACGTTGTCGATCACTGCAGTACACAGACCGTTGCCGGTGCTGGTCAAGGTGACCATCGCACTACCAGCAGCCACTTCCGCTGCCGTGGGTGTGTAGATGGCGTTCAGGTTGTTCGCGTTGGGGCTGAACGTGCCTGCACCGCTCCACGTGCCACCCGTTGCATTCACAACAGATCCGCTCAGTTGGGTGCTGGCATTGTTAGCGCAGACCTCCAAGGCTGATCCTGCATCAACGATGGGCGCTGGTGCGATGCTGATCGTCACCTGATCCGTCACGGCCGTGCAGTTGCCGTTGCCCACGCTGGTCAAGGTCAACGTAGCACTACCCGCTGCGATCTCCGAAGCGCTGGGTGAGTAGCTGGCGTTCAGCGTGCTGTTGTTCGGGCTGAAGGCTCCGGTACCACCGCTCCACAGACCGCCCGTGGCCACAGTGATGGCACCGTTCAGCGCTACCGTAGCAGTGTTCGCACAGGTGTTCAGATCGGTACCGGCGTTGGCTGTCGGAGCTGGCGTGAAGGTGTAGGTCACTTCATCGCTTACCGCCACGCAGCCATTGTTGCCGGAGGAAGTGAGGGTGAGGGTCACACTGCCCGCAGCAAGTTCACCAACGGAGGGTGTGTACACCGCATTGAGCGCATTCGCGTTCGGGCTGAACGTACCCTGAGCACCCGACCAGGTGCCACCATTCGCCACTGTGATGCTGCCCGCGAGTTGGATGTTCGCATTGTTCATGCAATACACACCACCGGTTCCTGCTTCCACTACTGGAGCTGGCGTGATCGTGATCACCACCTGGTCGCTTACGGCGTTGCACAAGCCATTGCCGGTGCTGGTCAGCGTAAGTGTCGCTACACCAGCCGCGATCTCCGCAGCGCTCGGTGTATAGCTCGGATTGAGCACACTGGATGAAGGACTGAACGTGCCGCCTCCGCTCCAGGTACCCCCTGCAGCGTTGAGCACAGAACCGCTTAATTGCACGGTCGCGTTGTTCGCGCACACGGACTGGTTGGGGCCCGCATCCACGATGGGTGAAGGTGCAATGGTGATCACCACTTGATCGTTGACCGCGTTGCAACTGCCGTTACCGACCGTGGTCAAGGTGAGCGTTGCCGTTCCAGCTGCGATCTCCGCTGCGCTCGGTGTATAGGTCGCGTTCAGTGTCGCGTTGTTCGGTGTGAAACCACCAGAACCTCCTGTCCACAGTCCACCAGTACCAACGGTAACCGCTCCGTTGAGCTGAACGGTAGCGTTGTTCGCACAACTGTTCAGGTCCGTACCGGCGTTGGCCGATGGTGCCGGCGTGAAGGTGTAGGTCACCTCATCGCTCACGGAAGTACAACCGTTGTTGCCCGTTGTGCTCAACGTCAGTGTCACACTGCCCGCCGCGAGTTCACCCACAGAGGGCTGGTACACGGCATTCAGGTTGTTCGCGTTCGGGCTGAAGGTGCCCTGTGCGCCGGACCATGCGCCACCATTGGCGACGGTCACACTACCGTTCAATTGGATGCTCGCGTTGTTCGCACAGAACACGCCACCCGTTCCTGCTTCCGCAGTGGGAGCGGCCGTGAAGGTGATCAGCACGTTGTCCGTGACCGGTACACAGTTGCCATTGCCGATCGTGGTCAGTGTCAGGTTCAAGGTGCCCGCCGCGATCTCCGCTGCGGTGGGTGTGTACACCGCGTTCAACGATGCGATGGAGGGCGAGAAGGTCCCTGCACCACCGCTCCACTGGCCACCGCCAGCTCCGGTCACGCTACCACCCAACTGAACGCTGGGGTTGTTGCTGCACACGAAGAGGTTGTTGCCCGCATCGGCAACGGGTGCCGCGATGATGGTGATCGTCATCGCATCGCTCACCAGGTTGCACAGACCGTTCTGTGTGGAAGTGAGCGTGAGGGTCGCGGTACCCAGCGCTACTTCTGCAGCGCTCGGAGTGTAGGTAGCGTTGAGGGTATTGGCGTTAGGCGAGAACGTTCCTCCGCCGCCGCTCCATACACCACCGCCAGCGATCGTCACCGATCCGTTCAGGTTCACTGTTGCACCATTGGCGCACACGGTCACATCGGATCCAGCATTCACCACAGGTGTTTGGGTGAAGACGATGAACACCTGATCGGTGACCTGGGCGCAGGTACCGTTGCCGGTGCTGGTCAGGTTAAGCGTCACCGAGCCATTGTTCAGTTCCGTGGTACTCGGCGTGTAAACAGCGTTCAGCGCCGTGATGCTGGGCGAGAAACCACCGGTGCCACCGCTCCAGATACCGCCACCGGCGTTGCTCACCGTAGCCGCAAGCTGCACAGCCGCGTTGTTCGAGCAGACCGTGGCATCCAGGCCCGCATTCACCACGGGTGCCGGTGCGACGGTGATCACCATTTGGTCGCTGACCGCATTGCACAGACCGTTGCCCGTACTGGTGAGCGTAAGGGTGACAGTGCCTGCCGCGATCTCACCCGGGGTGGGCGTGTAGGTCGCGTTGAGGTTGGTGTTGCTCGGGTTGAAGGTGCCCGATCCGCCGCTCCATACACCACCGGTCGCGTTGTTCACCACTCCGGCGAGCTGCGCAGTGGATTGGTTGGCACATACGGTCAGGTTCGCCCCTGCGTTCACACCCGGTGCTGGCGTGATGGTGATCGTCACTTGGTCGGTCACGGGCAAACTGTTGCCATTGCCCACGGTGGTGAGCGTCAAGGTCACGGTTCCCGCAGCGATCTCCGTTGCACTGGGCACGTAGGTGGCGTTCAAGGCAGCGCTGTTCGGCGAGTACGTACCCGAACCGCCGCTCCAGATACCGCCCGTGGCGATTGTCACCTGACCGTTCAACACCACACTGGCGTTGTTGGCGCAGATGGTCTGGTCCGGACCAGCATTGGCTGTGGGTGCTGCACCGAAGGTGATGGTCATTTGATCGCTCGAAGGAGCGCAGGCACCGTTACCTGTGGTGGTCATGGTCAAGGTGACACTGCCAGCGGCGATCTCGGCGTTGGTGGGCGTATACACCGCATTCGCCGTGGTGTTGTTCGGGTTGTAGGTGCCCGCTCCACCGCTCCACACGATGCCCGTGGCGATGCTGAAGGAACCTGCCAGGGTGGTGTTCGCGTTGTTGCTGCTCACCGTCTGGTCGACACCCGCATTGGCCATCGGTGCAGGGGTGAAGTTGAGCGTCACTTGATCGCTGACCGCACCGCAGTTCCCGTTGCCGGTGGTGGTCACCGTGAGGGTCACACTGCCGTTCGCCACCTCAATGCCCGAGGGCATGTAGGTGATGTTCTGTGCCGTGCTGCCTGGTGCGTAGAGCCCGGAACCGCCGGACCACTGCACACCTGTGGCAACGGTGATCGCCGCGTTCAACAAGGCGTTGGCGTTGTTGCCACAGAGCGTCTGGTCCACACCCGCGTTAACGGTCGGAGCTGGGGTGATCGTGAAGGTCACCTGGTCGGTCACCGCATTGCACAGACCATTGCCTGCTGACGTGAGGGTGAGCGTCACACTGCCATTGGCGATCTCAGCTGCCGTCGGCAGGTAGTTCGCGTTCAGTGTGATGCTGTTCGGCGTGAACACACCTGCGCCTCCGCTCCACACGCCGCCCACAGCACCGTTCACGGTACCGTTCAGGTTGATCAGCGCCGCATTTGCGCACACCACTCCATCGACACCGGCGTTCACGATCGGTGCGGGGGTATAGGTAATGATGCGTGTATCCGTGGCAGGGGCGCAGTTGCCGTTGCCCGTGGTGGTCAGGGTCAAGGTGATCTGTCCAGCGGCGATATCCGCAGCGCCGGGTGTGTAGGTCGCGTTCAGTGTGTTGGCGTTGGGCGAGAAGGTTCCCGTTCCGCCGCTCCATACGCCGCCTGTTGCGGTCACCACACTTCCGCCAAGCGCGACCGCCGCATTGTTCGCGCACACCGTCACATCCGGACCAGCGTTCGCTGTCGGCGCATCGGTGAAGGCGAGCAGCACTTGGTCGCTCACTGCGTTGCACAATGCGTTGCCCGTAGTGGTGAGGGTGAGCGTCACACTTCCAGCCGTGATCTCAGCCGCCGTAGGCGTGTAGATCGCGCTCATGTTGGTGGTGCTCGGATCGAAGGTGCCGTTACCACCGGTCCACACGCCACCCGTAGCGACCAAGAACGCACCGGACAATCCTGTTGAAGCGTTGTTCGCGCAGAGCACGCGGTCAGCACCCGCATTGGCCGTTGGTGCAGGCGTGATGGCATAGGTCACCTGATCGCTCACTGGCGAACAGTTGCCATTACCCACCGTGGTGAGCGTGAGGGTCACCGTACCGGCTGCACGTTCCGCAGCGCTCGGCGTGTAGGTCGCGTTGAGCGTGCTGTTGTTCGGGGCGAAAGTCCCAGTACCGCCACTCCAGATCGCTCCGGTCGCGATGGTGACACTGCCGTTCAAGCTGATCGCCGCATTGTTCGCACAGACCGTTCCGTTCGCACCGGCATCCACCGTCGGTGCAGGTGTGAAGGTGATCACGCGACTATCGGATACCGCCGTGCAATTGGTGTTGCCCGTGCTGGTGAGCGTGAGCGTAAGTGTACCCGCTGCGATCTCCGCAGGTGTTGGAGTGTAGGTCGCGTTGAGCGTGGTGTTGTTCGGCGTGAAGCTGCCGAGGCCACCGCTCCAGATACCACCGCTTGCGATGGTGACTGTGCCATTCAAGGCGATGGCGGCGTTGTTCGCGCAGAAGCTCGCATCCGTACCGGCGTTCACGGTCGGGGCAGGCGTGAAGTTGAGGATTACGTTATCGCTCACCTGGTTGCACAGGCCGTTACCCGTGGTGGTGAGAGTGAGCGTCACGTTGCCGTTCGCGACCTCCGCCGCAGTGGGCGTGTAGGTCGCGTTCATGTTGCTGTTGCTCGGGCTGAAGGTTCCAGCACCTCCGCTCCATACCCCACCCGTGGCTACGGTGAAACCGCCGTTCAAGGTGGCCACCGTGTTGTTCGCGCAAAGCGTTTGGTCCGCACCTGCGTTCGCAGTTGGTGCCGGGCTGATGGTCCACAGCACCTGATCGCTCACGGCGCTGCAATTTCCATTGCCGGTGCTGGTCAGGGTGAGGTTCACACTTCCGGCAGCGCGCTCAGCGGCCGTTGGCATGTACACCGCATTCAGCGTAGCGTTGTTGGGTGCGAAGCTTCCCGCGCCACCGCTCCATACTCCACCGGTGGCTCCCACCACGGAACCGGCCAAGGTGATCGCGCTGTTGTTCGCGCACACCGTACCGTTCACCCCAGCGTTCACCGTTGGTGCA
>JBGTAJ010000320.1:0-14333 GCA_041749915.1 Flavobacteriales bacterium
CTTCCCGGCTCGCGGCGGGCAGGGGCAGTTCCATCTCATTGGTCCAGCGCACATGGTCGGCGTTCATCACTGCGGCGTGGGTGCGGTACAGGCTGTCCAGCACCGCCCCGGCCACCGTCGGATGCAGCACCGTGGCCTGCAGCGCGGTAAGACGGGCCAGCAGCAGCACCTGCAGTTCGGGGTGGTCCAGCAGCTGCGGCAGGTAGGGGGTCTCCATTTGGGAGGAACTGCATAGGCGTTCTACGGTGTTCTCCTCCGCCGGTGCCCACAGGTCCATGTCGAAGAGCACCCAGCGCCAACGGCCACCCGTCTGGCGCGGCCGGTAGCAGCGCACGTTCAGGTCGTGGTCAGCGCGGCCGGTGAAGAGGTCCAGGCTCGCCAGGTCGATCAGGCTTTCCACGTGCATCAGGTCGGCCAGGCTGTCCACCGGGGCACCGGCGAACAGGGCCTCCCGGGCCTGCAGGAAATGCGTATTGTGCCCGGCCAGTGGCGTGGCCGCCGGACCCTCCAACACCTCCACGGCCTCCACGCCGGCACGCTGGCGCAACCACTGCGCGTCCTTCGGGGGCATCAGGCGGTACAGGCCCCAGGGCTCGGCGTTCAAGCTCAGCGAGAGCACCTCGGAGGGCTGCGTCTCCACGTTCAGTGCGAAGCGCTCCACCAGGGTGCTCATCAGCAGGTTGCGCAGAAAGGCGTGGGGCGTGGCATCGGCGCGCAGCATCACCTCATCGCAGTGCGTGCCATCGGCAAAGGCCCAGCCACTGTCCGGACTGGCGTAACGATCGCGGAGGTAGAGCTTGAAGGAGCGTTTCGGCTGGCCGCGCGAACCGCTTCCGCTGATGCGTAGGCCAACGGGCAGCGCGCTGGTGCCGGGCCGTTGCACATGCGCGGACCGTTCCCATGCCTCGCCCCCGCGACTGAAGTTCGCGAAGGCACCGTCCACGTTGATCCCCGTGCTGTCCGCCCACAGATCGGCCGGGTCCAGAGAGAGGGCCAGGGCAGGACCCGTGGCCGCGCCGATCAGGTAGGTGTGGTTCATCTCCGCGCTGGCGAGCTGTCCGGGTGCCGTGGTGATCGCGCGCAGCACGCTGGAGCGCGCAAGGGTAATCGGCCCATCGACCGGGGTGCCGTCCTTTCGCGGGTCACTACCATCCGTGGTGCAGCGGATGCTGCTGCCCGCGGGGGCGCTCATCACCACTGTGATCGGTGCGCTGTAGAGACCTCCCGTGCGGTCGGCCTCCGGGGCTGGCGCGATGCTGCGGGCGACCCCACCGCTCGGCATCCTGTTCGCCTGGCCCGGTGTCGGCTCTTCCAGCAGGCTCCAGCTCTGTGCGCCGTCGGGCACGCGACCCAGGGCTACGTCCGATGGCATGGCGGGGTATGTGAACACGTCCAGGATCGTTACCCGGTCGGCCGCGATCAGCAGCAGCGTGCCGCCTTCGCGGTCCAGCCGGAACCCCACGTGCTCGGGACCCGCGCTCAGCCGTCCATCGCAGAACAGCAGCACCCGACCCTTGGGCGCCACGCGTAACGACCCGGTGAACACATGCCGTTGATCGCGCAGGCTCAGTTGCATGCCCTGCAGCTCCACCATCTTGCGACCGGGGTTGTACAATTCGATCCAGTCCGGCGAATCGCCATCGGCCATCACCAGTGTGCGGTGGTTGGCCGCCTGCAGCTCATTGATCACCAGCGTGGATTGCGCCGGGAGCCAGCCACCACCGAAGAGTGCAAAGAGAATGGCCAGGGCTCTCACCGGCCGAAATTAGAGGGATCGGGCCTTACCCTCCTCACAGCGCGTTCTTCGTCACCCAATACCGCCACGCCACCATCAGCTTCTGACCCTTGCTCAGGCGCAGCAGGTCCTTGTCCCACAGCCGCGGAAGCACGGCCTTGTTCACGCGGGCCAAAAGTTGGAAGAGGCGCTTTCTCATGGCTCAGTGGTGTTCCAGGCCGCAGTGCTCATCGGCCCATTCCAGTTCGATGGTCGCGTGGTGGATCCCCAGCGCCTTCAGCTCCGCCCGTGCCTGGGCCTTGATCCCCCGGGCCTGGAGCAGATCCACATCGGCCACCACCACGTGCACCGTGTGCACCACCAGGTTGCCGTCCAGCGTCCACGTGTGCTGGTCGTGCAGGTCCCTCACGTGGGGGATGGTCATCAGCCGGGTGCGGATGGCCTGCATGTCGATGCCCGCCGGGATCTCCTGCATCAGGATGCCCGTGCCCTTGCGCAGGGTGCCCACGGCGTTCCAGAGGATGAACACGCTGATCCCCACGCTCATCAAGGGGTCCACGATGGCCCATCCGGTGAAGTACATGACGACCGCGCCCACCAGCACCGCCGCCCAGCCCAGCACATCCTCCAGCAGGTGCAGGTAGGCGCCGCGCTCGTTCAGGCTGGCCCCCCCGTGCAGTTTCCACGCCGCCAACCCGTTCATCAGCAGCCCGAAGACAGCGATGCCCATCATGCCCGTGGTATGCGGCAGCTCCGGAGCCCACAGCTTGGGCACGCTCAGCACCAGCATCGCCCCCGCGCCCACCATCAGCACCACGCTCGTGAGCCAGCCGCCCAACATGCTGTACCGCCCGTATCCGTAGCTGTACTGCGCGTCGCGCCCCTTCATCGCCACCCGTTGCAGCCACCACGCGGTGCCCAGCACCAGGCAGTCGCCGGCATCGTGCAGGGCATCCGTCAGCACCGCGATGCTTCCCGTCCACCAGCCGCCCACGGCCTCCACCGCCGTGAAGGCGAGGTTGATGAAGAAGGCCACCCGCAGCGAGGCCGCCCCGGCCGCGTGACCGTGCCCATGATCATGACCGTGGTGGTCATGTCCGGCATGGGCATGCGCGTGGTCGTGGGGCATGGGGCGAAGGTAGGAGAGGGTAATGGCCTCACCCCACCACCACCCTTCCCGTCTTCTTCGCGAGGCGTTTCTTCGCCTCGCTCAACTGCATGATCTCCTGCAGAAGGGCCATCACGCCCAGGTCGTCGGCGGTGCGCAGTTGTTCCTGGCGCTCCTTGATCATGCGGTCCACGCGGCGTTCCTTCAGGATGTCCACCGCTTCCTCCAAGGCATCGAAGAGGGTCTCGCTCTCGCGTTTCACGTGGATCTTGTGGCGTTCCTTCCAGTTGGGGCTCAGCACGTGGCGTTCGGTGAGCAGGTCGATGGCGGTGCGGCGCCAGGGTTCCTGCTCGTGGCCCACGTAACGTGCGGCATCCACGGAAGTGCCCAGGTTGCTGGTATGCCGGTAGTCCAGGTAGATCTCGCGGAAGATGGGCTCGTCGAAGAGGATGTCGTCCAGGGCCAACAGCTCGAACATGAGCTCGGCCACGCTGGTCTCGTCCTCGGTGCTGGTGCCATCCTCGTTCTGGAAGGGCACCAGGATGCGTTCGTGCCCGTAGCTCAGCAGCATGCGCAGCAGGTCGCGCTCCTGGGGCGTGGTGCCGAGGTCCTCCAGCGTGGGTTGCACGGGGGCCACGTCCGGCGCGAGCATCTCCTCGGGCATGGGCTGGTCGCCGCCCAGCTGCCTGCGGTACTGCCGGCGCAGCACCTTGTTCATCTCGCTGATCAGCGCCTGTTCGTTGATCTGCAGCAGGCGGCTGCACTGCTGCACGTACAGCGAGCGCAGCACCAGGTCGGGCACCAGGGCGATGCTTTCCACGATCTCGTGGATGGCGGCGGCCTTCTTCACCGGGTCGTCGCCCACGTCCTGCATCAGCAGGGTGGCCTTGAAGACGAGGAAGTCCTGCGCGTTGCGCGTGAGGTGATCGTTGACCTCGCTGCTGCTGTGTTTCTTGGCGTAGCTGTCCGGGTCCTCGCCCTCGGGGAAGGTGACGACCTTCACGTTGAGGCCCTCCTTCAGGATGAGGTCGATGCCGCGCAGGCTGGCCTTCATGCCCGCCGCATCGCCATCGTAGAGGATGGAGACGGTGGGGGCGTAGCGCTTGATGAGGCGCACCTGCTCCTCCGTGAGGCTGGTGCCGCTGCTGGCCACCACGTTGGCGATGCCCGCCTGATGCAGGCTGATCACGTCGGTGTAGCCCTCCACCAGGTAGCAGAGCTGCTGCTCCACGATGGCCTTTTTGGCGTGGAAGATGCCGTAGAGGGATCGGCTCTTGGAGTAGAGCACGCTCTCCGGGCTGTTGAAGTATTTGGGGAGCTTCTTGTCGCTCTTCAGTGTGCGGGCCCCGAAGGCGATGGGCTGGCCGCTGAGGCCGAAGACCGGGAAGGTGACGCGCCCGGCGAAGAAGTCCCACGCGCTGCCGCTGCCATCGTCGCGCCGCTTGATCCAGCCGGCCTTCTCCAGCACCTCGGGGTTGAAGCCGTGGGCGGTGGCCGCGGCGGTGAAGGCGTTGCCGAACTCGGGCACGTAGCCCAGCTGGAAGGCCTTGATGGTGGCGTCGCTGAAGCCGCGTTCGTGGAAGTAGGAGAGGCCGATGCGCTTGCCCTCGTCGGTGTTCCACAGCTGCTCCACGCTCCAGTTCAGCGCCCACTGCTGCACCACGGCGAGGCTCTCCCGCTCGCTCTGCTCCAGCTGCTGCTCGGCGCTCTGCTCCTCCTCGGGCAGGTCGATGTTGTAGCGTTTGGCCAGCCAGCGGATGGACTCCACATAGCTGAGGTGCTCATGCTTCTGCAGGAAGCCGATGGAGTCGCCGCTCTCGCCGCAACCGAAGCATTTGTAGATGCCGAGGTTGGGACTGACGTTGAAGCTGGGCGTCTTTTCGTTGTGGAAGGGACAAAGGCCCAGGTAACGGGGTCCCTTGCGCTTGAGCGCCACGAACTCGCCCACCACCTCCTCCACGCGGGCGGCGTCCTTGACCTGTTGGATGGCGTGGGCTTGGATCACGGGTGTGGCGTACGGGGCCGTGAATTTACCCCGGCGCAGGCCCGCGGCCGCCGTTGTTGATGCTTATTCCCGAAGGGCGTGGCGGAGGTCCTGACGGTCAGGCGGGTGGGAGGTTATCCACACCGATCCAACGATCCATCAACACAGGCCTTAGCGGTCGATGATCACCCCCGTGCTGTCGTAGGTCACGCGCTTCAATTCGTCGCCACGCTCGTTGTAGAACACCCACTCGCCGAAGTTCTTCCCATGCAGGTAGCTGCCGACGTAGTAGGGCATGCCGTTGGGGTGGTTCACCTCGGTGGGGCCTTCCTCCACGCCGTCCACGTAGGTGATGCGGCTGCGCAGGGTGTTGTCCGGGAAATAGGAGGCCCAGGGTCCCACACGGGTGCCGTTCTTCATCATGCCCTCCATGCGGCCGCCATCATCCAGGGGGATGAGCTGCTGGCCGTTCGCAGCGGGGGCGGTGATCATGGCCGTGCGGCTGCTGCTGTCGGCCGCTGCGGTCGTTGGTTCGGCTCCGGGCTTGGCCGTGGGGGTGCAGCCGGTGGCCAAGATCAGGGCCAGGGGCCCGATCAGCAAGGGAAGGGAAAGGGTGCGCGCCATGGGCAGGGGTTATTTGGTACGTTCCACGGTGAGCTGGACGAGGCCTTCCAGACCGTCGCGGGCCTCGTTCCTGGGGAAGGTGTGCAACACGGCGAGGGCCTCATCGCGGTAGGCCAGCATGCGCTGGTGGGCGTGGGTGATGCCGCCGGCCTGCCGTACCATGTCGATGACCTTGGCCACGGCCTTGTCGTCCTCGTTCCTGTTCTTCACAGCGTTCACCATCCAGCGGCGGTCGGCGGCGCTCACGCGTTGCAGGGCATGGATCAGGGGCAGGGTGAGCTTCTTCTCCTTGATGTCCAGTCCGCTGGGCTTGCCGATCTCCAGGCCGTTGCCGTAGTCGAAGAGGTCGTCCTTGATCTGGAAGGCGATGCCCGTGAGCTCACCGAAGCGGCGCATGCGGTCCACCTCCTCGGCGGGGCGCCCTGCGGCACTTGCACCGCTGGCGCAGCAGGCGGCGATGAGGCTGGCGGTCTTCTGGCGGATGATGGTGAAGTAGACCTCCTCGTCGAAATTGAGGCTGCGGCTTTTCTCCAGCTGCAGCAGTTCGCCCTCGCTCATCTCGCGCACGGCGTGGCTCACGATGCGCAGTAGCTCGAACTCGCCCTTGTCCACGGCCAGCAGCAGGCCGCGGCTCAGCAGGTAGTCGCCCACGAGGACGGCGATCTTGTTCTTCCACAGCGCGTTGATGCTGAAGAAGCCCCGGCGCAGGGAGCTGCCGTCCACCACGTCGTCATGCACCAGGGTGGCCGTGTGCAGCAGTTCGATGAGGCTGGCGGCGGTGAAGGCGCTTTCGGTGACGGGCCCGAACAGGCGCGCACTGAGCAGGGTGAACATGGGCCGCATCTGCTTGCCCTTGCGCTTCACGATGTAGTGCATGATCCGGTCCAGCAGGGCGGCTTTGCTGCGCATGGCTTCGCGGAAGTGGGGCTCAAAGGCCAGCATCTCCGCGGCGATCGGCCGCTGGATCTCGTCTATGGACAGCATCGGGGGCGAAGTTCGGCATCCCAAGCGTGCCCCGCACGCAACCCTTCAGCTCTTCGGTCGTCCTTTAGGCGGTGAGGCCCACGCCGCCTACCTTCGCTCTGCATGCGCCCCACCCGTACGGCCCCCCTCATCCTTGTTCTGGTCCTGACCGGAGCCCTCCATGGAACGGCCATGGCCCAGAACAGCAAAGCGCGCGTGCTGCTCTACAAGGAACGGCTGGCGGCACAGTTCGATACGGTGAACTGCGTGAAGAACGTGATCAAGATCAATCCCCTGCTGTTCTTCCGTGGCGAGATCCCCATTTACTACGAACGCGCCATCTCGCCGAACGTGAGCCTTGAACTGGGTGCGGGGGTGACGCTCCGCGATTACCTGGCCCTCTCCATCAACAGTGATGATGCGGACGATTACGGGGCTGGCACGGAGATCGTCCCCAACTTCAGCTACCACATCGCGGTGCGCTACTATTTCCTGGATGACCTGGAGCCTCAAGGCCTTTACCTGCAGCCCGGGCTCTCGCACCTGGTCTACGGAAAGTACATCCTGGTGCAGGATGCGGACGGCACGTACGGCGATGAAAAGTACCTGGACGAACGAGTGTACAACGATATCCGCCTGTTGCTGGGATACCAGATGCTGAGCGCCAACAGCAACTGGCTCTTCGATCTGTACGGCGGGTTCGCCTACCGCATGCGCGACATGCAGGTGGTGACGGAGACCACCGACCCCACAACGCGACTTACCACCTACGACACCGAGCAACAGAACGATGCCGTGCCGGCCGTGTTCCTGGGGGTGAAGATCGGCCTCGGTTTCTAGGTCAGGCCTGCGCCTTCATCACCCGCTCACCGTCCTTCAGGGCCGGTTCGTTCTTGTTGGCCAACTGGCCACAAGCGGCGTCGATGTCGCGGCCACGGCTGCGGCGGATGCGCGCCACGATGCCTTTGTTCTCCAAGTAGTGCATGAAGGCCACGGCATCATCGCCCTCGGTGCGGCCGAACTCGCCACCGTCGATGGGGTTGTATTCGATGAGGTTCACCTTGGCGTGCACGTCGCTGGCATAGCGCACCAGTTCCTGCGCATCGGCCAGGGAATCGTTGAAGCCGCGGAGCAGGATGTACTCGAAGGTGACCGGGCGTTTGGTGGTGCGGGTGTAGTACCGCAGTGCGTCCTTCAGCTCGGTGAGCGTGTTCTGCTCGTTGATGGGCATGATGCGGTCGCGCTTGGCGTCGTTGGCCGCGTGCAGGCTCAGGGCCAGGTTGAACTTGGCCCCATCATCGGCCAGCTTGCGGATCATCTTGGCGATGCCGGCGGTGCTCACCGTGAGGCGACGGGCAGCCATCGCCAACCCATCATGCGCGGTGATCCGCTCGGCACTGCGCATGGTGTTCGCGTAGTTCAGCAGGGGTTCGCCCATGCCCATGTACACGATGTTGCTGAGGCTCTGCTTGTAGTAGTGCTGCGCGATGGCATCGATGAGCACCACCTGGTCCACGATCTCGCCCGCACTGAGGTTGCGGATGCGCTTGAGCTTGCCCGTGGCGCAGAAGCTGCACGAGAGGCTGCACCCGATCTGGCTGCTGATGCAGGCGGTGAGCCGCGTCGGTGTGGGGATCAGCACACCCTCCACGATGTGGCCGTCGAAGGTGCGGAAGGCGCACTTCACCGTGCCGTCCTCGCTCCGCTGTTCCTCAGCCAGGACCAGGGGCTGCAGCACCGACCGCTCCGCCAATGAGGTCCGGAAGGCCTTCGGCAGGTCGCTCATGTCGTCCCAGCTCCGGGCCTTCTTCTTCCACAGCCATTCCCACAGCTGCTTGGCGCGGTAGGGCTTCTCGCCCAACTCGGTCACAAGGGCCTTCACCTCTTCGAGGGAGAGGTCGCGGATATCGGGCGGGGGGGTGCTCACTGGCCGCGAAGGTACGGTCCATGCAGGGCCTTCACCCCAGCACCACCTCCGCAACCTGCAGGTCGAATGGCGTGGTCACCTTGATGTTCTGCTCTTCGCCCTCCACCAGGTGTACGTCCAGGCCCAGGCGTTCCACCAAGGTCGCCTCGTCGGTGAACGCGGGGTCGAAGGGAAGCTCGAAAGCGCGTCGCAGCAGGGGCACACGGAAGCACTGCGGGGTCTGCACGGCGCGCAGGCGGGAGCGGTCCAGGGGCTGGCTTCCTTCGTTCGTGAGATCACGCACCGAGGAGCTGATGGGCACCACGGGGATGGCCGCAACGTGCTCTTCGGCCGCCGCAAAGCAGCGTGCGATCAGGTCGGCGCTGAGCAGTGGGCGCACACCGTCGTGAACAGCCACCAGTCCATCGTGCGCCACACAGGCCAGGCCGTTCCGCACACTGTGGAAGCGTTCCTCACCACCCGCCACCACCTGGTGCGGGACATCGAAATGGAAGTTGATGCAGAGCGCGCCCCAGACGGGGATCTGGTCCTCTGGAAGCACCAGCACGATGGGCATCGCCTGGTCAAAGCGCTGGAAGGCCTCGATGGTCCAGCACAGCAGCGGCCTGCCCTTGAGCAGGAGGAACTGCTTGGGCACGGTGGCACCCATGCGCTTGCCCGTGCCGCCGGCGACGATGATGGTGGTGCGATGCATGGGATAAAGGTCGGGCCTGAACGAATAAGAGCGGGGGTCGACGACCCCCGCTCTTATTCATTCAGGTAGTTCGGATCAGATGATCAGCATCGCATCCCCGTAGCTGAAGAAGCGGTACTTCTCCTTGATGGCCACCTTGTAGGCCTCCCACACATGGTCGTAGCCACCGAAGGCGGCCACCTGCATCAGCAGGGTGCTCTCCGGCATGTGGAAGTTGGTGATCATGCTGTCGGCGATGCTGAAGTCGTAGGGCGGGAACATGAACTTGTTCGTCCACCCGTTGTACGGCTTCATGTGGTTCTCCGTGCTCACGCTGCTTTCGATGGCGCGCATGGTGGTGGTGCCCACGCAGCACACGCGCTTCTTGGCGTCCTTGGCGGTGTTCACGATGTCGCAGGCCTCCTTGGTGATGATCACCTGCTCACTGTCCATCTTGTGTTTGGTCAGGTCCTCCACCTCCACGGGGCGGAAGCTGCCCAGGCCCACGTGCAGGGTCACTTCGGAGAAATGGATGCCCTTGAGCTCCATGCGCTTCATCAGCTCGCGGCTGAAGTGCAGGCCGGCGGTGGGGGCGGCCACGGCGCCCTCCTCCTTGGCATAGATGGTCTGGTAACGCTCGGCGTCGCTGGGCTCGGTCTCGCGCTTGATGTAACGAGGCAGCGGCGTCTCACCCATCTCGGTGATGGCGGCCTTGAACTCCTCGTAGGTGCCGTCGAACAGGAATCGCAACGTGCGTCCACGGCTCGTGGTGTTGTCGATGACCTCGGCCACCAGCTCGTCGTCCTTGCCGAAGTAGAGCTTGTTGCCGATCCGGATCTTGCGGGCGGGGTCCACGATGACGTCCCACAGCAGGCTGTCGCGGTTCAGCTCACGCAGCATGAACACCTCGATCTTGGCACCGGTCTTTTCCTTGTTGCCCCACATGCGCGCAGGGAACACGCGGGTGTTGTTCAGGATGAAGGTGTCCCCGTCGTCGAAATAATCCAGGACGTTCTTGAACTTCTTGTGTTCGATCTTGCCCGTCTTCTTGTGCAGCACCATCAGTTTGCTGCCATCGCGGTCCTTGGTGGGATAGAGGGCGATGAGCTCCTTCGGGAGGTCGAATTTGAACGAGGTCAGTTTCATGGAAAGCAAGGGGGCTTACGGGCTCCGTCCGTGTAAATGGGCGCCGAAGATAGTATGATCGTGAAGCGAACGTCAAAGCCGCGTCAACAACGGGTAAGGCGGCTTTTTGCGTCGACAAAAAACAGCCGTTCGTCCGCCTATTCCAGCGCTCGGTCGGGAAGTGGCGCGATGAGCTGCGCCCAGGCCAGGGGGCTGTCGGCGTCCCTCACGTGGTAGGGACCGATCGCCGTGCGCCGCAAGGCACTGAGGTGCGCCCCGCAGCCCAGCAGCTGGCCGATGTCGTTGGCCAGGGAGCGGATGTAAGTGCCCTTGCTCACATCCACCTCGAAGTCGATGTCGGCACCCCGGACCGCGGTGACCTCCAGCCTGGAGATGAACACGCGCAAGGGCGGCATGTCCACCAGGTGCGCCCGGTCCTCATCGCGGGCCAGCCAGTAGGCGCGTTCGCCCTCGAAGCGCTTGGCGGAGTAGATCGGCGGGCGCTGCATCACCTCGCCATGGAACTGCCCGAAGGCCCCGCGGATGGCGGCTTCGTCCAGATGCTCCCATGGCCCCAGCGGCACCGGCGTGGTCTCCAGGTCGTAGCTGGGGGTGATGGAGCCCAGCGTGATGGTGCCGGTGTAGGTCTTCTCCAGGCCGGTGATCATGGGCAGCTGCTTGGTGAAGGGGCCGTAGGCCATGATCAGCAGTCCGCTCGCCAGGGGGTCCAGGGTGCCCGCATGGCCCACCTTGAAGTTGCGGCGCCGCACGATGCTGCGCATGGCCCCGCGGATCTTCTTCACCGCATCGAAACTGGTCCAGGCCAGGGGCTTGTCCACCAGGATCAGGCCCCCTTCATCGGGCCGGAACTCGTGGTGCGACGTGCTGTAGGAGGGTTCCACGGGGTCTACATCATCTGCATGGGCACATCCAGCAGGTAGAGCAGGATGATGATCCCGCCCACCACGATCCGGTACCAGCCGAAGGCCCGGAAGCCATGTTTGCTGAGGAAGGCGATGAAGGTGCGGATGGCGATGATGGCCACCACGAAGGCGACGATGTTCCCCACGGCGAAGAGCTGCAGGTGCTCGCTGGTGAACGCGCCCCCATCCTTCACGTAGTCGTAGATGCTCTTCACCGTGGCGCCGAACATGGTGGGCACGGCCAGGAAGAAGCTGAACTCCGCGGCATGCTGACGGGTGAGGCCCTGCGTCATACCGCCGATGATGGTGGCCGCCGAACGCGAAACACCGGGCACCATGGCCAGGCACTGCCACACACCGATGGTGAAGGCCTGGCGGAAGGAGATGGGCTGCGGGCCCGTTTCCGTTCCACCCGGGGCCCAGCGGTCGATGAACAGGAACACGATGCCGCCCAGGAAGAGCATCACGCCCACCACCAGCACGTTCTCGAGCAGCATGTCCACGGTATCCTTGAAGAGCAGGCCCGCCACCACCGCCGGCAGGAAGGCCACGAACAGCGTGGTGTAGAAGTCGAAGCGCTGGAAGAAGCGTTTCCAGTACAGGGCGATGACCGAGAGGATGGCGCCGAACTGGATGGCCACCGTGAAGAGCTTGACGAACTCATCCTGCTGGATCCCCATGATGGTGGACCCGATGATCATGTGGCCTGTGCTGGAGACGGGCAGGTACTCCGTGATGCCCTCGATGATGGCGAGGATGATCGCCTGGACCAGCGTCATTGCCCCGCCCCGTTGCCTTTGTCCTTCTTCAGGATGGCATAGACCACGAAGAGGTAACCGGCCAGCGCCACGATGGGGGCCACGGTGATGCGGCGCGGACTGAAGATGGCGCTCTCATCGAAGTTGTTGGGGTCGCCGTTGCCGCCGCCCGCCATCAGCAGGAAACCCAGTACCACCACGCCCAGCCCGATGAGCAGGAGCTTGTAATTGGTGCCGGTGAACGGCATGTCGTTGAAGTGGTTCTGCTTGGCCATCAGCTCCAGTGTAGGTCCTCTGAATTCATGCGAAGGTAGCGGCCCACGGCGAACCAGGTGGAGGCCAGGGAGATCAGCAGGCCCAGCACCAGCACCCCGGCGAAGAGGATGGCCAGTGTGGTGACGTCCGTGAAGGCCAGCAGATCGGGCATGTAACGTTGTGCCAGTTGCAGCAGTCCCACCAACAGGCCGATGGCCAGCACCGCGCCGAGGATGCCCTGCCACAGGCTCTGCCCCAGGAAGGGCCGCTTGATGAACCACTGCGTGGCGCCCACCAGGTGCATGGTGCGGATCAGGAAGCGTTTGCTGTAGATGGCCAGGCGTATGGTGTTGTTGATCAACGCGATGGCGATGATCAGCAGCAACGCGGTGAAGCCCAGCACGATGAGCGTGAGCTTGCCCATGTTCGCATCGATGTTCTCCACCACCGCGGCGTTGTAGGCCACCTCCTCCACCCGCCGGTCCTGCTTCAGGTGCTCCACGATCCACTTCAGGCTGTCGGGCTGTGCGTAGCGCGCGTCGAGGTTCAGTTCCACCGAAGGCAGCAGCGGGTTGCTGCCCAGCACGCCCAGGAAGTCCTCGCCGAGGTCCTTCTTCAGCAACTCCGCGGCCTCGTCCGCCGTCACATAACGCGTCTCCTTGGTGAAGGGCTCGTTGTCCAGCTCCTTGCGGAACTGCATCAGGTCAACCTCCTTCAGGTCGCGTTTCAGGAAAAGTTCCACCCGCACGTTCTCGCGGAAGTAGCGCTCCAAGGCCTGGGCGTTCAGCACCAGAAAGCCCAGCACCCCCAGCATGAAAAGCACCAGCGCGATGCCGATCACCGTGCTGACGCTGGCCGTGCGCGTTCGTCCTTTGTAATGGCGGTCCACTCCCATGGCGGGCAAATGTAATGGGCGCGCCATGGCCGCCCTCTACATTTGCCGATCGCAGACGAACACCATGCAGTACGAGCACAAACGCATCGAGGACAAGTGGCAGGGCAAGTGGAGGGCGGACGGCACCTACCGCGTCTCCAACGACACGTCCAAGCCCAAGTACTACGTGCTCGACATGTTCCCCTACCCCAGTGGAGCAGGTCTGCATGTGGGGCACCCGCTCGGCTACATCGCCAGCGACATCGTGGCGCGCTTCAAGCGGCACAGCGGCTTCAACGTGCTGCACCCCATGGGCTACGACAGCTTCGGCCTGCCCGCCGAGCAGTATGCCATCCAGACCGGCCAGCATCCCGCAAAGACCACCGAGATCAACCTGGCCCGCTACCGCGAGCAGCTGGACCGCATCGGCTTCTGTTTCGATTGGAGCCGAGAGGTGCGCACCAGCGATCCCGCCTACTACAAGTGGACCCAGTGGATCTTCCTGCAGCTCTTCGACAGCTGGTACGATCCGCGCACCGACAAGGCCCGGCCCATCAGCGAACTGGTGGCCTGTTTCGAGAGCAAAGGCTCGCGCGGACAGGATGCCACCATCCTCACCGGGGACGTGGAGGAGTTCGTGGGCGAATTCAGCGCCGAGGAATGGAAGGCCTTCGATGAACGCACCAAGCAGATGGTGCTGCAGTACTTCCGCCTGGCCTACCTCAGTGAGGCCTGGGTGAACTGGTGCCCCGCCCTGGGCACCGTGCTGGCCAATGACGAGGTGAAGGACGGCGTCAGCGAGCGCGGTGGACACCCCGTGGAACGCAAGCGCATGAAGCAGTGGAGCCTGCGCATCACCGCCTATGCACAGCGCCTGCTCGACGGACTGGAGGGGCTCGATTGGAGCGAGAGCATCAAGGAGGCCCAGCGCAACTGGATCGGGAGGAGCGAAGGGGCGACCGTGCGCTTCGCCGTGGGCGAGGACTTCGTGGAGGTGTTCACCACCCGCCCGGACACCCTCTTCGGCGTGAGCTTCCTCACCCTGGCCCCGGAGCATGTGCTCGTGGACAAGTTCACCACCGATGACCGCCGTGCCGAGGTGGAGGCCTACGTCACCAAGGCCAGGAACCGCAGCGAACGCGACCGACAGGCCGATGTGCAGAACGTGAGCGGCGTGTTCACCGGCAGCTACGCGATCCACCCCTTCACCGGCGCCGAGGTGCCCGTGTGGGTGGGCGACTACGTGCTGGGCGGCTACGGTACCGGCGCCGTGATGGCCGTACCCGGCGGCGACCAGCGCGACTGGCGTTTCGCGAAACACTTCGGACTGCCCATCATCGCCGTGACCGAGGGCGCGGATATCGGGAAGGAGGCCGACGAGCGC
>JBGTAJ010000321.1:0-12966 GCA_041749915.1 Flavobacteriales bacterium
CGTTCACGTATTCGAAATGTCCATCAGGACCCACGCTCTGGATCATGTCCGTGGCGTTCTCGAACAGGTCACGATAGCGCTCCTCACTGGCCTTGAGCGCCTCCTGATCCCGTTTCAGGCGGGTGATATCCCGAGAAACCCCCATGCCACCCAGCAATTGTCCATCCTCATCGTACAACTTGGAAGCTGCCAGGAAGGAGGTGAACACCTCGCCCGTGCTGGAAATGTTGCGGACCTCGCCGGAAAAGGCCCCGTGGGTGTTCAGTTCGTGCTGGACCCGTTCATAGTCCGAGTGGTCCGCATAAAGCACCCGTGAATTCAGGCCCAGGATCTCCTCTGCTTCATAACCGAACCGAAGACTGGCTGCCGGATTGTACTCCGTGATGTTCCCATCGGGATCGGCGGCCATGATCATGTCCAGTGAACTGTCCACCAGACTGCGTGCAAAGCGCTTGGATCGGCGCAGGGCCTCCTGTGTCCGCCGGTGATCGTTGATCTCCTGCCGCAGCACCTGGTTCACCTCCTCGGCCATCTGCAGGCGTAATTGTTCCTTGAACAACTGCTGTTGCGCCCGTTGGTCCTGGAGCGTGAGCTGCATGGCGGTCGGGCCATGATGGGGGGCCGGTGCCACCAAGATCACAAAACCATGATGATCCGATCCGGCGAGCCTGGTGGGGAACGGACCGTTCAATCCATCGGTCGTTCCTGTGGAGAGGAACTGCTGCACCTTGGTCCGGTCGTCGGTATGGAACAGGTCCAGAACCACATCACCGATGATGGGTCGCCCGGCGAGCAGTTCGGCAGCCGGGTTCGCATAGGTGATCTGTCCGTCCTGCACCACCAGCAGACCATCGCGGATATGCTCCACCAGTCCGCGGTAGCTGGCCATCAGGGAACGCTGCTCCAGCTCAGCCTGTTTGAAGGACGTGATGTCGATCAGTGTGCCTTGGATGGTGGCGGGTCTTCCCTCCTGTTCGTCCAGGAACACGTTCTCCAACACATCCACTGTGCGTCCTGACCGATGTTTGAGCGTGATCTCGAAATTGATGAGTTGTTTCTCGCCGAACAGGGTCTGAAGGAAGGCATTCCGTTCAGCCGCTGAAGGGTAGAGGTCCAACGCATCTACGCGCAGCAGCTCCTCACGGTCCTGGTAGCCCAGTATGCGGGCCATGGAATCGTTCACCTCCAGGATCCGCCCGTCCACCGTGGTACGGAAAACACCGGCCAGGTTGCGGCTCACAAGGTCGTCGTACTGACGCTTCAGTTCGAGGTAGGCCTTGCCCAACTCCTGTCCCTCATCCATTGACACGGAAGGTATGTGCCCACCACTGACCATGGTCCTAACTTAAGGGGTTCATATCGTTCGCCAAAGGACCTTTTTCATCATTCGCCTCCGGGCACATAAGGGGGTGGCACTTTCACACCGTCTATCCGCATTTCCTGCCCATCCTTGAATTTGATGGTCATGATGGGGAAACCCTCTTCGTTGTAATGCACATGGTCGCCTTGTGGCAGTCCGGCGGCGTATTTTCCTTCCATCCTCAGTTCACCGTTGGGCCAATACCAGCGGTGTTTCCCCTGCGGTTCACCATTCACGAAAGCGCCGATGAAGTTCCGTGTTCCGTCCTCGTAGGTGTATTTCCATACACCATCCTTCAAGCCGTCCTTATAGGATCCCTCCTCTGTGTGATCACCGACCTTGTAGAGCCAGGGACCCTCCTTGTTGCCATCGATGTATTCACCCTGGGTCAGCACGGCGCCTTCGGAATCGAGCTCTACGGAAGCCCCGTCTTCACGGCCTCGGCGATAGTTCTCCTCCCGGTGCATCGCTCCGCCTTCGTAGTACCATTTCCAAACGCCCTGCGGCAGGCCGTTCAGATAGTTGCCCTTCTGTTCCACGGCACCACTACGGTGATAAAAGTTCCAATTACCATCGCGTTTACCCTCCTTGTAACTTCCTTCCGCACGTTTCTCACCGGTGGCATAGTACTCCACCCATGGACCCTCCAAGGCACCCACATCGTTCACCAGACCTTCACTGATAAGGCGGTCGCCGGAATAGATCTTCGCCCCGGTAACCGATCCATCCACAGCGAACTCCTTGAAAAGTCCCTCCTTCTTACCGCTCTTGGAATAGCTGCCCAGCGATGATACCCGCCCGTTGGGATGGAAGGTCCGCTTGATATCCACCGTGAGCTTGTCCTGTGCCCCGGCATCCACCTCACCCGCATCGTACTTCACCATCTCCTTCAGGTTGCCCTTGGCATCGTACTCCTTGAATATGCCCTGCTTGCGGTCATCCACGAAGGATCCCTCCCATTTCACCTTTCCAGTGGGATGGAATTCCTTCCACGGTCCTTGTTTGAGGCCCATACGGTCCACCTGGTTGATCTCATCCCGTCGGCGAAGCAGCCCGGCACCGTATTGGAGCAGGGCGACGATGCGACCGTCCTCAGCGTACTCCGTTCCCCTCCCCTCCTCCTTGCCGGCCTTGAAGGGGACCTCCTTGTGCAGCATGCCGTTCGGGTGGTAGTAGCGGGCGGTTCCTTCGCGCAGGTCCTCCACATAGAATTCCTCGCTCACCAGCACGCCGGTGGTATCGTAGCGACGCAAGGGACCATCCCGTTTGTCGGCCTTGTAGTTGATCTCGCTCTCCAGGGCGCCATTGGGTGCATAAAAGCGCCACAGGCTGTCCAAAAGAGCACCCCGCCTGCCACCCTCCGACCGCAACGTTCCGGTGGCGTAGAAGCTCTTCCAGTAGCCTTCCGGACGGCCATTCACCATATGCCCCTCACTGCTCACTGTCCCATTGGGATGGTAGTACCGCACCAGGCTATCCGCCGAAGCGGGTACCTGCGCCTGTGCGTTGATCGTCACCAACACACCCACCATCATCATCCACCAACACTTCATTTGTATTCTATTCTCTTTTAAAGATGTTATGATGATATAAGATAGGCGGTTGATCGTGTTGATGAAACCGTTGCCTGTCGCTTGCATGTCCGGGTTATCAAAAGTAGCGCACCGGTTATGAACACCCGGTGAAGAGAACGGGCAACGGCAACTCCCTGTTGTGCTAGGGAATGGTCCTGGATGATCAACGATCGTGGATGAGCAGGGTGGATCACGACGGTGTAAAGCTTCCTGTCCCGGCCAGGGTCCACGGATCGTTCGATCGATGTGCAGAAGAGACCCAGAAGATCTTTTGGTCGGTGAGGGTGTTCCGCATAAGCCGGGAAGGGGTGCATATCCGCAACTTTTCTTATGCCCGGTTATCAACACGTTCGACACGGATCCAACCGTCTGAATGTGGGATCCGGAGCAGGGTTATCAACACGATATCTTTGGGGCATGGGTCTACACATCGTCATTGGCAGTGATCACGCCGGTCCTGCACTGAAGCTTACCGTAAAGGAACACCTGCGCCAGCTTGGACATGAGGTGGTGGATAAAGGGACCCATGTGCACGACAGTGTGGACTATCCGGACTTTGCCCATGCGGTGGCTACCGCTGTGTCTGACGCTCCGGGTACGCTGGGCATCGTCATCTGCGGCAGTGGCAATGGGGTGAACATCACAGCCAACAAACACGCCGGCATCCGATCGGCCCTGGCGTGGACGCCGGAGATAGCGGCCCTGGCGCGGCAGCACAACGATGCCAATGTGCTGGCCCTGCCTGCTCGTTTCATCAGCCCCGAAGAGGCCCTGGCCATTGTGGATGCCTTCGTGGCCACATCCTTTGAGGGAGGCCGGCATCAACGCCGCGTGGAGAAGATCGAGCATCCGGAGAACGCATGATCTGGGCTGTTCGCATTGTGTCCTGCGTGGCCCTGTGCCTCGCGCCCTTCTCGTGGTCAAGGGCCCAGGTGGATAGCACCGCACTGCGCTATGCCAACACCATCACCACGGATGATCTGCGGCGTCACCTGAGCATCCTAGCCAGTGATGAGTACCAAGGCAGGGACACGGGCAAGGAAGGCCAGAAGATGGCGGCCCAGTACCTCATCGAACAGTTCAGTTCCTTCGGAATCCCGCCGGTCCCCGCCTCCGATCCGGCGGCGATCGTGCAGGGCTATCTGCAACCCTTCACATTGATCGAGGAACACAGCGGTTCCATCCGTGTGGCCACCACGGGCGATACCCTGGGCCTGCTCAGCGGACTGCTGTATTTCAACGAATACCTGAGCGCCGACCGGGTTGTGGACCATGTGGTCTATCTGGGCGAAGGGAACGAATGGAAGGGTGTCAAGGGCCTCGAGGGTTCCGTGGCCTTGATGCGCAGCACGGGAACTGCCACGGAACTGATGAGCACCCTCCGCCCTCAGGCCGAGCAGGCCGCCAAGGCCGGTGTGGAGGTCTTGCTGGTCAGCACGGCCGATATGAGCGGACTGGTGAAGGAGATGGGTCCGCTGGTGCAGGGCTCACGCATGCGTCTGGCCTATCTGCCGGCCAAGGAGAAGCGGGGGGGATTGCAGGTGGTCCTGGTGGACGATGCACGGCTCAACACCTTGTTAACGAAAGGGAACTGGGCCAAGGCACAACGCAGCAAACGCGGCAAGCGGCTGGGTACCGCATTCACCTTGCTGCACCGCCCCCTTCGCCGGGAGGTGGTCTCTGAGAACGTACTGGCCTACATCGAGGGAACGGACAAGAAGGATGAACTGGTAGTGGTCACGGCCCACTACGACCACGTGGGTGTGGAGAACGGTGAGGTGTACAACGGCGCTGATGACGATGGTTCTGGAACAGTGGCGCTGGTGGAGATGGCCGAGGCTTTCGCCAAGGCGCGGGCCGAAGGCAATGGCCCCCGCCGCAGTGTGTTGATCATGCCGGTGAGCGGCGAGGAGAAGGGCCTGCTGGGATCCCGGTATTACAGCGATCATCCGGTGTTCCCGATGGAGAACACGGTGGCCGACCTGAACATCGACATGATCGGTCGCACGGACAGTGCACATGCCGGGGGCGCGCCGTACATCTATGTCATCGGCAGCGACCGCCTGAGCACGGACCTGCACCGGATCAACGAGAAAGTGAACAGCACCTACAGCAAGCTGGAACTGGACTACACCTTCAATGCGGTGAACGATCCCAACCGCTTCTACTACCGCAGCGACCACTACAATTTCGCCCGCAAAGGGGTCCCCAGCATCTTCTACTTCAGTGGGATCCACGAGGACTACCACCAGCCCGGTGATGATGTGGAGAAGATCGAGTTCGACCAGCTGCACCAGCGCGCCCTGCTGGTGTTCCACACGGCGTGGGAACTGGCCAACCGGGAGGAACGGATCGTGGTGGACAAGCCCCTGGAACCGGCACGGCCCTAAGGGCTGGCGCGGTCGGGCCGTGGAGATCAGGGTTTGCGCTGGGCCAGTGAGGGATCCTCGTTGAGCAGCTTCACCAGGAAAGCCGACAGACTGAGCTTGTACTGTTCATAGTGCGACCCCGTGCTGGGGCCATAGATCCCCGTGCGGATGCGGCGCACCTTGCCGGCACGGTCCACGATGATGCAGGTGGGATAGCTCATCACATGGCTCAGGAATGGCAGTTTGGCCGCAGCCTCCTCTTTGGACGCCTTGCCAGCGTAGAGGATCGGATAGGGCACCTCCAGGGCGTCGCGGAAGCGCTCCAGGCCTGCCACGGCGCGTGCCGCATCGTCATACTTCTCAAAGGCCACGGCCATCACCTCCAGTCCGGCGGAATGATGCTCTGCGTAGAGCTCGTTCAGCAAGCGCGTCTCATCCACGCAATTGGGGCACCAGCTGCCCATGATCTGGATGACCAGGGGCTTTCCCTTGTAGCGGGGATCGCTGGGTGAAACAAGCGTCCCATCGAGGTCCGGGAAACGCAGGTCCATCATGTCGTGACCTTCGCGCAGGAAGGTGAGCGAGTCCGGATCGCGCAACGTGTATTGCGGGTTCCGGACGGCCACCCAGGGCTCCTCCCAATGGGTGCCGCTGAGGAAGGCGCCGTGCAGGCTGTCGCCGCGCAGGCCAGCCACGAATAGAAAGGCATGTGACCCATCGAAGCCCGACAACTGCAGCGAATCACCGTGCACCCGGCCCTCGAGGTAGCGATAGTCGCCGGTCTCGGTCACGAAGGTGCCCGTGGCCCGGCCGTCCGGCTCCTGTTCAAATATGCCGATCGCATTGTAGCCATCGGGAGAGCTGGGGTTGAAGTGCACCTCCCAGTGACCGCCCAGCGTGCTGGTGGCCGCCTTGGTCGGTGGCCTGTTGCCGGCGCGGGCCACGAAGGGGATCTGGTAGTCGGGTCCTTTCAGGTAGTTGTACCAGTAGCCCTCCACCAGGCTGTCCGTCCGGATGATGCCCTTGAATTCCGAATCGAACAGGGGCATGCGCACGAACAGGGAATCGCCGCGGCGCTCCAGGTCATCCACCAAGATCACCTCATCACCGTTGATCACCTGCAATTGCAGACCGGCACTGTCCACGCCGCTCAACTCCACATGAAAGGGCATGGAGCGCCCGTTCAGGTCCAGGTCCATGGTCCACCGACCGGCCACGGGTCGTGGCTCGGTGCGCGTGCCCAGGGAACCGTTGCAGGCACCCAGCAGCGAGGCCAGGAGGAGGGCGGGTAGCACACGCACGATCATGGGAGTGGACAAGATAGGGCCTCGCGTTCAGTACACGTTCAGCGAAGCACCAGGCCTGATCAAAGGTCGAACTTGATGCCTTGTGCCAGGGGAAGCTTGGCGCCGTAGTTGATGGTGTTGGTCTGGCGGCGCATGTAGGCCTTCCAGGCATCGCTGCCGCTCTCGCGGCCACCGCCCGTCTCTTTTTCACCGCCGAAGGCACCACCGATCTCGGCACCACTGGTTCCGATGTTCACGTTCGCGATGCCGCAATCGCTGCCGGCGGCGCTCAGGAAACGCTCCGCCTCGCGCAGGTCAAGGGTCATGATGGCGCTGCTCAGGCCCTGCTTCACGTTGTTCTGGATGGCGATGGCCTCGTGCACGTCGCCGCTGTAACGCAGCAGGTACAGGATCGGCGCGAAGGTCTCCTCCTGCACGATGTGCATGTCCGGCCGGGCCTCGACGATCGCGGGCTTCACGTAACAACCGCTCTCGAAGCCGGCACCGCTGAGCACACCACCCTCCACGGCCATGGTCGCTCCTTGTTCCTTGGCGGCTTTCAGGGCGTTCTGGTACATGGTCACGGCGGCGGTGTCGATCAGCGGTCCTACGTGGTTGTGCTCGTCCAGCGGGTCACCGATGCGCAACTGGCCATAGGCCTTCACCAGCTTGTCGCGGAAGGCATCGTACACCTTGTCGTGGATGATGAGTCGGCGGGTGCTGGTGCAGCGCTGGCCGGCGGTGCCCACCGCGCCGAACACGGCACCGATCAGGGACATGTCCAGGTCTGCCTTGTCGCTGATGATGATGGCGTTGTTCCCGCCAAGTTCCAGCAGGGAGCGGCCCAGACGCTCGCCCACAGCGGCTCCCACCGCCTTGCCCATGCGCGTGCTGCCGGTGGCGCTCACCAAGGGCATGCGGGTGTCATGGCTCATCCATTCGCCCACCTCACGACCACCATTGATGATCACGCTCACCCCTTCGGGCACGCCATTGCGCTTGAACACACGCTCGGTGATGTGCTGGCAGGCGATGCTGCACAGGGGTGCCTTCTCGCTGGGTTTCCACAGGCATACATCGCCGCAGATCCACGCCAGGGCCGTGTTCCAGCTCCAAACGGCCACCGGGAAGTTGAAGGCCGTGATGATGCCCACCAGGCCGTAGGGATGCCACTGCTCATACATGCGGTGCTCGGGCCGCTCGCTGTGCATCGTCAGGCCATGCAGCTGGCGGCTCAGGCCCACGGCGAAGTCGCAGATGTCGATCATCTCCTGCACCTCACCCAGGCCCTCCTGGTAGCTTTTGCCCATCTCGTAGCTCACCAGCTTGCCCAGTTCCGCCTTGTGGATGCGCAGCTCCTCTCCCAGTTGGCGGACGATCTCGCCCCGCTTGGGTGCGGGCCAGGTGCGCCATTCAATGAAGGCCGTCTGCGCCGTGGCGATGGCGGCCTCATACTCGGCCTTGCTGGCTCCGCGCACGGTACCGATCAGCGTTCCGTCCACGGGGCTGTAGCTCTCCAGTACTTCGCCCTCGCCCTTCGACCAGTTCGATCCGGTGCTCACTCCGCTGTTCACGGGCTGGATCCCCAGGTTCTTCAGGATGTCGGCAATGCCGTGGGTGGCGGGTGAAAGGGTGGTGGTGCTCATCAGGTAGAGTTGTGGTGCCCGAATTGGGGCCGCAAAGGTAGATCGATGCTCCAGCGGATCGGTTGAGCTTCGTCAGCAGTGTTGGGAGGCTGGAAAGGCCTCATTTGGCCCAAAGAAGCACCCGATCGGCCCCTTTTCGTGTAATGTACTGGTATTCAGCACATTATGCCAAGGCCGTCAAGTGCCTTCTGCGGGCACATCGCTGGTTAACCATAGGTGGAATACTATGGAACACCCCATCGTGCGTCCAGGGCGCTAAAAACAGCCTTCTCAGAGCTCCGCCTTCCGGGCGACATATAATGTACTGGAGGCTGGACGGTCGGAAAGCAAACTGAGGAGGTTGGAGACCGTGCCGATCACCAAAGCTTTCGCGAATGCGATCACCGTTCCATGTCCCTTATACCGTTCGCTCAGCAGCGCGATATAGTAAGCATCGAGCCACATGCGCTGCATGCGCACCAAGGTGAAGCCATGTTCGCGGAGTAGTATCCGGACATCCTGCTGACGGAAGTGGGAGAAATGGCGGGGTACGTCCCATGCCGCCCAATAGGTCCCGTAGTGTTCGGCATCCCAAGAGCCGCGGTCGGGCACCGCGATGAGCAGCAGGCCTCGGTCGGCCATCAGGGAATGGAGGCGCTTGAACGTGGCCCGCAGGTCGGGTACATGTTCGAGCACGTGCCACATGGTGATCACCTGGATGTTCTCCTGGGCGGCCACCTGCTCCAGTTGGGGCACCACGGGGAAGGAATGATCGGCGATGGCCTGTTGCCGTGCTTCGGTGCTGGGCTCCACCCCCTGCACCAGGTAACCTCGGCTCATGAGGTAGGCCAGGAACTGTCCGGTCCCGCAACCGATGTCCAACACCCTGCCGTTGGGGAAGAAGGCCTTGATGAGGGCGTACTTGCGGCTCATGCTCCAGTTCCGGGCGGCCAGGTAGATCCGGTCCTGGAGGGAACGCGCTTCGTTGGAATGGGAGATGTAGGAGCCACCCTGATAGTATGCTCCCACCTCTGATTGGGTCGGTCGCGGGTCGGTAAAGCGGAATCCGCACTGTGCACAATCCACCACCGTGAAACGCTCCTTGGTGATGGAGTGGTCGGGAATTGTGGCATAGGGTCGGCGGTGTTCCGATCCACAAAGGGGGCAGCGTGGTAGCGATTCCAAGGCGGTATGTTCCACGTGGAACGATCAGGTTAAGGGCAGCATCAAAGCCGCGCCAGATCAGGCTTCTGGTGCATGGGGTGGGCCATGTGCTGGCGCATGGCTCGGTGTTTCAAGGTGCTCATCGACCCAAGTAGACCATCAATACGCTAAGGTCGGCAGGGGACACGCCGCTGATGCGGGAGGCCTGCCCCAAGGTGGTGGGTCGCACCTTGTCCAGTTTCTGGCGCGCCTCAATGGACAGCGATGTGAGCCGATGATACTCGATCCCCAGGTCCAAAGGCACCTCGTCCAAGCGTGTCAGTTTCTCGGCCATCTCGCGTTCCTTCACCAGGTATCCGTCGTACTTCACATTGATCTCCACCTGTTCAACCACCTCCTGTCGTAGGTCCCCGAAGCCCTCCGTCAGGCTTTCCAATCCCGGTCCCAGGGGTTCCAGGTCGGCATAGTTCAGCTGGGGCCGGAGGAGGATCTCGAAGAGCTTGACCTTCTGTTTGAGGGGCGATGTTCCACGTGGAACGATCACTGCATTAGCCGCTTCGGGATCAATGCTTTCAGCCTTGAGCGCTCCTACCAAGGTATTGGTGTGGGCTATTTTTTGGAGCACCCGTTCCAAGCGTTCGTCACTTGCAAGACCCAGTTCGTGCGCACGGGGTGTCAAACGGATATCGGCATTGTCCTGCCGGAGCAGGATCCGGAATTCGGCCCGGCTGGTGAACATCCGGTACGGTTCTTCGGTGCCTTTGGTGATCAGGTCATCCACCAGCACCCCGATGTAGGCCTCATCACGACCCAGCACAAAGGCTTCCTTCCCGGCGATCTTCTGGTGGGCATTGATGCCCGCCATCAGGCCCTGACAGGCTGCTTCCTCATATCCGGTGGTGCCATTGATCTGCCCGGCGAAATAGAGGCCCTCGACCAGTTTGGTCTCCAGGCTGTGTTTCAGCTGGGTGGGGGGGAAGTAGTCGTATTCCACGGCATAGCCCGGTCTGAACATCCGTGCCTGCTCGAAACCAGGGATGCGGCGCAGCGCGGCGATCTGCACTTCCTCGGGCAGGCTGGTGCTGAACCCGTTGATGTAGGTCTCCACGGTATCCCAGCCCTCGGGTTCCACGAAGATCTGGTGGCGGTCCTTGTCGGCGAAGCGGTCGATCTTGTCCTCGATGCTGGGGCAGTAGCGCGGCCCGATACCCCGGATGCGGCCATTGAACATCGGACTGCGGTCGAATCCTGTCCGCAGGATGTCATGCACTTCGGGGCTGGTATAGGTCATCCAGCAGCTCAGCTGCTTGCGGGCGTGCCGGCCACGGATCGCCGAGGTTCCGGGCAGGTAGCTGAAGCCTGAGGGGTCCTCATCTCCCGGCTGCTCCTCCATCTGGCTGTAGTCGATGCTTCGGCCGTCCACCCGGGGCGGGGTGCCGGTCTTCATCCGGCCAGCCTCAAAGCCCAGTTCCACGAGTTGTTCGGTGATGCCATGGCTGGCCTTTTCACCCGCGCGTCCACCACCGATGTGGCGCTCGCCGATGTGCATGATGCCGTTCATGAAGGTGCCGCTGGTGAGCACCACCGACCGGCAGGCGATGCGCATGCCCATGCCCGTGTGCACCCCGGTCACTTGTCCTCCCTCCACCTCGATGCGGTTCACGCTGTCCTGCCAGAAGTGGACGTTCGGGGTCTGCTCCAGCAGTCGGCGCCATTCGGCGGCGAAGAGGTTGCGGTCGTTCTGTGAGCGGGGGCTCCACATGGCGGGTCCCTTGCTTCGGTTCAGCATGCGGAACTGCACGGTGCTCCGGTCGCTGACGATGCCGGAGTAGCCCCCCAGCGCATCGATCTCGCGCACGATCTGGCCCTTGGCCACGCCCCCCATGGCGGGGTTGCAGCTCATCTGCCCGATGACGCCCATGTTCATGGTCACCATCAGGACCTTGGAGCCGAGGTTGGCGGCTGCGGCTGCGGCCTCGCAACCGGCATGGCCACCGCCCACCACCACCACGTCATAGGTCTCCTGTGTGCTCATGTGTTGCTGGGGCGATCACAAGACCTTCGTTCCACGTGGAACAACAGGCCGTGATCCCTGATCTTCAGTGCATTACGCGCCATGGGACAGGCATAGGTCCCATTGACTCAGCAAAGGTAGATCGATCACCGGTTGCCGCGCTTTCCGCCGCCATGGCCGGATGGCTGGGTCGGTCGGTTTACACCCTCCAGACCACCCTTTCCCGAGGCTCGCACCTGCGGTTCACAGTTACGGATGCCGCGTAGGGGAGAGGGCTCGGACCGCTGGCTGCAGGACCGTATGCCAGCAACCTTCAAAGCATCCGGCTCACAGGAGAAGCAATGGCCCTTCAAGGCCCGATCAGGGCGCTCAGAGGCACTGACCTAGTGCGGGTGGCGGAGTGCGAGCTTGCCCGCCCAAGGCGGGGTCCTAGTCCGTTTTCTGCTGCTCCTGCATCTTGCCCACGAAGAAGTCCACCCCGCTTCCCAAGGCGCTCATGGAGCGATCGAAGATGTCCTTGAAGTCCGTCGCTTCGGGCAGGAACAGCTCGATGCCCACCCACACATCGTCCTTTACCAGGAAGGTCTTGGCCACCTTCGTCTGTGCGTTGGAGTGGTCCACGGCGATGTAGACCTGAGTGCGTTCCACCTCGCTCTCGATGGGCCAGATGTTGGCCAGCACCAGGCGGAAGAAGGTGGGGTCATCGTCGTTCACGCTCATGAAATAGGTCTTGCCCTCGCTCTTGAACTGCACGTCCCCGTCGGCATCGATCTCGGGCCGGTAGCCCTCCTTTGCGAGGAAATCCATGTACATCTCCTGGATGGCTTTCTTGTCCAGATCACCGGCGTCCTTGTCCGTTTTCTGGGCGGTGGCGGAGAGGCTGAAGGCGATCAAGAGCAGGAGCAGGAGGGGGCGGATGGTCCGGTACATGGTTCGGGGTTTCAGTGGCAAAGGTGAACGATCCGGGTGGTTCCGCACGCGGGTCCGGCATACGGATCGTTGATCACTTGTACTGCTTGGCGGCGGCCTTGTGGGCCTTGGCGATGGCCTTCACCAAGGCGGCAGGCTCCAGCACCCGGAGGGCAGCACCGTGGCCCATCAATGTCCGCGTCAGGGCCTCGTCCAGCGGGCAGGTGAGCTCGAATAGCCAGCCGTCCTTGGCGCTCTTCAGCAGCTTCTGGCTGCCGTGCAAGGGGCTCGCTACCCATGCCGGACCTTGTTCGGCGCTGGTGCGCAGCACCACCCGTGTGCCCTTGCTGCTTGTGTTGTTCGCGGTGCTCTTTCCGTTCACCCGTGCCAGCAGGGTGCTCTGCTCAGCGGCAGTGAAGCGCTGGTTGGTGGCGCTCAGGCCGGTGATCCCGGCCAGGGGCACGGCGGTGGGAGCGGAGCCCGTACCCTGTCCCCAGAAGGTCCATTGGCCGCCCTGTTCGCGCAGCATCAGCGCACGCAGTTTCAGGGTGGACGGTGCGCCCTTCGCCAGGGGCCGCAGCTGCACGTTCACCCAGCGCCGTTCCTGGGCCGCCTTCGCCAGCGCCGCCCAGTGCACCAGTCCCTGCAGCGCGTCCTGGTCCTGC
>JBGTAJ010000322.1:0-76347 GCA_041749915.1 Flavobacteriales bacterium
GATAAGATCACCGAGCTCAACGAACGCCTGGAAGCCCTGAAAGGCTACCTGGACATCGAGGAGAAACGCGGCCGCATCCTGGAAGAGGAGAAGTACACCCTGGACCCCGATTTCTGGAACGACCAGAAGAAGGCCCAGCTGGTGATGCACAAGATCCGCGAACTGAAACGTTGGGTGGGCCTCTACGAAGGTGTCCGGCGCGAAATCGACGATCTGGGGGTGGTCTATGAGTTCTTCAAGGCCAAGGACGTGAGCGAGGAGGAACTGGACGGACAGTTCAAAAAGGCCAGCGAAGCCTTGGAGGAACTGGAGTTCAAGAACATGCTGAGCGCCGAGGAGGACCCGCTGAGCGCTGTGGTGCAGATCACCAGCGGGGCAGGTGGCACCGAAAGCAACGACTGGGCCCTGATGCTGCTGCGCATGTACCGCATGTGGGCCGAGAAGAGCGGCTACACGGTGAAGGTCCTCGACTACCAGGACGGCGAAGCGGCCGGCATCAAACAGGCCACGTTGGAGGTGAACGGCGAGTTCGCCTTCGGCATGCTGAAGGGCGAGAACGGCGTGCACCGACTGGTGCGCATCAGCCCCTACGACAGCCAGGCCCGGCGCCACACCAGCTTTGTGAGCGTGTACGTCTATCCCCTGGTGGACGAGTCCATCGAGATCGACATCAATCCGGCGGACATCACCTGGGACACCTTCCGCAGTGGCGGTGCCGGCGGACAGAACGTGAACAAGGTGGAGACCGGTGTACGCCTTCGCCACGGGCCCACAGGCATCGTGATCGAGAACACCGAGACCCGCAGCCAGCTGGATAACAAGACCAAGGCCCTGCAGCTGCTGAAGAGCCAGCTGTACGAGGCCGAGCTGGAGAAGCGCCGCAGCAAGCGCAGCGAGATCGAGGCGGGCAAGAAGAAGATCGAGTGGGGCAGCCAGATCCGCAATTACGTGCTGCAACCCTACAAGCTGGTGAAGGACGTCCGCACCGAACACGAGACCAGCAGCGTGGACGATGTGCTGAACGGCCATATCGATGAGTTCCTCAAGGCCTATCTGATGCAGCATGGGCAAAGCCAGAAGGTGGGGTGAGGAAGCTTCAAGCGTCTCCCGCAAATGAACGCGTTGTTACAACTTCGTATCGCGCATGCTCCTTCCTTCGCCATGACACTTGTGACTTGACACTTGTCCCTTGAGACCTGCCCATGCCCACCTGGACCCTCTACCACAATCCCCGCTGCACCAAGAGCCGCCTGGCCTTGGAGCTGTTGCGGGAGAAGGGCATTGAGCCAGCGGTGGTGGAGTACCTGAAGGATGTGCCCACGGAGCGCGAGATGGAGATGCTGCTGATGAAACTGGGCATCAAGGCCGCGGACCTGGTGCGCAAGAGCGAACCGATCTACAAGAAGCAGTATAAGGGCCTGGAGCTGAACGAGCACGAATGGGTGAGGGTGATGCGCAAGCATCCCGAGCTGATCGAGCGGCCCATCATTGTCCGGAACCATAAGGCGGTCATCGGCCGTCCGATCGAGAACATAGAGGAACTGTTGTAAGGTCCGGGTAAGGGTGTAGGATCATCCGCCCAGGACCTGATAAAAGCGAAAACAATGGACTACCGCATCGAGAAGGATACCATGGGCGAGGTGAAGGTGCCCGCCGACAAGTACTGGGGCGCACAGACCGAGCGCAGCCGCAACAACTTCAAGATCGGTCCGCCGGGCAGCATGCCGCGCGAGATCGTGCACGCCTTCGCCTACCTGAAGAAGGCCGCAGCGCTCACCAATCTGGAGCTGGGCAAACTGCCACAGGAAAAGAGCGACCTGATCGGCAAGGTGTGCGATGAGATCCTAACCGGCGCACTGGACGACCAGTTCCCGCTGGTGATCTGGCAGACCGGTAGCGGCACGCAGAGCAACATGAACGTGAACGAAGTGGTGGCCTACCGCGCACACGTGCTCAATGGTGGCCAGCTCACGGATACGGAGAAAGTGCTCAACCCCAACGACGACGTCAACAAGAGCCAAAGCAGCAACGACACCTTCCCCACGGCCATGCACATCGCGGCCTACAAGCTGACGGTGGAAGTGACCATCCCCGGCGTGAAGAAGTTGCGCGATACGTTGGCGAAGAAGTCGGAGGACTTCAAGGACATCGTGAAGACCGGCCGCACTCACTTCATGGATGCCACGCCGCTCACCGTGGGCCAGCAGTTCAGTGGTTACGTGCAGCAGCTCGAAAATGGCCTCCGCACGGTTGACAATGCACTCGTTATGGTGCGCGAACTGGCTTTGGGTGGAACGGCAGTAGGCACGGGCCTCAACGCACCCCAGGGCTACAGTGTGCTGGTGGCGAAAAAGATCGCCGAGCTTACCGGCCTGCCGTTCGTTACCGCGCCCAACAAGTTCGAGGCGCTCGCCGCACACGATGCCATGGTGGAACTGAGCGGCGCGCTGAAGCGTCTCGCCGTTTCATTGATGAAGATCGGCAACGACATCCGCATGCTCAGCAGCGGCCCCCGCAGCGGCATCGGCGAGCTGGTCATCCCCGACAACGAGCCCGGCTCCAGCATCATGCCCGGCAAGGTCAACCCCACACAACCCGAAGCGCTCACCATGGTGTGCGCGCAGGTGATGGGCAACGATGTGGCGGTGAGCATCGGTGGCAGCAACGGCCACTTCGAGCTGAACGTCTTCAAGCCGCTGATCGCAGCCAACGTGTTACAGAGCGCGCGTCTGATCGGCGAGGCCTGTGTCTCGTTCAACGACAAGTGCGCCGAAGGCATCGAGCCCAACCGCCCGATGATCAAGCGTCACTTGGAGAACTCTCTGATGCTTGTCACCAGCCTCAACACGCACATCGGCTACTACAAGAGCGCCGAGATCGCGAAGAAGGCGCACAAGGAGGGTACCACGCTGAAGGAGGCCGCCGTTTCACTGGGCCACGTGAGCGCCGAGGATTTCGACAAGTGGGTGGATCCGGCGGATATGGTGAGCGGGGGATGACACGCTTCGTCATGTTGATCGCGGCTTCATTGCTGGTCTGGTCACTGCACGCGCAAGTGATCGCCACCGGTGCCATGCGCCGCACCATGTGGGAGGGGCAGCTCGCAGGGCTCATCGCCATGGATTCGATCGCGAAGCCGGGTATGTTCGGCATTGGACCATTGGAGCACCTGCGGGGCGAGATCACCATGGTGGATGGTCGTTGTTTCGTGTCGTACGTAGTGAATGACGGAACGATCAAGGTGGAAGAGCGCACTGATGTGAAGGCGCCGTTCTTCGTACGTGCCGCAGTGACCGGATGGGACCCTGTTGCGCTTGCCTCCACGGTCGTTGACCTACCCTCATTGGATAAATTCCTTACCGAATGGTCCATGACGAGAACCGAGCCGTTCACATTCCGGTTACGAGGCCTTGTGATCGATGCTCATGTGCATGTCATGAACGTTCCACCAGGTGCGGCGATCAATGGACCCGACGAGGCACATGCGCACCAGTTGGTGGTTCAGGACAGTAACCATGAAGGCACTTTGCTGGGTTTCTTCTCCACGGGACACAAGGCGGTGTTCACACACCACGACACCAATATTCATGTGCACTATATTTCTTGGGACAATAAGCTCATGGGCCATTTGGACCTACTTCGGGTCGATCCCACGAGGGTGGTCTTGGAGATAGGGCAGTGAATCGTACGACCGTATGAAGAAGCCCGGTCGAATGCCGGGCTTTCGTGTTCGTCGTGGTCGGTCTCAGTTCGCTCGGAACGAGCCAGCGGTCTTAGTGATGTCGGCGTTCGATCTGGAAGCCACCTCTGTGTATTCTGACGTGGAGACCACCGTGACGTCATTGCTTTGTGGTGCTCTGCATCCATTCATACCACAGCCAAGGTCGAACAGAGCTTGCACACCGAAGAAGCCACCTATCAGGAAGGCCATGGGGTCATGCCCCGACCATCCCTGCCCGATGAAAGCCACAGCCACGCCAGCGCGCAGCCAGCGCGACCAATGCCACCGACGCAAGGAAGCGATCATCCCTTGAGGGCGCGTACCGAGGTCCACGGCCCACCGTTGTAGCACTCGAAGCCGTTGCGCTTCAGCACATCGGCCGCCATGCCACTGCGGGCACCGCTGCGGCAGCAGGTGATCACCGCCTTGTTCTTGTCGATCTTCCCCAACTGGTTCTGGACCTTGTCCAAGGGGATGTTGATCGAACCCTTCACATGCCCCGACTTGAATTCCTCGGGGGTGCGCACATCAATGATGGTAGCGCCTTCCTTGATCTTCTGCGCAAGGTCCACTTTGGGACCGCCGATGCCGAACAGGGTTTGAAGCAGGGACATGGGATGGAGTATTGATGGGTGAATGACGATACAAAGGTGGAGGTGCTGCCAGGGCCTTTGCAGTGATACCGGTCACAGAGCTGCCGGTTCAGTGATCAGAACACGTAGTTGATGATGAGGTCGGCGTGCAACATGTCCACCTTGTTGAAGGACTGCCGCTCTGTGAGCGAAGCACTTTCGATCGGCACTTTGCCCAGGACCAGCAGTTGCATGGCCAGGCCCTGCCAGCCGCCCTTGAAGCGGTACTGCGCGTTCACATCGAACTGGGCGTATGAGGGCATGGCGTACTTGTTCAAGCGTGTATCGGTGATGGCAGGCATGATGTAGGCGCCTCCGTCCAACTGGATCCGCCAGCCGCTCGTCTTGTCGTTCCAGATCAGGTTCAGGGAACCTGCATGCACATCGCCCATGCCCTCGTTGCGTTCGCGCGGTAGGAAGGTGAAGAAGGGGTCCCGGCCCCATTCCCGGGGCATCAGGTAGCGACCATCAGCCGTGATGCGTGTGTAATTCAATTGCCACCGGAATTTGCCGAGCACATTGCGCAGTCGGCCACTGAAGGCCCAGGAAGACTGCCCCTCTGGCATGTACGCCAGGCTGTCCGTGGCGTGTTCGCCGGTGGCCGTCGGGTCCTGCCGGATGGCCATGCCCGATATGCTCCATCGGTCCTCCTGGTCGCCAGCGTTCATTTGCAGAAGCGCACTGTTGAAGATGTTCTCCGTGTACACATCCCATACTGTGACGTTGAGCTTTTTCCCCAATGACTGCTTTGCCGACAGCGCAAAGATCCCAGCGCTTTCCAGGATCTCGCCATGCATGGCCGACTCGCCATATACGTTGCGTCCCACGGGATAGACGTCCATGCTCTCGGATACCGTGTACCATTCACTGGCGCCACGTGGCGCTACACGGTAGAGCCAGCCGCCTTCCAAGGTGGTGCCGTGTTTGCTCCGGTGCCTGGCCCACAGGCCCTCGAACAGGGTGGGATGCATGCGGCCATCCTGTGGATTCAGGAAGGGAGTGTTCAGTTCCTGTTTGCCGAACACCACGTTGGTGCGGCCGCTCCGTGATAGCCAGTCCAACTGGAATTCATGCAGGTAGGCCAGGTCGTTGGTATGGCGCGGATCGTTCACATCATACAGTCCGATCTCATAGCGGTTCGGAAGACCTGTGACCGGGTCGAGTAGAGTCAGGTCGGAGGTGAACAGGTCAAAGGTGTAACCGCCGGTCAGTTTGAACCGTGTGCCGTGCCAGCGTTGCGATGTGAAACCCAGCACACCGCCGAAGGCGACCGCGTGGTAGTCTGAAGGAGCGCCATCATTGATCGTGAGCATGTTGTACTGGCGGAACCGGCCTTCCACTTCGCCACGCTTCATCATTTCATACAGGTGGCTTGCGCCTCGCAGACTATCGTCCGAAGGGATGTCCTGCTCACTGTGCTGGGCACTGCCGATCAACGGCAACAGGATGGAAAGGGCAAGGGACAGGCGCCACCGACCAGCACAAGGTCGGTTCATGAACAGGCTCTGCATGACCTAGAAACCCGCCTTGATGTAGCTCCAACCTTCCTCCTGCCGCTCCACGATGTGGATGATGCCGGCTTTCACGAAACCCGCTTCGGGGGTCACGTTGCTGCGGTCCAGCTTGCGTTCCTTGATGGTGTTCTCGCATGCCAGGAACACGATGCCACGCTCACTGAATTCCTTCACCTTGCCCGCCACTATGCTTCGGTCGCTCATCAGAAGGTCCATTCCCGGGCCATGGCATACCACTTCCATCTGCATGGTGGGTGCTGCCTCCAGCATGTTCCTCAATTGGCGCATCAGGCCCTTGTGTACGAGCGTGTCTCCGCTCACGAGCTGCATCACGATACGATGCTGGCGGGGTTCATTGGAGCCGGTGGTAACCTGCGCGTTGGATGTCAAGGCGCTGCCCACCAGTAGTGCGAAAAGGAGGATGAACTTCTTCATGGTCTGTTGATCGTGCAAAGGTCCTTGTCGTGGTGCACTGTAGTCAGTGACCTCGCTCACGGATCTCAGCGGAACTCATAATCATACCCCTCCAACTGGCTCAGGATGTCCTGCGGCGCGTCGGTGGCGGTGATCCGGCCTTCGACCTTTGGTGCTACGGGCGAGAACTTCCCGAAGTACTCTCGGAGAATGGTGTGCATGCTGATACCTGCCAGGCGTGCGTTCTTGACGCCCTTGATGCGGCAAAGCATGTCCTCTGGATCACCCTCGCGTTCACAGGCGGCCACAGTGTACACCTTGTCCATCACGAGGCGCTTGCCACCGATCTTGATCCAATTCACGCGCTTGTCCAGATCGTTGTGCATGGTGAAGTTGGCCGTCATGCCTTGGAAGCGCACCACCCAACCACCGAAACGTTTGGCGGGGTCCTTGGCGAACACGTTGTGGAGCTCCTTCTCCAGCCAGTCCCACAGTTGCTGTCCGGTGACCTCGCCGAATTTGGCTTGGCTATCCACAGGGATCATGCTCCAGAGGTTGTCGTTGGTGATGGGCATTGGCGTTTTGCCATCGGCCACGATCGGCGGGCAGAAGCGGAAGCCGTTGCTGATGGCCACGTCCGGCTTCAGTCGCCACATGATGGCGTCCGTGATCAGGTTGTCCATCGGGTTCTCGATCACGTAGTAGCGCACCAGCGTGTTCTTCGTGCTGCCCACCACGGTGCTTAGCTCCTTCTGGTAAGGCGCGCTCACTTCGTCCACGAGCTGCAGCATGCCCTTGTCGGCCGGATACTTCTCGGGATCCACGTCGAGCAGTTCGTAGTGGCTGTCCTTCACTTTGCCATCCTCCACCACCACATCGAGGCGGGCGAGGAACGAGCCGAAAGCACCGGGCTCCACCACCTTGCTGTACTTCGCTTCGATGGGCTTGCGTACACGTTCGTGCGTGTCGGCACCGAGGATCAGGTCCACGCCCTCCACCTCGGGTTTGTTGGCGAGGTCCACCTGCTGCGCCAGGCCCATGTGTGTGACCAGGAACACCATCGCGCACTGCTCGTAATCGCGCAGGATGCGGATGTAGCTGGCGACGTTCAACTCCGGTTTGGTGAACTGGATGCCGCAGCTGTATTCCGGCGACTGGCGCTTGGGTGTGAGCGGATCGTTGTAGCCGATGAAGCCCACCTTCACGCCGGCCACCATCTTGGTCCAGTAAGGCTGAAAGATCATGTCACCAGCGAGCGCCGCATTGGGGTCCTGCATGTCGCCGCAATAGTCCGCTGGCTTCTCGTGCCACATGTTGGCGCAGATCTTGGCGCCATTGTATCCGCCGAGGTCCTTCAGCATGTTCTCCTTGCCGTAGACCACCTCCCAGTTGCCGGGCAACAGCAGGTCATAGCCAACGCGGTTCATCAGCGGCACTATGGCGCGCCCTTCGCTCTTGGCCGCCACGCCACCGCCCTGGAAGCAGTCGCCACCATCGACCACGATGGTGTTGGCAGGGTCTTCATTGCGCAGGGTGTCCACCATGGTCTTCAGCACGCCGTAACCGCCGCGTTTCTTGTACACGGGCTTCCCATTCTCCAGGAAGAACTCGTCGTGCGTGTGTAGCTGCGAATGGATGTCGCTGGTGAAGAGGATGGTGAACTTGCCCGCCTTGCCGCTCTGCACTGCCCGGCTGCCCACAAGTTCATCGCGACGTTGGACGTCACCCATGGAGCCGAGCGCCACCGTGGGCCCCAGCGTGAGGCCCGCGCCCAGCGCACCGAGGGACTTGAGGGCCTGCCTGCGGCTGAGACCGTATTCCTTCTCATCGTGCGCGCCGCAGGTGCAGCCGGGTGGGTGGTGGATCGTGCTCATGCTTATTTCTTTTTGGCTTCGGCGATGGGGCCGAAGGGGCCGAATTTGTGTTGTGACTCAGGAAAAGTATCCGCGAACGGACCAAAGGGATGGTCGACCGGTTTCTTGCTGATGTCCGGCCAATCGCCCGTCAGGTCCTTCGCCGGACGTTCCATGGTGTTCACGTAGGCGGCAACGTCCCAGGCCTCCTCGTCCGATAGCAATGGTTCATCCCAGGTTGCGCCGAGCGGCATGTTGGCCTTCACGTAGCCTGCGAAACGGCTCATGCGGTACAATCCCGCACCTTGGTTATAGCTGTGTGGGCCCCAGAGCGGTGGATATTGGTAGGTCTTGCCATCGGGTTTCAGGATGCCCTGTCCGTCGGCACCGTGGCAACTGGCACACTTGCCGCTGTATATAAGGGTGCCATGTGCCGGGTCGGCCGCGCGGTCCAGGAAGGCGAGATCCATGATGCCGATGCCCTTGACCTTGTGACCCTTGGCGATGCCCGTACCCAGCCATTCCATGTAAGCAAGGATACCTTGCATTTCGCGACCGTTCGTATCGAGCGCCGTGCCGTTCAAGCTGCGTTCGAAGCAGTCGTTCACCCGCTTTGACACCGACTCCATGCGTCCGCTGCGGCCGCGCATTTTTGGGTAGGTGCTCCAGACCGCCCCATAGTTGTTTCCCCATGGCTTGGTGCCGGCATCAAGGTGGCAGTTCTGGCAGTTCATGCCATTGGTGCCTTGCGATACCGTACCCTGCGGGCCGAGGTAGAGCGCAGTGTTCCGGATCAACTCCTGCCCGTAAAGGATCAGCTCGCGATGGTCCTTATCCAGATAGGCAAGCCGCGTTGTATCCGCACCGGTCCACAAGCTGTCCGGCCCGTAGGTGGCCTGCTGTGGGGGCGGCGGTTCGAACAGGTCCTGGGGCACGAAGAACTGTGCCACCACGAGCGCGAGCACCACCCACACGATGCGTTTGGACCAGCGCATGCCGTTGCCCACCGGAAGTCCTGCGCGCTCGTTCATCACACGCAGGGCATCGTCGAGCACGTACATCACCACCAGCACCAACAGTGCGGAGATGAGTATGAAGATGGGAATGAGCATGGCTGCGAAAGTGTTCGTCCACCATCAATGGGGCAACTTGTCGCGGAACACCCCGTACACGTAGGTGCCCAGCCAGGCGCTCAGGAAGGTCACGATGATCACGGAGTAGCCTGCACCGATCTGCGCGAACAACGGGCCCGGACAGGCACCGGTGACGGCCCAGCCCAGGCCGAAGAGCAGACCGCCGTAGATCTGTCCCTTGTTGAAGGTCTTCGCAGGGATGTGGACCTCCTCGCCGTAGATGGTGCGCACCTTGAAACGCTTGATGAGCTGGATGCTGATCAGGCCCACCACCACGGCGGTGCCGATCACCCCGTACATGTGGAAGCTCTCGAAGCGGAACATCTCCTGGATTCGGAACCAGCTGATGATCTCGGCCTTGAAGAACACGATGCCGAAGAGCACGCCCCAGGCACTGTATTTCAGGTTGTACCACCAGGGGTGTTGCAGTTCACTCTCGTTGACGCAGATGGAATCGAGTTCCCGTGCCTGAAGGTCGGCAAGCTCCTGCGGGGTCGGAGTATGTTGAAAGGTATGTGCCATGGGTCAGAGCGTGAGGAGATGGGGAAGGATGAACCAGGTCATGATGATGCCGCCCACCATGAAACTGATGGTGGCCACCAGACTGGGCCATTGCAGGCTGCTGAGGCCCATGATGGCATGGCCGCTCGTGCAACCACCGGCGTAGCGTGTTCCGAAGCCCACCATGAATCCGCCGAGCACGAAGAAGATGAGGCCACGTACGGTGAAGAGCTGCTCCCAGCTGAAGATCTCCGAGGGCAGCAGGCTTGAGGTGTCGGTGATGCCTTTCGATGCCAGGTATTCCTGCGTGGGTGCGGCCAGCACGATGGGGTTCGGGTCGCTCAGGAACTGCGCCGCGAGGAACGCGCCCACGGCGATGCCGCCCACGAAGAAGAGGTTCCAAGCCTCCTTCTTCCAGTCGTACTTGAAGAATTTTACATCGCCAGGAATGCAGGCGGCACAGAGGTGGCGCAGCGAACTGCTGATGCCGAAGGTCTTGTTGCCAACGAGCAACAGGAAGGGCACGGTGAGGCCGATGAGGGCACCCGCCACGTACCAGGACCAGGGTTGTTTGAGTGTCTCGAGCATGAGGGGAGGGATCAGAAGATCAGAGGATCAGACGATAAGACGATCGCCATGATCCGATGATATCGTTCAGGGTTTCAGTTTGGCGTTGCTGGATGAGATGATCTTGTTGAGGACGCGAATGATCGGGATCAGCTTGTCGAGGCAAGGCTTTGCTGCCTCGATGTTCCGCGCACTGCTGAGCAGGAGCCAGTATTCCGTTTCGTCAGCCTCCTTCAGGGCTACCTTCATCTTGTGGATGAAGTCAGCGAGGCTTTCGCCGTTCTGCGCTTCACGGACCAGTGCACCAATGGCGGTCCCACTTCGGAACAACTGGTTCGACAGGGCGAATTTCTTCCGTTCCTGCAGCTCCTCGGAAAGGTCCCAGATCGCCAATGCGAAGTCGAAGGTGAGGTTGACGATCGCGTTGTCCTTGTAGCGATCATTGTACGAGGCTGGCGGTTCGGCCGTCAGGGATGAACCGAACAACTCATCATGGACGATGACGTTCTGCCATTCCTTGATATCGATGTCCTGGATGCTCATGGTCGCGTGAATTGTCTGATCGTCTGATCAACTGATCGTCTGATCGGGCTTACTTCTTCAACGTGCTGGGGCAGACGTAGTCCGTCACCTTCACGTCGGTGTTGGTCTTGATGGCGTTGAACCCTCCGGCCACATCGATCACGTTGTGGTAACCACGCGATTTCAACAGGCTGGCCGCGATCATGCTGCGGTAGCCACCGGCGCAGTGGATGTAGTTGGGCTCCTCCTTACTGAAGGCCGCCAGGTTCTGGTTGATGAACTGCAACGAGGCGTGCCACGCACCGTCCACATGCTCGGCCTCATACTCACCGTCCTTGCGCACGTCCACCACACGGAGCTTGTTCGCACCGAAGCGCTTGGCGAACTCCTCGGCGGAGATGCTCTCCACCGTGTCCACGTCAAGGCCGGCGGTCTTCCACGCGTCGATGCCGCCTTTCAGGTAGCCGAACACGTTGTCGTAGCCCACGCGGGCCAGACGTGTCACCACTTCATCTTCCATGCCCTCGTCGGTCACCAGCAACAGCGGGTGCTTCACGTCGGGGACCATCGCACCGACCCAGGGTGCGAAGTCGCCCTTGATGCCGATGTTGATGCTGCGGGGTACGAAGCCGTCCTTGAAGGTCTGTGCACCGCGGGTGTCCAGTACCAAGGCTCCCTCGGTCTCGGCCACGAGCTCGAACTGTTCGGGGGTGAGGGCACGGAGGCCTTTCTCCTTTACCGTATCCACGCTCTCGATCATGCCCTTGTTCATGGCCACGTTCTGCGGGAAGTAGGCGGGCGGAGGCAACAGACCGTCGGTGACCTCCTTGATGAACTGCTCCTTGGTGGCGGCCTTCAGCGCGTAGTTGGTCTTCTTCTGGTTGCCCAGCGTATCCCAGGTCTCCTTGCTCATGTTCTTGCCGCAGGCGCTGCCGGCGCCGTGTGCAGGGTACACCAGCACGTCATCGGGCAGGGTCATGATCTTGTTGTGCAGGCTGTCGTAGAGGTAACCTGCCAGGTCCTCCTGGGTCAGCGAACCCATTTTCTGGGCCAGGTCGGGACGGCCCACGTCGCCGATGAACAGCGTGTCGCCGCTGAAGATCGCGTGCGGTCTGCCCTTCTCGTCGCTCAGCAGGTAGGTGGTGCTCTCCATGGTGTGGCCAGGGGTGTGCAGCACCTTGATGGTGATCCGGCCCACCTTCAGTTCCTCACCGTCCTTGGCGATGTGCGCCTCGAAGCTCGGGTTGGCGTTCGGACCGTAAACGATGGGCGCACCGGTCTTCTTCGACAGGTCGAGGTGACCGCTCACGAAGTCGGCGTGGAAGTGGGTCTCCAGCACGTACTTGATGATGGCACCGCTTTGCTCTGCGCGTTCCATGTACGGCTGCGTTTCACGCAGTGGGTCGATGATCACGGCCTCACCGGCGCTTTCGATGTAGTAGGCGCCCTGTGCCAGGCAGCCGGTGTAGATCTGCTCGATCTTCATGGTATGGGGAGTTGAGGAGTTGAGTGTTGAGGTGGTCGGGGAGGGGAATTTTCCGCCCGTATGGACCTTAAGATAGGTGCGTGAGCTCCCTTCCGATGATGTAGACGCCCATGGCCAGCACAAACCAGCCGAAGGCGGGCTTGAGCTTTTCGTTCGGGATATGCTTGCTTAGCATGCTGCCCCCGATGATCCCGCCGATCGCAATGGCAGAGAACAGGAAGAGGAAGTTCCAGTCGATGATCTCTTCACCCTTCAGATCGCCGGTGAATCCGATCAAGGATTTCGCTGCGATGATGATCAGCGAGGTGCCCACGGCCTTCTTCATGGGAAGCTTGGCCAGCAGGACCAAGGCAGGAATGATCAGGAAGCCACCGCCGGCACCCACAATGCCGGTGACCATGCCCACCACGATCCCTTCGGCCAGGATCAGGGGGTAGTTGAACTTGATCGCTTCATCGGCAGGCTCGTTCGGCCCCATGGGGACCTTCGGTTTGCGGATCATGCTGTACGCGGCGGCCACCATGATGAGCGCGAAGAAGATGAGGATGCCGATGGCCTTGCTCACCGGCGTGCTGCCCAAGGTGAAGATGGGATCGGGGATCGCGGGGACCAGCCAGGCCCGGGTGGCATACACCGCCAGGATGCTGGGGATGCCGAACACGATGGCCGTGCGCCAATGGATGTTGCCCAAGCGCATGTGGCTGAAGCTGCCGACCAGGCTGGTGAGGCCAACGATGAACAGGGAATAGGCCGTGGCCAGGACCGGGTCGATCACGAAGAGGTAGACCAGGATGGGAACGGTGAGGATGCTGCCACCGCCTCCGATGAGGCCGAGGGACAGACCCATGATGATGGCGCCGATGTAACCGAGGATCTCCATGTTCACAACGTGGTTCAGAGGGTGGGGCAGCAGATCTCCAGGCAGTTCACGATCTTCAGGAATTCGGGGCGCTTCAAGTGCCAGAAGGTGTACTTGCCCTCCTTCTCGAATTCCAGCAGGCCTTTGTCGCGCATCAACGTGAGGTGCTGGCTCAGTATCGCCTGCTCGATCTGGAGCAGTTCCTGCAGCTCGCGATTGCACAGCCGGGTATGGTGGCCCAAAGCATCAAGGATGGCCAGGCGCTGGGGATGCGCGGCCGCCCGCAACAGCTCACTCGCCCGGGTGAGCTTGTCGGTACCGACGCGTTCTTCAAGTGTGATGGTCGACATGACGTTCGTCATTGACCACAAAAGTATAGCGAGATCACTATGTGAATATGTGACAAGGGTCACACGCCCACGAAAACTGTTGGAAGCAGCTTCTACAGAGCCTTCAGGAGGCCTTCGCCGAAATGCTTGACCTGGTAACGGCGCATGCCCGGCAGTGCAGCCAGCGCATCAAGGTCACCGGGAAGGGTGCGGGCAATGTCCATCAGCAACTGGTTGGCCGCCACGATACCAGGCCGAAGATCATGTTGCAAGGTGAGCTGGTCACGCGTCTGCTTCAAGCGCTTCAGGCGGTTCTCGTAGTCATCGTCGCGCTGCCAGCGCTTGCCCTTGGGAGCCCTCGGCCACTCCTCCTTGGGAAGGTCCAGACCGCGTTGCACGGCGGACATGATGGCCGCGCCGTACCGTTCGATCACCCGTTCATTGACGCCTTTGCGCTGCAGGATGTCCTTCATGCCCTTGGGTGGGTCCGTGGCCAGTGACAGGAGCACATCGTTGCCCAGGATCATGAACGATGCGCGGTCCTGCTTTTCGGCGATGCCGTCGCGCCATTGGAAGAGCTCCCGCAGGATGGCGAGCTCATGGGGTTTCAGTGTCTTGGCTCCTTTCATTCGAAGGAATGCAGGCTCGTCGTTCACCGGAAGGTTGAACGGTGCATCCGTCAGCAGGGCGAATTCTTCCTCGGCCCATTCCCATCGGTCCTTGGCGCGCAACTTCTCTTCAAGGATGTCACGGAGCGCGATCAGGTGACTGGTGTCCCCGGCCGCATATTCCAACATGGGTTGTGGCAGTGGTCGTTTGCTCCAGTCCGCCTTTTGGAACCGTTTGTCGATCTGCAGTCCCTGGTACTTGCCCAGCAGCGCCGCCAATCCGATCTCAGGCTCGTTCACCAGTTCCGCGGCGACCAGCGTATCGAAGACGTTCTCCACCCGGATGCCGTGGTGCTTGGCCAGGATCCGCAGGTCGTAGTCAGCGTCGTGGATCACCACCTCCATGCCAGGGTCGGCGAGCAGCCTGCCCAACGAGCTCAGGTCCGGAAGGCTCAATGGATCCACCAGGAAGGTGTGCGAGCGCGTGCTCAACTGCACCAGGCAGACGCTTTCGCGGAAGCGGTGGAAGCTGGAGGCCTCCGTGTCCAAGGCGATGACGCGTTCACCGGCGAAGCTTTCCAGCGTGGCCGCGAGCGTGTCCGTGTGCGTTATGAGCTGGAAGTCGTTCAAGAGATGGTCGTTCCAGTTCAGATGTAGCGGTCGCCGCTTTCGGCCTTCAGGTCGTTGACGAAGCCGCGGATCATCTGCTCGTCCTGCTTTTTGCACACCAACAGGGCATCATCGGTGCTCACCACGATGTGGTCGTCAAGGCCCTGCAGCACCATCAAGCGGTCATCGTGGGCGTGCACCACGCTGTTGTGGCAGTCATAGAGTTTCACATGGTCACCGACCGCCGCATTGCCGCGCTCGTCCTTGGCCAGATGAGTATAGAGGCTGCCCCAGGTGCCCAGGTCGCTCCAGCCGAAATCGCTCATGACCGTGTAGACGTTGTGCGCCTTCTCCAGCACACCGTAGTCGATGCTGACGTTCTCGCAATCGGCGTAGGTCCCTTCGATGAAGGTGTGTTCCGCAGGCGTGCCATAGCTGCCCGTGCCCCTCGCGAACTGTGCCTCCATCTCGGGCAGGTGCGTGCGGAAGGCATTGTTGATGCTCTTCAGGCTCCAGATGAAGATGCCCGCGTTCCAGAGGAAGTCGCCGCTCTCAATGAACTGGCGCGCGGTATCCAGGTCGGGCTTCTCGGTGAAGGTGCGTACGGGGCGTACACGGTGGTGCACCGTGCCTTGCGCGTCGCCGAACTGGATGTACCCATAGCCGGTGTCCGGTCGGCTCGGCATGATCCCCAGGGTCACCAGGCAGTCCTTGCTACCGGCCTGTTCCAGACCGATGGCAACCGTCTCCACGAAGGCCTTGCGGTCCATCACCAAGTGGTCGCTGGGGGCCACGATGATGCGTGCCTGTGGATCGCGGGCAGCGATCACATGGTTCGCGTAGGCGATGCAAGGCGCCGTGTTCCGGCGGCTGGGTTCCTGCAATATCTGTGCGTCGGTGAGCGAGGGCAGTTGCTCCTTCACGATCGAGGCGTACTGCGCATTGGTCACCACCAGGATGTTCTCCGGCGGGCAGATGTCCAGGAAACGATCGTAGGTCTGTTGCAGAAGCGTGCGGCCCAGTCCCAGAAAATCCAGGAATTGTTTGGGGTAGGCACTACGGCTCATGGGCCAGAAGCGGCTGCCGACACCGCCGGCCATGATCACGCAGTAAGTATGTTCGTTCGTCATCGGTAGGTCATGGAACAGCCGACCCTCAGGACGCTTTACGCGCGATCAACGGGCCGTTCACATGGACCTCGGCCAGAGGGTCGATGAAATAGATGCGCCTGTCGTTCAGGCAATGGCATTTGTAACGCTTGCGCAACTGCGGCCCCTTCACGAAGATGCGATCGTTGAAGCGGAACACCGTGCGGTCCGGCAGCTCCTCCAACATGGGACGCGGATCGCGATCGTACTTGCGCAATACGCGCATCAACTGATGGTCCGTGCAACTGCTGGCCGGCGCGTCGTAAAGGTGATGCTCCAAGGCACGCAGCACATCAGCAGGCAACACTGCACGGCTCATGAAGGGTCGCATCAATCGGTGATACTCCTCCTTCCAGTGTTTGCCATGAGGGTCCTTCCAACGCTTGGTGCGCGCAACAGTACTGTAGTGCGCGAACTCGTGGATCAAGGTGACCAGGAACGCATACTTGTTCAGGTCGTTGTTCACAGACACCCGATGCGGTTGCGTCTTCGTGGCGTTGCGGTAATCGCCCAGCTTGGTGGTGCGCGGCGCCGACACACGAACAAGCACCGGATTGCGCCGCAACCATTGTTGCACCACCGGCCATGCTCCGGAAGGGAGATGGCTTCGCAGCAACTCCAGATCGTTGGCGACGAAAGTGGTGGACACAGGCATGGTGGACGGAGGTCAGGCGGGTGGTAAGGTCCCGCTCCTCTGAGGGTGCAAATTAGCATGCGTACCTGAACCCTGCATGACCGGCCGCTGATTCCACTTCGGGCAATCGCATTCCTTCTTTCTCCGGTACTTGGCAGGCTGGGATGAACAACCTGCCAAAATGGCCGAAAGCAACATCAGGCCTACGAGCAGGGTGTGCCAACGGAGAATTGAAGCATACATGATGATGCAAAGGTAGAAGCTTGATCGGGTGGCCCGGTCGGGTAGGGGGCCACTGGTTCGATGCGAAGGCGCTACTTTCGCACGGGACCGGGAAATGACCATTCTTCTTCATATCGGGCGCTATTTCCTGCTTCTGCGGGATACCCTGAGCCGACCCGAGCGGATGAGCCTCTATTGGCGCCGGACTTTGGAGGAGATGGACCTTCTGGGGGTCAACAGCATGGGTATCGTGGCCCTCCTGTCGGTCTTCATGGGGGCGGTCATCACCATCCAGACCACCTCGAACATCGATTCGGCCTGGATCCCCGCCTATGTAGTGGGTTTCACCACCCGCCAGAGCACCATTCTGGAGTTCAGCCCCACGATCATCTCCCTGATCCTGGCCGGCAAGGTGGGATCCAACATCGCTGCCGAGATCGGCTCCATGCGCGTGAAGGAGCAGATCGATGCCCTGGACATCATGGGCGTCAACTCGGCGGGCTACCTCATCCTGCCCAAGATCGTGGCGTCCGTGATCATGAACCCCTTCCTGATCATCATCAGCATGTTCCTCAGCATCTTCGGTGGCTGGCTGGCCGGTGTGGGAACGGGGATCATCAGCTCCGAGGCCTTCATCGAGGGGATCCAGTACAGTTTCGATCCCTACACGGTCACCTATGCCCTGATCAAGACGGTGGTCTTCGCCTTCATCATCACCACCATTTCGGCCTACCAGGGGTACTACACCAAGGGTGGCACCCGGGAGGTGGGCATCAGTAGTACGCGTGCCGTGGTCTACAGTGATGTGGTGATCCTGATCACCAACTATGCGCTGACCCAATTGCTGCTGATATGATCGAGGTACAGGGTCTGAGCAAGCGTTTCGGTGATGTGCAGGTGTTGACGGACATCAACGCCACCTTCTCCAAAGGGCTCGTGAACCAGATCATCGGTATGAGCGGTTCGGGAAAGAGCGTGCTGGCCAAATGCATGGTGGGGCTGCACAAGCCCGAGGAAGGGAAGGTCCTGTACGAAGGACGCTCGTTCCACGACATGGACATCGAGGAGAAGCGGGGCATCCGGCAGGAGATCGGCATGCTCTTTCAAGGTGCCGCGCTGTTCGACAGCATGAGCGTGCTGGAGAACGTGATGTTCCCGCTGAAGATGTTCTCCGATATGCCGCGGAGCGAGATGCAGGACCGTGCGCATGTCTGTCTGGACCGCGTGAACATCGTGGACAAGGACAGCCTGTTCCCAGCCGAGCTCAGCGGTGGCATGCAAAAGCGGGTGGGCATCGCCCGGGCCATCGCCATGAACCCGAAGTACCTGTTCTGCGATGAGCCCAACAGTGGCCTGGACCCCCAGACCAGCATCGTGATCGATGAACTGATCAAAGAGCTCACCCAGGAGTTCGACACCACCACCATCGTCATCACCCACGACATGAACTCGGTCATGGAGACGGGTGAGAACATCGTCTTTGTGCATAAGGGTCGGATGTGGTGGTCAGGTACCCGCGAGGAATTGCTGAACAGCGATAACGCCGAGCTCAATGACTTCATCTTCGCCAGCGAGATGATGCGCATCGTGAAGCGTTCCCTGTCAGGTAAGGCGTGAAAGGGACGCTGCTCAGCGGCCCATTGAACAACACATACGGGAATGAAAAAGCCCCCCAACAGCCAACCGGCCGTGGGGGGCTTTTCGATTGAATAACTTACTGGAGCGTTACGCGCTCGGTCAGGGTGCCACGCTCGTTGTAGATACGAACGGTGTAAACGCCCTTGGCCAGTTCGCTGAGGTCCATGGTGCTCGTGCCATTGATGCGGGCAGTGCGCACCAGCTCACCGGTCACGTTCATCACGTCCACGTTGAAGACCTCGTTCTCCGACGTGCGGATGTTCACCAGGCCGTTCGTCGGGTTCGGGAACATGCTCACACCCTCCAGGGCGTTGTTCTCACCCACGCTGATCTGGATCGGCTCGGTGATCAGACGTACGGCAGATGCCTCTCCATTGGTGAACAGATCATCGTTCGGTATGTAGATCAGGCTGGCTCCACCGGGCTGGGGAACGGTCTGGTCATCCAATACGCGGATGGTGCCTGCTCCGGCATTGCTGTTCAGGATGGCGTTGGCGTAGTAGCCACCAGGCTGAAGCGTGAAGGACGAGTTGAACAGGATGCGGATGGCCCCGTTGTTCAGGTCGCTCTGCACCAGGTCATAGGTCTCGCTCTCCACAACAGGGTTGTTCAAGATCGGCGTGGCAGCGAACACATCTGCGGTGTCCAGAATGTTGGCCACGATGAAACCACCGAGCACAGTACCGTTGGCAGGGATGATCTCGATGCCGTACACTTCCAATGGGGCAATCACTTCATAGTATGTCATCACTTGCAGACCATCCTCTGCTCCTTCGAAGCTGTTGGTGCCCAGGGAATTCAGCACCTCGTAACCTTCGGGGTGGTTGTCGATGCCATCCAGTGAATAACGGTCCTCAGAGATCGCAAAAGCACGCAGGAACACGTTGTTCGCCAGGTTGGCGTCCTGGTCATCCTCAGCGCTGGTGGCCGTGTAGGTGGCCGTATATACACCTGTAGCCAATGTGGGCAGGGTGAGGTCTTCCTCCAAGGCTCCGGTAGCGCCGGAAGCCAGACTGGCCACCGTGGTGGATGAGGAGAAGACCAGATCGTTCGCAGCGTTGCGGACCTCCATCACCACGTTCACATCAGTGAGCTCACTGGCGCCATTGTTCAGGAAGGTGCCACCCACCAGCATGGTGGGGTTCAGCTGGTTGGCGGGGATGCGGCCATACTCCTCACCGGTGCCGGTGTGGGTCAGGTAACCGTCCACCATCACCAGGTCGTAGGGGACCTGTTCAGCGAGGCAGACATCGTCCACCATCCAAGCGTAATCACAACCACCCACATAGCGGAAGCGCACCCAAACGGAACCTTGGTTCCCCGCAGTGGCCGAAATGTTCAGCTCGAACAATTGTGGGTTGGCGGTAAAGGCGTTCACAGCCACATTCTCGTTCACGGCGTATTCCGTCCACGTGCTTCCGTCGTTACTGACGTCCACGAAGCAGAAGCCCTGGAAGGCACGATAGTATTGCTCGAACTGCAGCACCACGTTGTTGATACCCTGCAGATCGACAGGGGTGGCCATCTGAACGAAGGCGTTCTGGCTGCCGCTGCACAGCAGGTCACTGTCGAACAGTGCGAAGCCGTTGGCAGCGGTGGTGGAGGCGATACCGGGGATGTCGAACGGCCCTGAAGGTACAGTTGTCCCGATCACCCAGCTATCCGTGGTGCCGTCCAAGGTGCCGAGCTCCCAGTTCGCAGCGTTGGAGAAATCATCGCACCAGATCGTGCTGCCACGCTCGGAGCTTGGGGTGGCCACCCGGTCCAGGGTGGGCTTGTAGCGGTATTCCAGCGGAAGCTGGCTCTTGGACTGCGCCATCACACCGGTTCCGGTGATCAGGAGGCCCAAGGCGGCGGAGTAAACTTTTTTCATGGGAATAGAGTTCGTTTTGTTGGTCAGATCTCGGGGAAAGATAACCGATCGGCACGCTTTTCCGGCGCAGAGGAGTTACCGTTCCTTGCTCCGAAGCACCTTTCCTACAGCACCTGTGTGTGTAAATGCACGAAGCCCGATCGGGCGGCGGACCGCTCGATCGGGCTTCATGCATTGCGTTCAGCTTACTGTAGCGTGATGCGCTGGGCCGAACTTCCGTTCGTCCCCACCACACGCAGGGTGTATACCCCCTTGGCAAGTCCGCTCAGGTCGATCGTATTGGAACCCTGCACCGTGCTGTTGTGCACGAGCTCCCCCGCCACGTTCAGGACCTCCACCACCTGGGTGTCGTTCCCGGCCACCCGGATGTTCACCAGACCGGTGCTCGGGTTCGGGAAGATCTGGGCCAGCGGGTTCGCTGCCGTTTCGCTCACACTGATGTTGATGGGCTCGGTGAGCAGACGGATCGCCAAGGCGTTGCCGTTGGAGAACACCTGGTCGTTCGGGATGAAGATGGCGCTGGCCACGTTGGGCTGGGGCACCGTCAGGTCGTCCACCACACGGATATGACCGGCTCCAGCGTTGCTGTTCATGGTCACAGCCGCGTAGTAGCCACCGGGTTGTACGGTGGTTACGTTCGGGAACAGCACCTGCACCACACCCGAGGAGATATTGTCCGCATTGATGTCGAAAGCATCACTTTCAACTACAGGGTTGCTGAACAACGGCACAGCCGCGAACACATCAGCCGTGTCAAGGATGCTCGTCGTCACGAAACCGCCCGTTACGGTGGTGGACGTGATCAGGAATTCGATGCCGTACACTTCCACCGGCTCGATCACCTCATAGTAGGTCATCACTACGAGGCCGTCCTCACCACCGTCGAAGGAATTGGTGCCCAGCGAACCCAGCAACTGTGTGCCGGCCGGGTGCAGATCCACGGCATCCAGCGAGTAGCGTCCGCTGTTCACTTCGAACACGCGCACCTTGGCGTTGTTGGCCGTGTTGGCATCGCTGGCCTGTTGGTCGCTCGTCACGGAAAGCGTGGCGGTGTACAGTGCATCGTCCAATGCTGGCAGTGTCACGAACTGCTCCATGAAGAAGGACGTGTTGGCGGCCAGGCTACCGATGTTCGTGGTGGCAGTGAAGGCCACTACGTCATCGGGGTTCCGCACTTCCATGGTGGCGACCACGTTGGTCTGTTCCTGCGAACCGTCGTTCTTCAGTTCACCGCCCACCAGCATGGTGTTGCCCAGCTGCGATGCAGGGATCCGGCCGTACTCCTCACCGGTGCCGGTGTGGCTCAGGAAGGCGCTCACGGCGATCATGTCGAACTGGAACTGTTCTACGATGGCGATGTTGTCCACCTGCCAACCGTAGTCCCAGCTGGCCTCGTAGCGGAAACGGAGCTGCACGTTGGCAGGGTTCACGGCCACCCAGTCGGTAATGCTCACTTCCACCACTTCTGGGTTCGGGCGGCCTTCGCGGCCAACTCCGTCGTTGATCTCCACTTCGTTCCAAGTGGTGCCGCCGTCGGTGCTCACGCCCACGAAAGTGGCATCGGCCTGAAACTCCTGGAAATATTGGTCGAAACGCACGCGCAGGTTGGTCGGGGCGCTGGACAGGTCGATGACGGGAGAGATCAGCGAGGCATTGGTCTGCTGGCCGCTGGTTCCATCGAAGTCATCGTCAATGATGGCCCAACCGCTCGGTGTACTGGTGTTCAGCGGTGGTACTGGGTAGGTGGATGACGTGGTACCTGGACCGACATCCGTCCACTTCCAGTCCACCACACCCACTTCGGTCACGGAAGACCATCCGTTCAGGTCAGCATCGAAGGACTCGGAATAGAAGGAAACACCTTTCTGGTGCGTGTTGGCCGCATTCGTGGCGGTTCCGTGCGTCCGCAACTGTTGGGCGAAGGCAAAAGCGGGTAGGGCAAGGGCAACTACAGCGTAGATCTTTTTCATGCTTGAGAGGGATTGGAGTGACGAATATAGATCTCTCCTTCACTGTCCCCGCTGCAAATACCACGGTCGTTCACCACGGAATGAACTGTTGAGCGCTGTTTCGGCATGTTGTCCCTCACGAAAAAGCCCCCGACACCAGATGGTGCCGGGGGCTTTCATGTCGATCGTTCAGGATCACTGCAGCGTGATACGCTCCACCATGCTGCCTTCAGCATTATAGACGCGCACCATGTACACACCCTTCGCTTCGCCGTTCAGGTCGAGCGTGGTGCTGCCGTTGAAAGTGCCTTGGTTCACCACCTCGCCGAGGAGGTTGGTCACTTCCACATTGTACATACCGGCATTCTCGGTACGCACGTTCACCAGACCGTTGGTCGGGTTCGGGAACAGGCTCACACCGGTGAGCACCTCGGACTCCTCCACTTCAGAGGTCAGCGAAAGCACCAAGCGGATGGACATGCCATTTCCGTTCGTGTACACTTGATCACCAGGGATGTAGATCAGCGTCATGGCGTTCGGCTGTGGAACCGTGGCGTCATCCAGGATACGGATCTGGCCTGCGTTCTGGTTGCTGAAGAGGGTCACAGCAGCGTAGTAACCGTTGGGGCTCAAGGTCACAGCGTTCGGGAACAGCACCCGTACACGTCCGTCGGCAACGTTCTCAGGGGTGATATCCCAAGCATCGCTCTCCACGATGGGGTTCGTCACCACATCATTGAATACGTCTACAGTGTCCAAGAGGCTCACGGTGACATATCCACCGGTCACGGTGGTGGTGGTGGTCAGGAAATCGATGCCGTAGACGGTCAGCGGTTCGACCACCTCATAGTAGTTCATGATCGCCAAGCCATCTGCAGCATCGGTGAAGCTGTTGGTGCCGATGGAGCTCAGGACCTGATAACCTTCCGGGTGGTTGCCGATACCGTCAACCGTGTAGAAGTCATCGTTCACCTCAAAGCGACGCAGGAAGGTGTTGTCCGATGGGTCATCATCTGTGGCATCAGCACTTACGGTAAAGGTCGCCGTATACAGATCGTTCGCCAAAGAAGGAAGTGTCACGAATTCCTCGAGGGCATCCGTTGCACCGGAAGCAAGGGCCGGGATGTTCTTCACAGCCGTGAACACCTCGGTGCCACCGCTGCCGGTCACGCTCATGTTGATGACCACGTTGGTCTGCTCCACACTGCCCGAGTTGGTGATGCCACCGCCCACCAGCATGGTGGCGTTCAGTTGTGCCGTAGGGATGCGGCCGTACTCTTCACCTGTGCCGGTGTGGGTCAGGTAGCCGTCCTCCATGGTCAGGTTGTTCGGGAACAACTCCACCACTTCAACGTCATCGATCTGCCAGTGGTAGTGCGATGCCGTGGGGCTGTGCTTGAACCGGAACTTCACATTCCCGGCATTGCCGGCAATGGCGCTGCTGATGTTGACGCGGGTCTCCTGGGTGCCGCTGTCATCATTGGCATTGAAGATGCCCGATGTGGGGAAGGTGATGGGCCATGAAGCACCACCGTCCAAGCTCAACTCGAGCGAGTGCGGGGAGGCGGCCTGGCAGCACCAACGGAAACGCTGGGAGAACTTGATCTCCACGAAGGGTGAAGCACTGAGGTCCAGAACAGGGGATTCCAACGCGGCATCCCATTCCGTTGGGGAAGGAACGATCACGGGAGGGGTGACGCTGAAATCCGCGTTGGCGGAATCGCCGGCGAAGATCATGAAACCGTTGGCCACCGTGGGCGAGGCGATTCGCTGACCCGTGTTCGAGAATGCACCGGTAGGGCCGTACAAGGTGAAGCGCCAGATGCCGGCATGTTCACCGGATGGGGTCCATTCGCCGATACCGTTGTTACCGGCCAATCCGTTCGAGAAATCCTCGGAGAACACCACATCCCGCTGGGCACCATTGGCCTGGCTTGACGTGTTGCGCACACCGAAACTGTCGTCGTTCTTCTGCAGACGAGCAGGGAATGGGCTCGCCTGCTGTGCCATGCAGGTGCCCGCGATGGCCGTAGCCAAGATCAGGGAGTAGCGTTTGTTCATTGTTCGCTGGGTTTTTCCGTTAGATGGAGAGCCGAAGTTAGGAGTTTCCTGTGATGGTCCGTTCAGGGCAGGATGAAATGAGAGCCACGATCGGTCGACAGAGAAATGGTGTTGCTTGTGATCCTGAGGGCCGCTCAATGCACGATCATGAACCTGCCGGACCAATTCGCCCCCGGCGATCCAATGACCAGCAAGTAGCTGCCATTGGGCAGCATCGACGTGTTCAGCTCACCTTCCCGGCCACTTGACCGGACCGCAGAGCTGTGGGTGCGTGACCACTCCCGCCCCGTGGCATCCAGCACACGGACCGTAAAGTCCGTTCCGGCATCCGCTGGAATCGAGAAAGATAAACGGTCGGAGGCCGGTGAGGGGTACACGCGCAGCAGGGAGGCCGCACGGTCGGGACCATCGATGCCCACGCCGTAAGAGCTGTAATGAAGGCGGACCATGGGCGTCTCGCGCGGGTATTCCACCTCGAAGATGGATCCGAGCATGAGCAGCGATGCACCCGGGGCATTGTTGCCACTGGTGGCGATGTACAGGCTGCCCCCCTGACCCAGGAACTGGATGCCCGCGAAATGATCGCCGGACAAGGTCGCACCATTGACCAGCGGCAGGTACAAGGGGATGCCCGCACCGATGTTCGCCAGGTCCTCCTCGGTGATCGTATGGCGCTCCGTGGTATCCACGAAGGCGATGTTCGCATCGAAAAGAATGCCCCGCACCTGGGCACCGACCGTGGTCCCGTTCCCCAGCAATGCACTGATGCCGGCAGGTGCGATCGGCAGGCTTACGAGCTCCATCCGGCTGCAGGCCACGAACTCCTCCTCTCCTCCAAGCATGCCTTCGGCCGGTCCGGCCAGCATGGCCATCGCTCCGTAGCGGTTCTCCCAACCTGCTCCGGTGATGTGGATGACGGACATCCCTGAATTGTCGTTCGTGTCGTCGTCCGGGCCGTCGGCTGTGCCCAGCATGTTCAGGTCAACAGCACCCAGGGCGGTCGGTGTCCATTCGGTGGGTATCCGCACCAACACCTCCTCGCCGGGCATCAGACTGTCCACCACGGCACCCGTGAACGGACCGAACTCCTGACCATCGTGAAGGATGGTCGTTGACACGATCACATTGCGCAAGGTCCCGGTACCGGAGTTGCGCACGTCAGCCGATACGGTGAGCGCCTCCACCTGCTCCAAGGGGATCTCGGTGTAGCGCAAGGTCCGTTCGGCGGTGTTGAAAGGGGAAGGTGCCGGGTCATGGGGATACACGGCCACGATGCTCAGGTCCTGGGCGAGGCGCTGCCTGACGCATACATCATCCACGGCGATGCCGCTGGCCCAGACCCCACCGTCGTTCCACCGGAACCGGAGCCGTGCCGAGGTCGATCCACTGAGTGCGGAAAGGTCCACGAACAACCGCTGCCATTCGCCTTCCACAGCGGGGATGGTCAACAACAGGTTCCACGTATTGTCGTCCGTGGTCCCTTCGATGATAGCCTCGCCACTGCCGAAGCGCTGGTCGTGGAACACCCGGCATTCCAGGACGTGGTCCGCACCGATGCTGAGGTCCAGGACCGGCGTGGTCAGCGTCACGTCCTCCATGGCGCAGTCGCAGGGAGCCGCATCATCGTTGGCCATGAAGAAGCGGTTGCCTACGGGCTCGTTCGGCACCGGGAAGAAGCCGTTCGTGTTCGCCTCAGCTGCAGTACCCGTGCGCCACGCGTCGACAAGTTCGCCACTGCCATCCAGGCGCAGGGCCTGGGCGCCGATGTCCCAGCCGGCCGGTGTTCCGCCTGCGCTGAAGTCCTCGCTGAAGAGACAGGCCAATGCCTTGTCCTGGCCCCAAGCAGTCGAGGAAGCCAGCAGCAGGAACAGTCCCGGGAGGGCGGTGGACCGAAAAGAAGGGAATGGAGAAAGTACCATGGTCGGGGTGCGAAGGTACCGGTTAGGTGGACGGGCCGGAAAGTGAAAAGCCCCATGATGTGGTCACACCATGGGGCCTTGATCCGCCGTTTCAACTCATGCTTCCTGCATCGCATAGTCCTCCACCGGCGGGCAGGTGCAGATCAGGTTGCGGTCGCCGAAGGCGCTGTCCACCTTGCTCACCGAGGGCCAGAACTTCCAGTCGCGGTTCACGCTGGCCGGGAAGGCCGCCTTTTCGCGACCGTAGGGATGGTTCCAGGTGTCGGCACAGACCTCATCGCTGGTGTGCGGGGCCATCTTCAGCACGTTGTCCGCCTTGTCCGCCTGGCCGCTCTCCACTTCCGCGATCTCCATGCGGATGCCGATCATGGCCTCGATGAAGCGGTCCAATTCCGGCTTGGCCTCGCTCTCGGTGGGCTCCACCATCAGCGTGCCGGCCACCGGGAAGCTCACCGTGGGCGCATGGAATCCGTAATCCATCAGGCGCTTGGCGATGTCCTCCACCTCGATCCCCGCCGTGCGCTTGAACTCTCGGCAATCGAGGATCATCTCGTGCGCCACCATGCCTTCGGTGCCGGTGTACAGGATCGGGTAGTGCTTCTCCAGCTTCGCCTTGATGTAGTTGGCGTTGAGGATGGCGTAACGGGTGCTGTCCGTGAGCCCGGTACCGCCAAGCATCTTGATGTATCCGTAGCTGATGAGCAGGATGAGCGCACTACCCCAGGGGGCACTGCTCACCGCAGGTACGGCGTGTTCTCCTCCGGTCCTGATCAATGGGTGACCGGGCAGGAAGGGCTTCAGCTTGTCGTTCACACAGATGGGACCCATGCCGGGGCCGCCACCGCCGTGCGGGATCGCGAAGGTCTTGTGCAGGTTCAGGTGGCACACGTCCGCTCCGATGTCGCCGGGGCTCGTAAGGCCCACCTGCGCGTTCATGTTCGCGCCGTCCATGTAGACCAGGCCGCCGTTCATGTGGATCGTGGCGGTGATGTCCTTGATGCTCTCCTCGTACACGCCGTGCGTGCTGGGGTAGGTCACCATCAGGCAGCTCAGCGTGTCCTTGTACTGTTCGGCCTTGGCCTTCAGGTCGGCTACATCGACGTGTCCTTCCTCATCGGCCTTCACCACCACCACCTGCATGCCGGCCATCACCGCGCTGGCCGGGTTGGTGCCGTGGGCGCTGCTGGGGATGAGGGCTATGTTGCGATGATGGTCGCCGCGTGCCGCATGGTACGCGCGGATCACCAGCAGACCGGCGTATTCGCCCTGGGCCCCGCTGTTGGGCTGCAGGCTCACGGCCGTGAAACCCGTGGCCTTCGCCAGCGCATCGCTCAGTTCGGCGAAGACCTGTTGGTAGCCCTGCGTCTGGTCCACCGGAGCGAAGGGATGCAGGCCGCCCCACTCGGGCCAGCTCAACGGCATCAGCGTGCTGGCGGCGTTCAGCTTCATCGTGCACGAGCCCAGGGGGATCATGCCGTGCATCATGCTGAAGTCCTTGTTCTCCAACTTCTTGATGTAGCGCTGGAGCTCGAGTTCGGTGTGGTGGGTGTTGAACACCGGATGCGTCAGTACCGCGCTCGTGCGCTGCAGGTCGGCCGGCACCGCCATGGTGGAACCGTTGCCCGGGACCGCCGGAGCCTTGGCGCCACAGGCTTCCGCCAGAGCCGCCACGGTATCGTTCACATCGTTGGGACGCACGGTCTCATCAAAGGCGATGCTGACATGATCGCCTTCGTAGCGGAAGTTGATGCTGCGTGCCTCGGCAGCCTTCTTCACCTGCTCCGCCTTGATCCCAGCTGGGAGCGTGAGGGTGATGGTGTCGAAGAAACTGGCGTTGACGAGGCCATAACCCAGTCCCTTGGCGGCTTCCGCCAGATGACGCGTGTGGGCGTGCACGTTCCCGGCGATACGCTTCAGTCCGCTGGGGCCATGGTACACGGCATACATGCCGGCCATCACCGCAAGCAGGGCCTGTGCCGTGCAGATGTTGCTGGTGGCCTTGTCGCGACGGATGTGCTGTTCGCGGGTCTGGAGCGCCATGCGCAACCCGCGGCGACCACGACGGTCCTGGCTGACGCCGATGATGCGGCCCGGGATCAGGCGCTTGTACTCCTCCGTGGTGGCGAAGAACGCGGCGTGAGGCCCACCGTAGCCCATGGGAACACCGAAACGCTGGCTGTTGCCCACGCAGACATCGGCGCCCCATTCGCCCGGAGGCGTCAGCAACACCAATGCAAGGATGTCCGCACACACGGCCACCCGGACACCGGCCGCCTTGGCTTTGCTGACCAATGCACGGTGATCGGCTACGTTGCCATCGGCGGCGGGATACTGCAGCGCCACGGCGAAGTAGCTGCCGTCCGGAGTGAAGTCCTTGGCATCACCGACCACCAGTTCCACACCGATGGGTGCGCAACGCGTGCGGAGCACATCGATGTTCTGCGGATACAGGCCTTTATCAGCGAAGAACTTGTGAGCGTTCGCCAGTTCCTTCGGACGCGCTGCGTAGAGCATGTGCATCGCCTCGGCGATGGCGGTGGCTTCATCCAGCAGGGAGGCATTGGCGATGGGCAGGCCGGTGAGCTCACTCACCATCGTCTGGTAGTTCAGCAGGGCCTCCAAGCGGCCTTGCGCGATCTCCGCCTGGTACGGCGTATAGGCCGTGTACCATCCCGGGTTCTCGAACACGTTGCGCTGGATGGCCGGGGGCAGCACGGTGCCGCTGAAGCCCAGGCCGATATAACTGCGGAACACCTTGTTCTTCGCGCCCAGGGCCTTCATGTTGTCGAGGTGCTCGCGTTCGGTCAGCGCGGGTCCCACGTCCAGGGCTTTCGGCGAACGGATGCCCTGGGGCACGGTGCGCCTGATCAGCTCATCGAGCGAGCTGACGCCGATGGCACGAAGCATCTCTTCCGTCGCACCGGCATCGGGGCCGATGTGACGCTCCTGGTAGGTCACGAAGTTCATGGGTGGGGTAGGGGTCGAGGAACGGCGACAAATATACAGGGTGGGCGAACGGCGCACCTGTCGCCTGTCATCCTCAACAAGCCGGCCTCAGGCCTGTTCGGCAAGGTCTATATTTGGCCGCTCCATGCGCATCCTCCTCCTATGCCTGTTCCTTGCCCTCCTTTCCAGCGATGGCCGTGCCCAGGATAGCATTCTGCTGATGAACGGCAGGGTGATCAAGGCCGACGTGCTGGGCCAGAGCACCCTGGAGGTGCGCTACCTGGAGTTCGGCAAAAGGGGCCAGGCCCGCGAACGCCAGGAGCCCACCAGCGATGTGTTCAGCGTGACGGACAGCCTGGGGCGCGAGCGGATCTGGTACTTCTACGACACCATCTTCGGCAACGACCTCACCGTGGACGAAATGCGGTGGTTCATCAAAGGACAGCAGGATGCGGGAGATGGATACAAGCCCACATGGACCACGGTGGGCGGTTTCCTGTTCGGTGCAGGCACCACCATCGCCGCCAACCTGGAGGTGAACGCCTTCTTCCTTCCGCCCATCTATGCCGGTGCCATGCTGCTGCCGCGCGTGAACGTCACGCCGGGCTCCATCCGCGATCCCCTGATGGAAGGCAATGACCATTATGCCTACGGCTATGCCCGGGTGGGCAGGACGAAGCGCGTGGTGCGCGGTCTGCTCTCCACCTTCGCCGGTGTCGCGGTGGGTCTGGCGGTGCGCCAGTTCATCATCAACCCCAACCTGGACGGGTATTGATGGAGCCATGAAGGATGCTGCCCTGCATCCGGTCCTGCGTGTCCTGGTCCATGGTCATGTGCTGCTGGTGCTGGGAGCCGTCGCACAACTGTGGTGGGTCGACCGCCTCTTCCACTTTCACAGTGATCCCGGGCTGTTGGGTGTGGTCGCCCTGGCTACGTTCAGCGCCTACGGTGGCATGCGACTGCTACGGATGATGGTGCCCGGCCTTGCTACCAACGCGATGATGGGCTGGTACCGATCGAACGCGGTCCTCCTTCGCGTGCTGGTGCTCGTCTCGGGGCTGGCGGCGCTGGTCCTCGCCTGGCCCTTGCGACACTTGGTGTTCCATGCACTTTGGTTGCCGATGGTGCTGGCCGCCGGCTATACCCTGCCACTGGCAATGACCGGCGGACGACCGACCGGACTTCGACGGACGCCCTTCCTGAAGGCGGCGATCATCGGCTTCGTGTGGGCGAGCATCGTGGTGCTGCTGCCGGGCACGGATGAACGGAACGCTGTGCCCTACATCAGCGATGACGTGTGGTGGGTGGCCGCGATCTGGACCTGCTATTTCACGGCCATCGCCATCACCTTCGACATCCGGGACCTGCCCCATGACCTGCCCTCCCTGCGCACCATGCCCCAGGTGTTGGGGATCCGAGGAGCCCAAGTGCTATCCATCCTGCTTCTCCTTCCCCTGCTGCTGACGCTTGTGCTGCTGCTCGTGGCGGGCTACCATCCGATCGAAGCGGGCTGGCGGGAACCGCGGATCGACCTGTCCATACTGTTGCCGGCGTTGGGCGTGGTCTGGACGGGCGTCGTCATCGCACGGGCCCACACCCTGCGCGCCTGGTGGTACTGGGACCTGCTGCTCGATGGCTCCCTGATCCTGTTGCCCCTGCTCGCCTTCGCGGGCGGCCTGCGTTGAGCGGATCGACGATCGTCAGGTGCGGCGATCCGGGACCGGCTACTTTTGGGCGCCGCCCATGAGCACTTACCACAACACCCTGGCCTTCGCTCACGCCCAGGACGCCGCCGATCCCTTGCGCGCGTTCCGGGAAGAATTCCACTTTCCGCAGCATGCCGGTGCGCCCGTGATCTACTTCACCGGCAACTCCCTCGGACTGCAGCCCAAGGCCGCTGCCGCTGCCTTGCAGCAGGAGCTGGACGATTGGGCACGCTATGGTGTGGAAGGTCACTTCCTCGCGAAGCATCCGTGGTACAGTTACCACGAAGAGCTCACCGCCAGCACCGCGCGCATGGTTGGTGCATTGCCGGAGGAGGTGGTGGTGATGAACCAGCTCACCAGCAACCTGCATTTCCTGTTGGTGTCCTTCTATCGACCGCAGGGAAGGCGTGTGAAGATCCTCACCGAGACCCGCCCGTTCCCGAGTGACACTTATGCCTTTGCTTCACAGATCGCCTTCCATGGCGGTGATCCTGAGCAGGACCTGGTGGAGGTGCAGCCCCGTGCCGGTGAGCACACCCTGCGCACCGAGGACATCGTGGCGAAGATCAACGAGTTGGGCGACACGCTCGCACTGGTCTGCTTCGGCGGGGTGAACTTCTACACGGGCCAGGCTTTCGACATGGCGGCGATCACCATGGCGTCGCATGCGGTCGGTGCCAAGGCCGGCTTCGATCTCGCACATGCCGCCGGCAACTTGCACCTGAAGCTTCACGACTGGAACATGGACTTCGCGTGCTGGTGCAGTTACAAGTACCTCAACAGCGGTCCGGGCAGTGTGGCCGGTGCCTTCGTGCATCAGCGCCACCTCGGGAAGGACCTGCCGCTCTTCGCCGGCTGGTGGGGACACGACAAGGCCGAGCGCTTCAAAATGGAACGCACCTTCAGGCCCATGCCCACGGCGGAGGCCTGGCAGGTGAGCAATGCGCCGGTCTTCAGCATGGCCGTTCACCGCGTCGCGCTGGAGCAGTTCGATCGCGCCGGGATCGCCCGGCTGCGGGTCAAGAGCGAACAACTCACCGGGTACCTGGCGTTCATCATCGCGGAGGTCGCGAAGGACACCGACACCGATCTCGAAGTGATCACCCCCAACGATCCCGCCCAGCGTGGGTGCCAGCTCAGTGTCCTCGCACACGGCCACGGCAAGGCCCTGTTCAACCGCCTCACCGAACGTGGTGTGGTCGCCGATTGGCGTGAACCCAATGTGATCCGCGTCGCCCCGGTCCCGATGTACAACAGTTTCGAGGACGTGCATCGATTCGGTGAGATCCTGAAAGCCGCGCTGGTAAACGCGTAACACGCAATACGTCAACTCGCAACATGAGCGGAAAGAACATCACCATCGTCGGCGGCGGACTCGTCGGAAGCCTGCTCACCGTGTTCCTCGCCAAGCGCGGACACACCGTGAACCTCTACGAGCGACGCGCCGATCCCCGCAAGGCGAGCCTATACGCTGGGCGCAGCATCAACCTGGTGGTGAGCCACCGCGGCTGGACCGCGCTGAAAGCAGCTGGTGTGCACGAGGCCGTGGAGCGTATCGTCGTTCCCGTGTATGCCCGCATGACGCACGACCGCGATGGCGAACTGACCCGCCTGCCGTACAGCATCGATGAGCGCGCCATCCACAGCGTGAGCCGTGGCGAACTGAACCGCGTGATGCTCAACGAGGCGGAGAAGCTCCCCGGCGTGAAGCTGCATTTCGAACACCGATGCACCGGTGTGCACCTCGACACCGGCACCTGCAGTTTCCATAACGAACTGAATGGCGAGAACGTCGCCGTTCCCGCGGACGTCGTCTTCGGCAGCGATGGCGCGCCCAGTGCCGTGCGCCAGGAGATGATGAAGGGCCGCTTCAACTTCAGCCAGAGCTTCATCGAGCACGACTACAAGGAGATCGCCTTCCCCAGCAAGGCCGACGGCAGCCCTCAGATGGACCCGCACTGCCTGCACATCTGGGCGCGCCGCTACTTCATGATGATGGGCCTGGCCAACCAGGACGGCGGCTTCACCGGTACCCTTTTCATGCCGCACGAAGGCGAGTTCTCTTTCGATACCATCACCGACGAGAAGGACCTGACGCGCTTCTTCGAGGCTCACTTCAAGGACGCCATTCCCATGCTGCCCGACCTGGCCGAGCAGTACTTCCGCAATCCCCAGAGCAACCTGGCCATCATCCGCTGCGGGCCCTGGACCCACAAGGACAAGGTGGCGCTGATCGGTGATGCGGCCCACGCTATCGTACCCTTCTATGGCGAAGGCATGAACGCCGGCTACGAGGATTGCAAGGTGCTGAACGACCTGCTGAACACCCACGGTGACGACAACTGGGGCACTGTGCTCGATGCCTACAACAAGGCCCGCAAGCCCAACGGTGACGCTATCGCCGACCTCAGCCTGCGCAACTTCGTGGAGATGCGCGACCTCGTGGCCGACCCGCAGTTCATCCTGCGCAAGAAGATCGAGGGCCGCCTACAGGCCAGGCACCCGGACAAGTGGCTGCCGCTCTACAGCCAGGTGAAGTTCAGCGACATCGCCTACGTGGACGCCTGGAACGAGGGCCTGCGTCACGACCGCATCATGGAGGAGGTGCTGGCCATGCCCGGCATCGCCGAGAAGTGGGAGAGCGAGGAGGTGGAGAAGGTGGCGTTGGGGTTGTTGGAGAAGGTTTGACCAAAGGGGACAAGGACCACATCTTAACCGCTTACTTCCATTTGAATGACCGACACGGATCGGGGAAAGCTGATGGTTCGATCGGCCATTGGAATGAACCTATTGTTCTGCATCATGGGGGCCAACTCATGCGTAACTGCGGAGGTCAGGGAGCAACAGGCTTCAGCAAGGCGTATCTCCGGCCATTTGGACTCGCTCTCGTCTATTGGTGAACATGGGTACCATGTTGCGTACTTCCTAGTTGGACGGTTCAAGAACTCGCCCATGGAGAGGTCGACGTTCCCAATTTCCGTCACCAGAATGGACGACCGACTTCTGGAACGCGCGATCAGGTTCCGAGTCGTTGATGCGTTGACCTACCAGTTGACCTATTCGTTGGATCACAGCGAAACCGTGTTGATCGGCTATTTCGATCAGGAGTTGGACACTGACCTTTTTCAGATCCTGATCGCACGACCGCCCTCATCGGATAGCGCATCACTTGAGCGATCGATGAAGAACGCATCCTACATCGACCACGAGCTTAGGGTGTACCGGTATTGATCCAACCTATGGTCCTGCGAAGGCCGTCCATTGGGTCTCGTCAGCCGCTTTCAGCTGCACCTCGTATATGAGGACCGGCGGCTCCTTGTCATCTGACAGTTCGGAATAGTGCCAGCGGGATCATCTCTTTCGGCATCCAGCTGGTTTGATCCTGAAGTTCATCGCGAGCCTTTCGCTGAAAGTGATCCACACACGCTTTCGTTGATACGTTCCGGCCTTAGCCCGCGTTGGACCAGTGCCATCCTGGCCAACTTGCGGTGCGATGAAACGTGTTCCATTCCTCCTTCTTCTACTGGTGCTGTCCCTGACCTCGGTCCAGGCCCAAAGCCTTTACGGCCGCAAGAAGAAGGACATCATCCCATTGGAGGGCCAGGCCAAACGCATCGGCTGGTTCGTGTCGCCGGGGATCACCTGGACGCACACCCGCATCAAGAACAGCGAAGAGGAGGTATTCCGGAATGCGGACACGTCCTATAGTGCGACCTATGATCCCGCTGGAAGGATCGGCTTCTATCTGGAGGGCGGCTTCACTTGGTACACCCGTGACCCTGTGATCGTGGACTATTTCGATGCCGGCTTCGCTTACAAGAACCTGCGTGGAAGCGAATCCTTTGAGGGCAACCTGATGCGCGGCGACAGCCTGGCGCCATTGGCCGGTGAGGGCACCTTCGCGGAACGCCAGTTGACCTTCAACATCAACGCCAACAAGTTCATCCAGACGGGCGATTACCAGTTCGTACAGCTTAGCCTCGGCGCCAACGTGGACTATCGGCTGGGTAACGATCTGGAGCATACAGGTGATCCTTTGTTGAACGAGCACGAGTTCCCGCCCGACCTGATCGCCCAGGCACACTTCAAAGTGGGCTACGGCTTCAAGCTCACCGGCACCCTGATCATGATCCCCACGTTGGAGAGCCCGATCTTCAGCATCACACCGAAAGATCAAGGCTTCGGCCAGTTGCAGTGGTTCAGCAGCCGATACCGCCCCCTCATCCTCACCGTACGGTTTCTTTTCCTGCGCGCTCGCAACGGCTTTGATTGCCCACCGCCCATCCGGAACAAGGGGGACATCAAGCAGTACCGGCAGGACGGGTATCATCCGTAGGGGGAGTTGTGTGTTGGCAGTTGGCAGGAGTTGGGAGTTGGAACAACCCTCAACCACTCAAACCCGGCCCCCAACTACCTCAAGAACGGATTGCTCCGCTTTTCCCTGCCGATGGTCGTTTCCGGTCCGTGGCCGGAATAGACCACCACCTCATCGCCCAAGGGGAACAGCTGTTCCCGGATGCTCCGTAGCAGGGTGTCCAGGTCGCCACCGGGCAGGTCCGTCCGGCCGATGCTGTTCATGAACAGCACGTCGCCGGCGATGACGAAGTGCTGTGCCTCGCAGAACAGCGCCACGTGGCCCGGTGCATGTCCGGGGACGAACAGCACCTTGAGGGTGTCGCTTCCCAGGGTGATGGTCTCGCCCGGCACCAAGGCCCGGCCTGGGGAAGGGCCTTCCTCGTAGGGCAGGCCGTACATCCGGGCCATCTGTGGAGCCCCGGCGTAGAGCTCGTGGTCCGCGGGATGCAGGTCGGGCGTAAGGCCATAGCGCGAATTCGCCCAGGCGCAACCGAACACATGGTCGATGTGGGCGTGGGTGAGCACAAGATGTACGGGGGTCAGTGCGTTCTCCGCCAGATAGGCCTCCAGCTCATGTTCCTCCGTCGCGTTCCAGCATCCCGGGTCGATCAAAATGGCCTGCGAACCATTGTGGATGACATAGGTGTTCTCCTGGAACGGGTTGAAGGTGAACTTGGCAACTCTTAGCATGGCAGGAAAAGCCCGAAATTCGCAGGGAATTGCCTTCGGGCAAGGCTCCGAAAGTAGCTATCTTCAGCACGTGCACGCCCGTTCGACCGTTTCCCTCCGCCGCCTCCTGCCCGCGGTCATCCTGGCCCTTGCGGCGGTGATGGGCCATGGGCAGTTCTATTCCGGCTCGCAGCAGGAGTATGGCAAGAACCGGGTGCAGTACCAGGACTTCCTGTGGCAGCAGTACCGCTTCCAGGACATGGAGGTGTTCTTCTACAAGGAAGGTCGGGACCTGGCCAAATACACGGCACAGGCCGCCACCCGCCACCTCAAGGAACTGGAGAAGGACATGGACTATGCGTTGGACGAGCGCCTGCAGTTCATCGTCTACAACTCGCTCACCGACTTCCGGCAGAGCAACATCGGCCTCGCCGGCATGCAGGGCGACAACAACATCGGAGGCCTCACCCGGATCGTGGGCACCAAGATCTTCGTCTATTTCGAGGGGGATCACATGCTGCTGGAGCGGCAGATCCGATCGGGCATCGCGCACGTGATCATCGATCAGATGATGTTCGGGGGCAACTGGCGCGAGATGCTCAAGAACTCCACCTTTATGAGCCTGCCCACCTGGTTCACGGAGGGCATCATCTCCTACCATTCCCGTCCCTGGGACGCCGAGCTGAACAACCGTGTGCGGGATGGTGTGCTCAGCGGTCGCTATGCCAAGCTCAACCGGCTTTCCGGTGAGGATGCCCGCTTCATGGGGCATGCCATCTGGAAGTACGTGGCAGATGTATACGGGCCGGCCGTTCTGCCCAACATCATGTACATGACCCGGGTGAGCCGCAATGCGGAAAGCGGCTTCCTCTATGTGCTCGGTGTGTCGTTGAAGACCTTGTCACAGGAATGCCTGGACCATTACCGGGGCAAGTTCACCGAGGAGGACCGGTCGCGTCAGCGGATCACCCAGGAACCGCTTCCCATCCGCACCCGGAAACAGCGCAGCTACAGCCAGTTCAAGGAAAGCCCCGATGGGCGCCACATGGCCTGGGTGAGCAATGAGCTGGGTCAGTACAAGGTGTGGATCTATGAGGTGGGCACGGGCAAGTTGCGGCGCATCGTGAAGGGGGAGAAGAAGCTGGACCGCATCGTGGACCGCAGCTATCCGGTGCTGGCCTGGCATCCCTCGGGGCAGGCCCTGAGCTACGCGGTGGAACGGAAGGGCGAGCTCGTGCTGCGCACCTACACGCTGGATGATGGCAAGACCTCCGAGAAGGACGTGTTCCAACTGGAGAAGATCCTCTCTATGGACTACTCCGCCGATGGTCGGAACATGGTGTTCAGCGGCATCCGCGAGGGGCGCACGGACCTGTACCTCTACTACGTGATCGGCAATCGCCAGGAACAGCTCACCGACGATCAGTTCGATGACCTGGACCCCCGCTTCGCGGATGAGGACAAGCATATCATCTTCAGCAGTGACCGGCCTGACGACACGCTCCGGACCAATGCCGACGTGGCTTTGGTGAACGGCACCAAGGACATCTACCTGCTCGATGTGGCCACGCGTTCACGCCTGCTGACCCGGCTCACCAATACCCCTGGCGTGAACGAGGTGCAGCCCTCCCGCTTTGACAGCGTGAACTACACCTTCCTGAGCGATGTGGACGGTCTGCTGAACCGCTTCATGGTACGCTACGACAGTGCCGTGAGCCACATCGATACCACGGTGCATTACCGCTACTACACGGTGGAGGAACGCTCCACGGACCTCCAGCGTTCGATCCTGGAGCAGCACGTAAATGCTCGCCGGGGCCGCTTCACGCAGCTTCAATTAGTGGATGGGCGCTATGAGTTCCGTTCCGGACGCACGTCCGATGGGCGCATGGCCGGGAATGGTGGCGAAGGTCCTTCCGGAATGGGCGTCCCAAATGCCGACCCTGGCAATGGCAACGGTGAATTGAGCCCGGTGGTGAAGGTGGACCCCCAGGTGCCCAGACCCACCGGAGCCGACGCGGTGGACATCCGCAACTACACCTTCCTGGACGAGGCCAATGGTGCCGTGCGCGCACCGGACCCGCGCAAGGCCAAGGTGGCCGCACCGGTTTCGAAAGGCAGCGATACCACTGCCGTGAGCGTGTTCCGCTTCCCGGACCAACGAAATTACAACCTCAACTTCACCATTGATGAGGTGGTAACCCAGGTGGACAACAGCTACAGCAACCAGTTCTATCAGCCCTTCACCGGACCCGGCGAATTGAACCCTGGACTTAGCGGACTCACCCGGATGGGGGCCAGCGACCTCTTCGAGGACCATCGTATCCTGGGCGGTTTCCGCTTTGCCCTGGACCTGAACAACAACGACTACCTGCTGGCCTATGAGAACCTGAAGAACCGACTGGACAAGCGGATCTCTTTCCAGCGACAGGCCATCCAGAGCGTTGGGCTCTTTGGTGTGATCAAGTCCCACACCCACAACGTGCGCTTCCAGGTGAGCTGGCCCTTCAGTGAGCTCGCCAGCCTGCGGGCATCGGCGATGTACCGCAATGACCGGTACGTGCAGCAGAGCATCGATCCATTGAGCCTGCGTACGCCGAACTTCAATGATCACATGGTCGGTGGGAAGTTGGAATATGTGTACGACAGCTCCATGCCCCGGGGGCTGAACCTGTGGACGGGGTGGAAGCTGAAGTTCTTCGCCGAGGTTTACCAGCAGCCGACCGAGGATGGTGACATGCAGGTGGTGGGGATGGACCTTCGCCACTCCCTGAAAGTGCACCGCGAACTGATCTGGGTGAGCCGCATCGCCGGTAGCAGTTCCTTCGGAAGCCGAAAGGTCATCAATTTCCTGGGTGGCGTGGACAACTGGTTGTGGGCCAAGGTGGACCCGAGCATTCCCATCGACTTCAACCAGAACTATTTCTACCAGACGATGTCGGTGCCCATGCGCGGTTTCTTCTACAACGCCCGCAATGGCTCCAGCTTCGCCGTGTTCAACACCGAACTGCGCCTGCCCATCGTGCGCTACCTCGTGAACCGTCCGGTGCGGTCCGATTTCTTCAACCACCTGCAGGTCTGTGCCTTCGGTGACGTCGGTGCCGCCTGGACCGGGTCCGACCCCTATTCGGAGGACAACACCTTCAACCAGGTGACGGTCGTCCGGAATCCGCTGACCATCACCATCGACAGCCAGCGCGAACCCATCATCGCCAGTTACGGTTTCGGATTGCGCACCCGGTTGCTCGGCTACTTCGTGCGCGGCGATTGGGGATGGGGGATCGATGACGGGGTGATCCAGCCCAGCGTGTTCCACTTCTCGCTCAGCCTCGACATCTGATGACCCTCGACACCCAGACCATCCTGCTCCTCGTGGTCATCGGGCTGGTGGCCGGGATGCTCAGCGGCCTGGTCGGCATCGGTGGTGGATTGCTCATGGTGCCCGCACTGGTGTGGCTCCTGAGCTATTCGCAGCACCAGGCGCAGGGCACCAGCCTGGCCGTGCTGATGCTGCCGGTGGTCTTCCTGGCGGTGCGCAACTACTACAAGGCCGGCGTCATCGACCCCAAGGTCGTGGGCATCATCGCACTGTCCTTCGTGCTCGGTGGTGCGCTGGGGAGCAAATGGGCCATCGCACTCCCTGCCGAGCCCCTGAAGAAGGTGTTCGGCGTCGTGCTTCTCCTGGCCTCCATCAAGCTCATCTTCGGCAAGTGAACCATGCGCGGGCGAGCATATGTTCGGTACGATGGGCCGGAGGTGAAATAGGACCATGACATATTCCGCAACGGTATGATCGATCACATCAAACACCAGGTGGCGCAGCTGCGACCGGCCATGTTGGAATGGCGCCGCCATCTTCACCAACATCCGGAGCTCTCCTTCCAGGAACACCAGACAGCCGCCTACGTCCAAGCGGTGTTGAACGCCGAAGGCATCGGGACGCGTGCCGGTGTCGGCAAATTGACACCGGAGTCCCCTGGCACCGGCATCATCGCGGTGGTGCGGGGTGAAGCGGGACCCTCGGACCGCTGCATCGCGCTGCGCGCTGACCTGGATGCCCTGCCGATCCAGGAGGTGGGCAAACCGGACTATTGTTCCACGGTGCCCGGCGTGATGCATGCCTGCGGGCATGATGTGCACACCAGCATGGTGCTCGGCGCGGGCATCGCCCTTCACCGCCTGCGCAAGGAATGGTCAGGCGCGGTGATGCTGGTCTTCCAACCCGGCGAGGAGAAGGAACCCGGTGGCGCATCCCTGCTGGTGAAGGAGGGTGTGTTCAACGATCCAAAGCCATCGGGGATCCTGGGTCAGCACGTCACACCAGAGCTGCCGGTGGGCAAACTCGGCTTCCGCAGTGGTGCGTTCATGGCGGCTGCGGATGAGTTGTACATCACCGTGAAGGGCAAGGGTGGTCATGCCGGGTCGCCGCATCTCTGCATCGATCCGGTGCTCATCGCAGCGCAATTGTTGACCGCGTTGCAACAGGTAGTGAGCCGACGCAACAAGCCCGGCCAGCCGATGGTCCTGTCCTTCGGTAAGGTGATCGCCAACGGCGCCACCAACATCATCCCCGATACCGTCACACTGGAAGGAACGCTACGCACCTTCGATGAACCGTGGCGTGCAGAGCTGCATGAGCTACTGCCAAGGATGGCCATGGATCTGGCGCGCAGCATGGGCGGCGACGTGGACTTCCGGCTGGTGAAAGGCTCTCCCGTGGTGAAGAACGATCCGGAGCTGAACGCCCGCATCCGTGCAGTGGCCGTGGACTTCGTGGGCGCCGGGAACGTGGTGGACATGGACATCCGCATGGGCGCCGAGGACTTCGCGTACTACACGCATGTGATGCCCGGATGTTTCTTCCGACTGGGAACGGGAAACCCGGCAAAAGCCGGCACCACCAGCGGACTTCACCGCGCCGAATTCGATGTGGACGAGGATGCCATGGCGATCGGGGCGGGGATGATGGTGGCGGGGGCGCTGAGCGAGTTGCAATGAGGCTGAATGTGGTCGGTTCGATGCGCGTCTTCCGTGGCATTGTGCAGTGGCTCGTCATGATGGTGGCGTTGTGTGCGGTAGGATGTGGCGCGCCCGGTGCGGTCCCCGATGCGGATCCCACTGCGACGGACACCAGCGGATCGTGGCCTTCACCTGAGTTGGAGGAGATCGCCAGCACTTTGGCAGCGGATACAATCCTCACCGACATCGCATTGAGCCTCTTCAACGACCGGCATCACTTGCGCATCATTGGAATGGGGCAAGGTGGGTTTAATCACGACCGTGCATTCCGTGTCCAACTTACGGGGCCTGGAGGCGTGGTGTTGGACACTGTGCTGACCAAGGCTTCCTTCGCGGATAGTTTGGATGCCGAGTTCCTTGACCGTGCAGGCCTGTATGCACTGGACTTTGACTTCGTGCGCTCACGAAGCCTTTACTTCAACGCGTACGTCGGCGTGGATGAGACCGACTACGTGCAGCCTATAGATCTGTTCATGACGTATGCAGGCGAGCAGAAGGGCCGAATGCACTATTGGCTTGTTCCCGAGGACATCGGCGCGCAGGAATGACCATCGTCCAGGCAATGCCTGGATCACCGATCACCGCTGCACGATATCATCCAGCTCGATCACCGGCCTCCCGCTCTTCTCGTGAACGGTCATCTCCACCACATGCGTGGAACGCCCGTGGGCGGTGTACAGGTCCACATGTACCGAGAACGCGCCTGGCCAGTTGCGCACCGCAGTGACCTGCAGGTTGTTCCACACCGTGGGCGGTGGCATCACCAATGGTGCTCCTATGTCCTCCGCGGCATCCATCATGGCATCCGCACTTAGCCGAACACCGCCGGTGACCTGTTCCAACTCATCGTAACGCCGTTCCACCAGCAGCTTCAATACATGCTTGGCGACGAGAGAAAGTTCGTTGGGGCCCATCGTTCAGATACGCATCCAACTAGGCCCACAATAACCAGTAGAGCCCTCCCCATATACCGAGGAACATGAGCCCAAGCACCAAGGTCCCTCGGTGTTCCATAAGGTCGTGTTTTACAAGTGCACGGTAGAGTATCCAACCCAGGAAAAGGGCGACAAGGCCCACTACCATCACCATACGTCCCATGTTCACTGGTGTTGATCCGGTGGAAAATTAGTTGGCCACCTCGCTCATGAACTTCAGCCGCACCATGCGCAGTTCCTCCTCGCTGTAATCACCGTCGAACTCCTGGCGCGCCGTCTCGATGTCATCGGTCTCGGCATCCTTGAAGTAGTCCATGATCTCTTCCAGGGTCTCCGGTTCGAACACGTCGTTCAGGTGGTAATTGATGTCCAGCTTGGTGCCGCTCTGCACGATGCTCTCCAGCTCGATCAGCAAGGCATCCATGGTGAGGTTGCGCGCCTTGGCGATGGCATCCAGGGGCAGTCGCTTATCGATGTTCTGGATGATGTGCACCTTGTTGCCGCTCTTGTTCACCACGGAGCGCACGGTGACCTCCTCGGCGCGCTCGATGTCGTTCTCTTCCACGTAGCGGGCGATGAGGTCGACGAAGGGCTTGCCGAATTTCTGCGCCTTGCCGGGCCCCACGCCGCTCACCTGCGTGAGCTCCTCGATGGTGACCGGGTAGCGCATGGTCATCTCCTCCAGGGAGGGATCACCGAAGAGCACCCAGGGCTGCAGCTTCCGCTTCTGGGCCTCGCTGCGACGCAGGTCCTTCAGCATCACCATGAGCTTCTCATCGGCCGCAGCACCGGGCCGCGCGATGGGCTCGTCGTCAGCGCCCTCGTAATCGCTGTAGTCCCGCTCCTTCACGAATTTGATGGAGACGGGTTTGGCGAGGAATTTCTTGCCGGCCTCGGTCAGGCTCAGGTTGCCGTAGGATTCGATGTCCTTGTGCAGGTAGCCCCCCACATTGGCCTGGCGAACGACGGCCATCCAATGGTGAAGGTCCTTTTCGGAGCCTTCGCCGTAGACCTTCAGCTTGTCGCCCTTGTAGTTCTTGATCTCGCTCGTCTCGGTACCCGTGATCAGGTCGCAGATGAACTTGGCCCGATGGCGCTCCTTGCTCTCCTTCACCGCCTTCAGCACCATCACCAGGTCCTCCTTGCCTTCGAACTGCTCCTTGGGGTTGGCGCAGTTGTCGCAGCCTTTCTGGCATTTCGAGTCGTCGTAGAGCTCGCCGAAGTAGTGCAGGATGAACTTCCGGCGGCACATGCTGGTCTCGGCGAAGCTCACGGTATCCGCCAGCAACTGCTTGCCGATCTCCTGCTCGGCCACGGGCTTCCCTTGCAGGAACTTCTCGAGCTTCTCGATGTCCTTGTAACTGTAGAAGGCGATGCACTTGCCTTCCCCGCCATCGCGGCCGGCGCGACCGGTCTCCTGGTAGTAGCTCTCCAGGCTCTTCGGGATGTCGTGGTGGATCACGAAGCGGACATCAGGCTTGTCGATCCCCATGCCGAAAGCGATGGTCGCCACGATGACGTCCACTTCCTCCATCAGGAACTGGTCCTGGTGGCTTGCCCGCTGGTGCGCGTCCATGCCGGCGTGGTAGGGCAGCGCCTTGATGCCGTTCACATTGAGCATCTCTGCCATCTCCTCCACCTTCTTGCGGCTCAGGCAGTAGATGATGCCGCTGCGCCCATCATGCTGCTTGATGAAGCGGATGATCTCCCGGCCCACGTCCTTCTTCGGGCGGATCTCATAGTACAGGTTCGGCCTGTTGAAACTGTCTTTGTAGACCTTGGCGTCAGGGATGTCGAGGTTCTTGAGGATGTCCTCCTGCACCTTCTCAGTGGCCGTGGCGGTGAGCGCGATCACCGGTACCCGCTTGATCTCGTCGAAGATGGTCCGCAGGCGGCGGTATTCCGGTCGGAAGTCATGTCCCCACTCACTGATGCAATGCGCTTCGTCGATGGCGAAGAAACTGATCTTGATGTCGGTGAGGAACTCGACGTTCTCCTTCTTGGTGAGCGACTCGGGCGCCACGAAGAGGATCTTGGTCCGGCCCTCGGTGATGTCCTTGCGCACCTTCAGGGTCTCGTTCCGGGTGAGCGAGCTGTTGAGGAAGTGCGCCACGCCCTCCACGTCGCTGAACCCGCGGATGGAATCCACCTGGTTCTTCATCAGCGCGATCAGCGGGCTCACCACGATCGCGGTGCCCTCCATCATCAGCGCCGGAAGCTGGTAGCACAGGCTCTTGCCTCCGCCGGTGGGCATGATCACGAAGGTGTTCTGGCCATCCAGGACGCTCTGGATGATGGATTCCTGTTCGCCTTTGAATTTGCTGAATCCGAAGAACTGTTCGAGGGCTTCTCGTGGGGTGAGGTCGACTTGTATCATTGGGAGGTAACGGCAGGAGCAGATGCCGGAGATTTGAACGCTTAAATGTACGGCAACGCGACGAAATGGGAACGCCTAATTCAGGCCAATGTCGAACGGCCCGACGCGCCCCCCATTTCTGGCCTGTATCGTTGATAACTGCCGCTCGTTGGGGCGGGCCTGGCATGCACCCCGTCTATCTTTGGTCCCTTAGCCCCCGACCTATTGGCAGCGCAACAGCCCGGCCAGGAAATGACCTTTCTCGAGCACCTGGAGGAACTCCGGTGGACGCTCGTGCGCTCGGCCATCGCTATCGTGGTGGCCATGTTGGCGGCGTTCATGGCCAAGGACTTCGTGTTCGACGAGATCATCCTTGCACCCAAGCAAGGCGGGTTCATCACCTATCGCCTGTTCTGCGGGCTGGGACATGCACTGGGCATGGGCGAGGCCCTGTGCATCGGTGATCTGAACTTCACGCTCCAGAACATCAGCATGAGCGGCCAGTTCTTCACCCACCTCATGGTCTCGTTCGTGGCCGGCTTCATTCTCGCGTTTCCCTATGTCCTCTGGGAGTTCTGGCGCTTCATCGGCCCCGGGCTGCATCCCACCGAGCAACGTTCCCTGCGCGGTGTGGTGGTCTTTGCGACCATCCTCTTCCTGCTGGGCGTGGGGTTCGGCTATTATATGCTGGCCCCCTTGAGCATCCAGTTCTTCGGCAGTTACCAGGTCAGCGGCTCCGTGGCGAACGCCGTTGCCTTGGACAGCTACGTGGCGATGATCACCTCCGTGACCCTTTGGACGGGCATCCTCTTCGAGATGCCCTTGGTGATCCTGTTCCTGACCAAGGCCGGCCTGGTGGGTCCTGCATTCCTGCGCACCTACCGCAAGCATGCCTTCGTGGCCATCCTGATCGCTTCTGCCATCCTCACACCACCCGATGTGGTGAGCCAGCTGATCGTTTCCGGGCCGCTGATGCTGCTCTATGAGTTCAGCATCCTGCTTTCCGCCCGGGTGGAACGGCAGATGATCAAGGAACGTCAGGCAAGCACTTCAACGCTTAAGAGCCAGCCTGCATGATGTCCCGGACAGGCCTCTGCTTGAGATCCGTGCTGCTGATGGTCGCGACCACCGCTGCAGGGTGGGGACATGCCCAGACCACGCGGGTCAGCGGCAAGGTCACCGATGCCTCCACCGGCGAAACGCTGCCTTTCGTGAACATCGCCTTCGTGGACAGCCGCATCGGCACCACCACGGACATCGATGGCAACTACGCCATCGACACCTATTACGCCACCGATTCCCTCAGGGTCTCCTCCGTGGGCTTCCTCCCCCGCACCCTGCCCGTGCGCAAGGACCGTGCGCAAGTGCTGGACATCGCCCTGGAGCCCAACAAGGTGCAACTCGCCGAAGTGGTGATCCGCCCGCCCGATGAGAACCCTGCCTTCACCATCCTGCGTCGCGTGGTGCAGCACAAGCCCGCCAACAACCGCGAGAAGCTGGAGGCCTACGAATACCAGGCGTACAACAAGATCGAGTTCGACCTGAACAACATCACCGAGGAGTTCACGCAGAAGAAGCTCTTCAAGCCCTTTGCCTTCATCTTCGACAACATCGACAGCACTGGTGCCAAACCCTACCTGCCGATCTTCATGACCGAGACCCTTTCAGAGGTCTTCTACCGTCAGCGACCAAAGACCCAGCGGGAGGTGATCAAGGGGACGAAGGTGAGCGGTATCGAGAACGAGAGCGTGTCGCAGTTCATGGGCGACATGTACCAGAACATCAACATCTACGACAACTACCTGGTGATCTTCGGGCGCAACTTCATCAGCCCCATCGCTGATGGTGGCAAGGGCTTCTACGAATACTTCCTCACCGACAGCGCCTTTGTGGGGAAGTACTGGTGCTACAAGCTTGAGTTCAAGCCCAAGCGCCCGCAGGAACTGGCCTTCCAGGGCGAGATGTGGATCAATGACACCACCTATGCCGTGCGCCGGATCGAGGCCGGCATCCCCGAAGGGGCGAATCTGAATTTCGTGCAGGGATTCTGGGTGCGGCAGGAGTATGACCAAGTGCAGAACGAAGTGTGGATGCTGACCCGGGACGAGCTGGTCGCCGACCTGAACGTGGTCCGCGACACCGGAAAGCCCAACAAGAACCCTGTGCAGGGTCTGTATGGTCGACGGACGGCGAGCTACCGCGATTTCCTGGTGAACCGACCCCGGGAGGAGGAGTTCTATACCGGGGCGGAGCAGGTAGTGATGGCCGTTGACCCGCTCAGCGAGCAGGATGGTTACTGGGAACAGAACAGGCACGTGCCGCTGACCGAAAAGGAGGCCGCCATCTACCACATGGTGGACACCATGAAGACCATCCCACGATTCCGGACCTACATCGATATCGTGCAGACCGTAGTGACCGGTTACTATCCGATGGGGAACATTGAGCTCGGTCCCTACTTCACCACGTACAGCTTCAATGCGGTGGAGGGGAATCGTTTCCGCATGGGTGCGCGCACCAGCAGCCAGTGGAGCCGACGGGTGGAACTGGAAGGCTACACCGCCTATGGAACGAAGGACCAGGAGCTGAAATACGGTTTCGGGGGGAAAGCTTTGATCTCGAAAGCACCCCGCGTGATCATCGGGGCGTATTTCCGGCATGACATCGAGCAGTTGGGCCAGAGCGTGGGGGCCTTCCGCGAGGACAACATCCTGTCCTCGCTGTTCAGGCGACTGCCTAATGACAAGCTCACCTTGGTGGACGATTATCATGCCTACGTGGAGCGGGAGTGGTTCATGGGCTTCAGCAATACGGTGGCTTTCCGGCACCGCACCATGTTCCCGCGCGGAAGTCTGGCCTACGTCAGTGTGAGCGACGCCCAGGAGCCCGAGATCATCAACAGCATCACCACCACGGAATTGGCGCTCAACACCTACTTCGCCTACAAGGAGAAATACGTCAGCGGTGATTTCTCCCGGGTGAGCATGGGCACGCCTTATCCCGTGCTGCAGGCCCATCTGGTGCACGGTTTCAAGGATATCCTGAACGGCGACTACGATTACACGAAGCTCATCCTGCGTGTCCAGCAACGGATCCCCTTGGGTGCGCTGGGTTTCCTGCGTTACACACTCACCGGGGGCAAGGTGTGGGGCACGCTTCCCTATCCGCTGTTGATCATCAATGCCGGCAACGAGACCTTCTACCTGGATGATATCGCCTTTAACTCCATGAACTTCTTTGAGTTCATCAACGACCGCGGCGCCACCATGTTCCTGGAGCAGCATTTCGACGGGCTCTTCTTCAACCGGGTACCGCTGTTCCGACGCCTGAAATGGCGGGAAGTGGTGGGGTTCAAGGCGGCCATCGGTGATCTGGACCCCAAGCAACGCGAGGAGATGGAGCTGCTGCCCTTCATGAACGACCTATCCGATGGTCCCTTCATGGAGGCCTCACTGGGGGTGGAGAACATCTTCAAGGTGATGCGTGTGGACGCGGTGCGCCGCCTGACCTATCTGGACCTCCCGAATACCAAACCGTGGTCCCTCCGTTTGAAGCTTAACATCACCTTCTGATCACGTGCTCAAGGCTGTCAACATCTTCAAACACTACAAGCGCCGCACCGTGGTGAACGGTGTGAGCGTGCAGGTGGACCAGGGCGAGATCGTGGGCCTGCTGGGTCCCAATGGTGCCGGCAAGACCACGAGCTTCTACATGATCGTGGGCCTGGTGAAGCCCAATGAGGGCAAGGTCCTGTTGGACGACGAGGACATCACGGACCTCGCCATGTACCGACGGGCGCAGAAAGGGATCGGCTACCTGCCGCAGGAGGCCAGCGTGTTCCGCAAGCTGAGCGTGGAGGATAACATCCGCGCCATCCTGGAAATGACGGGCAAGAGCAAGGCGGAGCAGGCGGCCAAGCTGGAGGAACTGCTCAATGAGTTCAGCCTGCAGCATGTGCGCAAGAACATGGGCGATGTGCTGAGCGGCGGCGAACGGCGGAGGACGGAGATCGCCCGGGCGCTGGCCACCGAGCCCCGGTTCATCCTGCTCGATGAGCCCTTTGCTGGGGTGGACCCCATAGCCGTGGAGGACATCCAGGCGATCGTCGCCAAACTGAAGGAGAAGAACATCGGCATCCTGATCACGGACCACAACGTGCAGGAGACCCTGAGCATCACCGATCGCGCCTACCTGCTGTTCGAGGGCAAGATCCTGAAGCAGGGGACGGCCGAGGAGCTGGCCGCGGATGAGACGGTGCGGCGGGTGTACCTCGGGAAGAACTTCGAGCTACGGAAGAAGGTGGTGTAATCCGAGGGTCGTCGACCCTCGGGTCAAACCTCCTCCACGGAGAAGCTGTACTTCTCCATGATCTGGTTGGCCAGCAGCTTCTTGCAGGCCTCGTCCACCTTGGCCTCAGCCCCTTTCTTGTCGGCGGCCTCCACGTGCAGGGTGATGTGTTTGCCGATGCGTACCCCGCTGATCTCGGGCAGGCCCAAGTTGCCCATCGCACCGGTCACAGCCTTGCCTTGCGGGTCCAGCAGGTTGTCGTGTGGCATCACATCGATGGAGGCGCGGAAGTTCTTCATGGTGCAAAGATGCGAATGCGAGCGGCTAGTTGCCAGTTGGCGAGCGGCTAGTTGGCGCTTTCCTGGCCGCTTGCCGCTTGCCGACTTGCCACTACGTCGTGGAGACTTTGGTGGGACCGAAAAGTCTACCCCACAACGGGCTGAGCAGGTACAGCACCAAGATCAGCGGCACGGCCAGCATGCCATACAGCACAACCAACACAGCCCCGATGCCCAGGAGCAGGTAGATGACCTCGTTCCCCTTCCACTGGAAGTGCTTGAACTTGAGGGAGGGGAGGGGGATTTCGGAGAGCATTAAGGCGCCAAGAATTGCAGCGATCACAGTGATAAACGGAGTCGAAAAGAGGAAGAGGAGGAACAGTCTTATCGAGCCGTCGAAAGGGTTCAACACACCCCAGTCTGTCGCGATGGTAATGGGAATGCTTGCCCAGAAAAGACCATTCGCCGGTGTTGGAAGCCCTAAGAATCCATGTGTCTGACGTGTATCGATATTGAACTTGGCCAAGCGCCAAGCTGAGCAGATGGCAATGATCAGTGCAGCTAGGGGCGACGAACTATAGAACATTTGCATCGGCTTACCACCCATATTCATAGGTTCATTCGATGTAGATGCTGCCAACATTAAGAACTGGTCAGGTGAAGAAGAAGGCAGAAACATCATTACCCACACAAGGAACGCCGGCGCCACCCCGAAGGTCACCATGTCCGCCAGACTGTCCAGCTGGGCTCCCAAGGGTGAGCCGCCGCCCAGCGCCCGGGCCGCCAATCCGTCGAAGACATCGAAGAGCGCGCCGATGAACACAAGCCAACACGCCCATGTTAATTGTCCCTGGGAGGCCAACAGGATGGAACCCATGCCGCACGCTAGGTTCGCGGTCGTGAGCAGGTCCGGAATGCGCGGTAGGCGTGCCATCATTGAGCGCCTTCTGGAGGCGGGTGTGTGTTGTGGGGCCGAAGTTGGGATAAATTCGGGGCAATATCAGAGGCCACCAGGAGTTAGTAGCTGCGTCAATACATCATCGGAATGAAGATCGGGAGCATGAAGGGTATGCGCAGCATGGTGGCCATTTCACTGGCCGTTTGGGGAGCTTCGGGCGCCACGGCGCAGGATGCCCCCAAGTACAGCAACGAGTTCCTCGCCATCGGCGTGGGCGCCCGCGCCCTGGGCATGGGCAGCGCCTACACCAGCGTGGTGAACGATGTGACCAGCGGCTACTGGAACCCGGCAGGCCTGCTGGGCGTGAAGGGCGACCTGCAGGTGGGGGCCATGCACAGCGAGTACTTCGCGGGCATCGCCAAGTATGACCACATCGGCATCGCCAAGCCCATCGATTCGCTCAGCACCATCAGCTTCACCTTCGTCCGCTTCGGCATCGACAACATTCCGAACACCATCGACCTGATCGATCCTTCGGGCAACATCGATTATGACCGGATCACGTCCTTCAGCTCGGCGGACCACGCCTTCATCATCAGTTACGCCCGCAAGTTGAGCGTTCCCGGCCTGCGCCTGGGAGGCAGTGCCAAGGTGATCTACCGGCGCGTGGGCGAGTTCGGCAAGGCCTGGGGATTCGGGCTCGATGCCGGGGCGCAGTACGAGCGGAACCGCTGGCGTTTCTCCGCTGTGGCCCGTGACATCACCGGCACGTTCAACGCCTGGAGCTACACACTGGACCAGCGCACCATCGATGTCTTCAGCCAGACCGGCAACGACATTCCGGTGAACAGCGTGGAGGTGACCCTGCCCCGCCTGATGCTGGGCGCGGCGCACCAGTTCAAGTTCGGCTCTAAGTTCGATCTCATCGCTGCCGTCGAGCTGGAGAACACCTTCGACGGACAACGGAACACGCTCATCCAAAGTGATGCGATCAGCACCGACCCGCGTCTGGGGCTCGAGCTGGGCTATGCGGGCATCGTGTACATCCGGACAGGGATCTCCAACATCCAGTACGTCACGGACATCGCCGATCAGCGGGAACTGTCCATCCAACCCAACATCGGACTGGGCCTGAAGATCAAGAGCTTCTCCCTGGATTACGCCCTCACGGACATCGGGGATAACAGTGTGGCGCTGTACTCCAACATCTTCTCCATCAAGTTCGACCTCTTCAAGAAGACCGCTACATGACAAGAGCCTTACTCGCGGTCCTGGTGTTCCTGAACGTGACCAATGCGGTCGCACAGTTGTCCTACGGCAACGAATGGATCGATCATGACCGCCAGTACTGGCGCTTCGAGGTGGTAAAGGACGGGTTGCACCGCATCGACCGGGACGTGCTCATCGCAGCGGGTTTCCCGGTCAGCTCGATCGACCCCCGCGACCTGATGCTCTACAGCCGGGAGAAGCAGGTGCCCCTCTTCGTTTCCGGGGAAAATGACGGGGTGTTCGATCCGGACGACTTCATCGAGTTCCGGGGCTTCCGCAACGATGCCTGGCTCGATGCCAAGATGTTCCCCGCACCGGAGATGCTGGGCAACCCCTACTACAGCTTCGTGAACGACACCATCCGCTACTTCCTGACCTGGGACAGCGACCCGCTGGTGGATAAGAAACACATCGTGGCCCAGGCCGAACTCCCCACGGACGCTTACCCGATCGTTCCCTACTACTGGGGCGAATCCTTCATTTCCCGTGTGGGGCGGTACTTTCTCGGACCCACTGCGAACTTCGGAGGCAGCAGTGGGCTGTATGTGGAAGGGGAAGGATGGTTCGACAGCAACCCGACCGCCCTGGCCGGTGATTCCGTGGATCGGCAGGTGACGGTGCCCACGCCGCGCAAGTATACCGGTGCCGATGCACCCGACGCCACGATCCGGGCCACCGTGGTGGGGGTGGGCAACCCTGGTCGCAACTACAATGCGGATGACCACCATGTGAAGATCGTCTATGGTCCGGCACCCGGGATCCAAGGCGTGGATACCATTTACCGGGGTTACAAGGTGATCCACACATCGTTTCCGGCGCCTCTGGCGAACCTCACGGCCAACACCGTCATCCGGTTCAGGGTGATCCGTGACCTGTTCGATGGTCCCGGACAGGTGGGCTATTTCCAATCAGGCTATACGGACCAGCAGACCATGGCCTTTGGCGCCGTGCGCTACGTCAAGCAGTTCCACATGAACAACGACACCGCCCAGGCGATGGGGATCCCGGACCTGGACGGGGACGGTTTCCTGCACCTGGATTTCGGCAATTTCACCGGCACGCCCGTGATCTATGCCCAAGGCGACACCATGCGGCGCGTGATCCCCACTGCGTCAGGCAACCGGTGGAAGGCGCTGTTGATGGCCGATCCCGACTCGGTGCTCACGGATGCGTTCATGTTCGCGCAGGAGAACATTGCACCCATCACTTCATTGAGGCGGGTGAACGGCACCGGCTTCTTCACGGACTTCACGGCCAACCCCGTGGACTCCGCCATGCTTTTCGTGGCCCACAGCACACTGATGGGAGTGGCCCAGGATTATGCGAACTTCCGGGAGACCAGCCAACGTAACCGCTACAATACCTTGGTGGTGGATGTGGACGAGCTCTACGACCAGTTCGGGGGCGGGATCCCCAAACATGCCTTCGCCATCCGGCGCTGGGCCAGCTTCCTCCTGGATTCATGGAACAGTGATCCCCGGGCATTGTTCCTCATCGGCAAGTCGGTGCAGAACGTGAAGGTCAACGCCTCCACCCAAGGCATCCGCCCTGATTCTGATGGTGCCTATGCCACCTGCCTGGTCCCCACGTTCGGACATCCGGCCTCCGATGTGGGCTTCACCATCGGTCTGCGCTTCGACCCGCGCAAGGTGGAGATCCCCGTGGGACGGCTGAGCGTGTACACGCCCGATGAGGTCACCTCCTACATGCAGAAGGTGCAGGCCCTCGAGTCACAGGAGCCCGACGTGTGGATGAAGAACATCCTGCATTTCGCGGGCGGCCTTTTACCCGGTGAGGCGGAAGGTTTCGTGAACACGCTCAATACGTTCAAGGCGGTGGCCGTGGACACCTCCTTCGGTGCGAACGTGGCGACGTTCAAGAAGAACACCTCGGACATCTTCCAACAAGCCTCTGCGGATTCCGTGCGCCAGTACATTGAGGAAGGGGTGACCGTGATGACCTTCCTGGCCCACGCCTATGCCAGCAGTTTCGATATCACCATTGATGAGCCATCCAATTACCAATGGAACGGGAAGCATCCTTTGGTGATCGGCAACTCCTGCTACATCGGCAACATCCACCAGAACAACCGCCTCAGCAAGGGCGAGGACTGGGTGCTGGAACCGGCCACGGGCCCCATAGCCTTCCTGGCCACCACGGAACTGTCCCTGGCCGGTTTCCTGACCTCGTACACGGATGCGTTCTACCGCAGTTTCTGCCGCCTGAACTACGGTGGCAGCATCGGGGATCACATGCAGCACGCCGTGTTCCAATCCATGAGCAACAGCACCGACCTCAACGCGGTGCATACGGCGCACACCTTCACCCTGCAGGGTGATCCCACCATCGTCCTGAACTCCTTTGATAAACCGGACTACAGTGTGGACGAGGCGGATGTGTACTACGATCCCGATCCGGTGACCGCTGATGCCGATACTTTCCAGGTGAAGGCGGTGGTGGTCAATAATGCCAAGGCTGTGAACGGTCCGGTGCGCGTGGTGCTGCAGCGGTCGAACCCGTCATTGGGAGCGACGCAGGAATATTTCACCGAGATCAACAATGTGTACCTGCGTGATACCGCCTACTTCAGCGTGCCCACCATGGGCAATGCCGGAGGGCAGGGCATCAACGGCATGCAGGTGCGTGTGGACCTCGATCCGGACGCGATCCCGGAGCTCGATGATACCGGCAACAACTCCACGGTGAGCTCGCTCTTCATCACCTCCGGCGATCTGATCCCGATCTATCCCTACGACTTTGCCATCGTGCCCGATCCCGTCCAGCCGCTGAAGGCCAGCACCGGTGACCCCTTTGCGGTGCCCCGCAACTATGTGTTCCAGATCGATACCACGGACCTGTTCAACAGCCCGCAACGGGAGGTCGCCACGGTATCGGCTGCCGGCGGGGTGGTGAGCTGGACACCCCAGTCCATTTACAATTTGAACAACCTGCAGGACAGCACGGTGTTCTACTGGCGCTGCAGCATCGACAGTGCGGGGAACGGTGGATACAACTGGTACGAGCGTTCGTTCCAATACATCCCGGGCAAGCATGGCTGGGGGCAATCGCACTACTTCCAGTTCAAGAACAACAGCTTCTCGAACGTGGTCTACGACAGGCCGCAGCGCGATCTTGATTTCTTCACGGGTCAGCGCAACATCAGGGCGCAGGTGCATGACAGTGTCTACAGTCCCTACACCGAATGGTCCATCGACCTGGAACCCCAGGACTACAACGGCTGCGGTACTGCGCCGGGTTGGCACGTGGCCGTGGTGGACCCGGGGTCCTTCGAAGCCTGGGGAACGAGCTACGATGGCGAGAACCCGCAGAACGATTTCGGGAACCTGAACCAGAACGGTGTATGCGGGACCCGTGTGCGCAAGTTCTTCACCTTCCTCACCAACAGCCCGACCCAACTGGCCGGCATGCGCAACATGCTGGAGAACGCCGTGCCCAACGGTCACCATGTGCTCTGCTACACGTGGTTGTACCTGGACAAGGATGGTATGGACGTCAACGCACCCGGTTTCGTGGATTTCCTTTCCACGCTGGGTGCCGACCTCAGCACGGTGCCGGACAGTGTGGCCTACATCTTCTACTATCGCAAGGGTGTTCCGGGCTCCTTCCAACAGGCCATCGCACCACAGGTGTTCCCGCCCAATGATCCGGGTTACCTGAACCTTTCCGTGTGGGTGGACAGCCCCGCGAACCAAGGGACGATGACCACCATGGAGGCCGGGCCCGCACGGTCATGGGGCAAACTGTATTGGAACGATCGTGCGCAGGACGCAGGTGACAGCACGCGGATCCAACTGCGCGGCATTACCACTTCGGGTGCCGAGGTCGATCTGGCCAACGAATTGACCAATGACCTGTCGCCCATCGATTCGTTGGACCTCAGCCAGCTCATCAGCGCGGAGAACTATCCCAAGCTGCGGATCCGGGGCCATTTCTTCGATACCGACCAAGCCACAGTTCCGGATCCTTCGCAAATGGTCCGGTGGCAACTGTTGAGCGCGCCGGTCCCGGAATGTGCCATCGATCCGCCATTGGGCTTCGTCCAGATCCAGGAGGGTCTGTTCGAGGGCCAGGAAGCGCTCGTTGCCGTGGCGGTCCACAACGTGAGCCTGTTCGATATGGACAGCCTGCTGATGGGTGCCTGGGTGCTGGATCGCAACAACCAACGCCGCACGGTGCACTACCGCTTGAACGCCCCCCTCGCGGCCGGCGCCACGCTCCTGGATACCATCCGCTTCTCCACCGATGGCTTCGGCGGGCCCAACACACTGATCATCGAGGCCAACCCCATCGATACCCTCACCGGAGCGTATGACCAGGTGGAGCAGTACCGCTTCAACAACATCGCCCAGCTCCGCTTCGAGGTGGATGTGGATGAACTGAACCCCATCCTTGACGTCACTTTCGATGGCATGCGCATCCTCGATGGCGACATCGTGTCCGCGCGGCCGGAGATCGAGATGGTCCTGGATGACGAGAACACGGTGCTGCTGCATGATTCACCTGCGGATACGGCCCTGTTCAAGGTATACCTGACGCGCCCGGGAACCGCCCTGGAACGCGTCTATTTCCGCACGAATGCGGGCGTGGAGAACATGCAGTTTATCCCGGCATCAGGCCCGGACAACGAGGCGCGCATCCTCTTCCGTCCGGTGTTCACGGTGGATGGCACCTACACCCTGACCGTGCAGGCCAATGACCGCAGCAACAACGTGTCTGGTGACCGCGAGATGAAGGTCAGCTTCGAGGTCGTCAACCGCCCCACGATCACCGAGGTGCTGAACTACCCGAACCCCTTCACCACCAGCACCCGCTTCGTGTTCACCGTCACAGGCACCGAGCCGCCCACGTACATGAAGATCCAGATCATGACCATCACCGGCAAGGTGGTGCGGGAGGTGCGCATGCACGAGCTGGGCCCCCTGCGCGTTGGGCGCAACATGACGGAGTTCGCGTGGGACGGTACGGATGAGTTCGGTGACCGGCTGGCCCGAGGGGTCTACCTGTACCGCGTGATCGCACAGTTGCACGGGCAGGACATCGAGCAGCGTGAGACCAATGCCTCCCAATACTTCTCCAAGGGCATCGGTAAAATGTACCTGTTGCGATAGCCCGGTCTACTTTCGTGCCCATGCCGGGCTCTCCCATCCGTCGGTTCCATGTAGCACTGTGGGCCGCGCTCAGCGGTCTGCTGTGGGCGCTGGCCTGGCCCGGCATCGGAGGGCTCAGCGCAGTGGCCTTCCTGGCCTGGGTCCCCCTGCTCCGCGCCGAGCAGCTGCACGATGAGCGTACGGCCGGACGAACACGTGCCTTCGTGCCCTACGTGCTGCTCGCGGTCTTCGTTTGGAATGCGGCCACCTCCTGGTGGTTCTTCCTGGTAAGCGAGCCTGTCTCCACACGCCTGATCAGCGGCCTGTCGCCCATGACGGTGAACGCCCTGCTCATGTGCGTACCCTGGTTCCTCAAACGCGCGGTGCGTCGCATGGGGGGCGAACGTCTGTCGTTCGTCGCGCTGGTCATCTTCTGGCTTGCATTGGAACGCATCCACCACGGCTGGGACCTGAAGTGGCCCTGGTTCACCATGGGCAATGTGTTCGCCACCAAGCCCCAATGGGTGCAGTGGTACGAGTACACCGGCGTTCTGGGTGGCTCGCTGTGGATCTGGCTGGTGAACGTGCTCCTGTTCCGCATATGGCGTGCACGATGCAGGGAACATGCCTGGGCCATGCGCCCCATCGTGGCGGTTGGCGCAATGGTGCTGGTACCCATCATACTTTCCATCTGGCGGGCGGAGACCTATGAGGAACAGGGGCCTCCCGTGGAGGTGGTGATCGTACAGCCCAACATCGACCCCTACACGCAGAAGTTCGGAGGCATGGATCCCATGGTCCAGCTGGATTCGATGTTGCGTCTGGCCGAAGGGGTGCTTACCCCCGCCACCCGACTGGTGGTGATGCCCGAGACCGCTTTGCAGGAGGATGCCACCATGGACCTGCGTGGGACGAAGCCGGAACTGCATGGGCTGTGGGAGAACGACCTTCAGCGATCACGGAGCGCTCAGCGCATCCGCACATTCCAGGAGACATATCCCAAGGTCGCGGTGCTGGCCGGCATGTCCTCGGCCTATCTCTTCGACCCGGGGGCTGAACTACCCGTGAGCGCTCGCCGGGTGCAGGGAACGGACCTGTGGTACGAGGCCTACAACGCGGCCCTGTTCCGGCCGGTGAACGGACCTCTGGAGCACTACCACAAATCGAAACTGGTGGCCGGGGTGGAAATGATGCCGTTCGAAAGTGTCCTTGGTAAGTTGAGCGCATTGTCCGTGGACCTGGGTGGAACCAGCGGTTCCTTGGGCCTGCAGGAAGAACGCAGCGTGTTGCGCGATACCACCTCGGGTCTGGCTGTTATTCCGGCCATCTGCTACGAATCGGTGTTCGGCGAACATGTGGCGGCACACGTGCGGAACGGCGGCAATGTCATCGCCATCATGACCAACGATGGCTGGTGGGGCGACTCCCCCGGCCCCGTTCAGCACCTCGGTTTCGCATCCTTGCGGGCGATCGAGACGCGGCGCTCCATCGCCCGTTCGGCCAACACGGGCATCTCCTGCTGGGTGGATCAACGGGGTGTGATCCATGACCCCACGGCATGGTGGCAACCCACGGCCATCCGTGCTTCCCTGAGGCTGAATGATGAACGCACCTTTTTCGTGCGGCACGGTGATCTCGTCGGTCGCTCGGCGATCATCCTGTCCATCCTTCTGTTGCTTGGCATGATGTTCCGCTGGGTGCTGAACAAGCGCTCGCGTTCGGTTACCTCCGATGTACGGTGATCCCTGCGGTCTGTCGCTGAATTCGTTATCCCTCATGGTCTCCGAGGTCTTCGCGCAACGATGCCAAGGTGCGCTCCGATAACTTGGTCCCCTGTGCGACGGACCATTCCCCTCGGTTCCCATGTGCCGCCGATCCCGGCAGTGTTGCGTGAGCATGCTCATTTCCTGTATCGCCGGACCGCCGATCAGGCACGCGCCGTGCTGGGTATCGGTGCGGTCGCACATGCACCCGCGCCCACGTTCGACGTCCATGGCAAAGCCACGGACTGGTACTTCGGACACCTCTGTTATGAACGGGTCGACCCCAATGGTCAGGTCGTGGATAGCAGGGAAGGGCTCCCCAATTCGGACTGGTGGGTGCCCCGGTGGGTGGTGGAATGGGTGAACGGAGAAGCCGTCCTTCACGCGAGGGTGGGTGATGAAGAGGCGACGGATGCCCTGATCGCGCGGATCAACGAGCCGGTGGTGGACGATGGCCGTTCCCTGCGTACGCCATGGCAGGTGCGCACGTCCCGTGAAGAACATCTCGAACGTACCAATGTGCTGATGCAGCACATCCAGCGGGGCGACATCTATGAGGTGAACTATTGCACGGAACGCACTTCGGATTGGTCCGCCATCGATCCCTTCCTGGCCTTTGTCCGGCTGTTGCGAAGGTCCGATGCCCCCTTCGCCGCCTTCCATCGCCACGGCCAGCACTTCGCCCTGTGCGCAAGTCCCGAACGCTACCTGGCCATGGACGGCGACCGTGTGGTGGGCGAGCCCATGAAGGGCACGCGCCCGCGTGCGAGCGATCCGGTGGATGACGAGCACCTGTGCCAGGAACTGATGTCCGATGCCAAGGAGCGAAGCGAGAACATCATGGCGCTGGATGTGATGCGGCATGACCTGTCTCGCATCGCCCGGCCGGGCAGTGTGCGCGTGGAAGCCCTGTGTGCCGTTCGGAGCTATCCACGGGTCCATCAACTGGTCAGCACGGTCTCCGCGCTCAGGGCGGATCGGTTCTCGGCCTTTGATGTGGCGCGCATCGCATTCCCCATGGCCAGCATGACCGGTGCACCCAAGTCCCGGGCCATGGAGCTGATCCAGGAAGCGGAACGTGGTGGGAGAGGGCTCTTCAGTGGATCGCTGGGCTATTTCACTCCGAACGGACAGGCGGACCTGAACGTGGTGATCCGCGCCGTGCTGTTCAACATGGCCACCGGACACGCATCCCTGCGCACGGGCAGTGCGCTCACGGCGCGCTGCGTGCCGGCCCTGGAGTGGGAGGAGTGCGAGGTCAAGGCACGTTCGGTCATTGAAGCCCTGGAACATGCGTGAACGGGTGGCCCGCACCATTGCCCGCCATGCACTGCTGCAACCGGGCGAAGCGCTGTGGGTGGCGGTGAGCGGCGGTGTGGACAGCATGGTGCTCCTCCACGTGCTGCGCTCATTGGGCCATCCCGTTCAGGTGGTGCATGTGGACCATGGTCTGCGTGGTCCGGAAAGCGATGCCGACCGGGCCTTGGTGCGGGATCACTGTGCCCAGCACGGCATCCCGTTCCATGTGGAAGCGGTGGATGTGCGCGCGGCCATGGAGCGCATGGGCGGCTCGGTGCAGATGGCCGCGCGCGCTGAACGGTATACGGTCTTCGAACGCCTCATGAACAGCGGTCCGCACAAGCTGGCCATGGCCCACCACGCGGATGATGTGGTGGAGACCGCGCTCATGAACCTCCTTCAGGGAATGGGTCAACATGGCTGGAAGAGCATTCCCGTCAAACGCGCCGGTTTCATCCGTCCGCTGATCGATCAGGACCGGGCCGCCATTGAGCGTTACGCCGCTGAATATGGAATTCCGTTCAGGACAGATGCCAGTAATGTGGACCCGAAGTACCTGCGCGGCCGGGTGCGCAGCACCTTGCTGCCCATGTTGGAGGAACTGAGGCCCGGTGTCCGTGCTGTGCTCCATCGCAACATGCGCCTCGCCCGCGAGTTGGATGTGCTGGCCCAACAACGTTCGGCGGAACTGCTGAGCAGCGTTCGGACCGATGAGGATGGAGTGAGACATCTTCCTGCGGAGCTTCTGCTGAAAAGCGGCGCTGCCCACGCCCTGTTGCTGACCTTGTTGGAGGGCGAGGGATTCCACCCCGATCGCATCGAGGCCATGGTCACGGCATTGGAGGATGGTCGTGTGGGAAGCAGCTTCCTCGGGAATGATGTGCTTGTCCACGTGGACCGGAACGAACTGGTCCTCGCCCCGCTGCCGACCGAAGCACCCAGTTGGACCATCACCGATCTCGCTCACCCTCCGCAGGGCCTGCCCATGGCCATCGATCACGTGGATGCCTGCGACATCGGCGCCGGTCGCGCACCCGCCGACATGGTGGCCTGGTTCGATGCCTCTGCACTCGCGCTTCCGCTGGAACTCCGTCCGTGGCGACACGGCGATCGTATGCAGCCCGCAGGTAGGGCCGGGACCAAGCTCATCAGCGATGTCCTGATCGATGCCAAGGTGCCCCTCTACCGGAAACACCGGGTGTATGTGCTCGCCGACCGGGAGCGCATTCTGTGGTGCTGTGGTCTGCGCATGGCCGAGGGTTCCAAGGCCGATCAAGCCACGATGCGGGTGGTGCGGTGCACTTGGCAAGGCTGAGCCGGGAAGTTCCTGTTTCCCGAAAAGTTGGGATCGGTCCAAGCTTGTACTAACTTCAGGTCTCCTCAACCCCCCAACGTCATGCTCGACAGTCGCGCAACCCTTATTCCCAAGGAGCATATCCCGGCACTGCGTTTCCCACAGGTACCGGTGGCGATCACCGTGGACCAACGACGGGCCATCCTCAGCACCCTGAAGATCGCCACTCGGCTGGGCAACGGCGAGCACGGCAAGTGCCGCATCCTGTTCCAGGATGATGAGGGATTGAAGGCCGTGGAGACCACCATCTGGACCTACGACCCGGAGAACATCGTGCTGAAATACGGGACCACGATACCCGTTTACAGGGTCGTAAGCATTGACATTCCTTAACATTGACGCGGCCTCATAGGATCGCAAGGATCTTGGCAAGCACTTGGTGAAGGCTATCAGGGGCTGGCTAGCTTTGCGACCATTGTATGCCATGATCGCCGCACTCATCCTATTTCTTGGGTTGGCCTTGCCCCGACCTTCGACACCTGTCGATTGGAAGTTCAGTGCCATGCTGCGGGCGGATGGAACGGTGGAGCTCCGCTGTGATGCCCGGCTTGATGAAGGCTGGCATGTGTATGCCACCGAACTACCCAGCTCTGACGGGCCCATCGCGACCTCCATCCGCATCACGCCATCCGCATCATATGGCGAGGTGGTCGCGCTTGAGGAGCCCGCACCGAAGGAGGAGTACGACCCGAACTTTGGAATGGTCGTGCGCTACCACGCGGGTACGCCACGCTTCGTCGTCCTGTTGAAACCCTCCACCGCCGAGCCCTTCACGGTTAAAGGCGAGGTGGAGTACATGGTCTGTAACGACAAGACCTGCCTGCCACCGGTCGTAGTACCCTTCGATGTGCCTGTCCAGGCAGAATCCCCGAAATGATGATGTATCGCATTCTTCTCGCACTGAGCTCAGTGCTGCTGGCCGGGCTTCTGAACGCCCAGATGCCGGGTCAGGAGGCCGCCCCCGATCCCGTGAAATGGTCCATCACCTCGAAGTCCGTGGGAGAGGGCGCCTGGGAGCTTGTTTTCCGGGCTGACATCCAGGCCGGGTGGTCCGTGTACTCACAAGTGAACTACGGGGACATGGGTCCATGGCCGACCTCCGTGGTCATTGACTCCATCGGTGGTGTGCAGCTGATGGGCGAGGTGGCGGAGACGGGGGAGAAGGTCATCGACGGCCATGACCCGGTCTTCGACATGCAGGTGAAGAAGTTCAAGGGCTGGGCCACCTTCACCCAACGCATCAGCACGAAGGATGCCGCCACACCGGTCACCGGCCACTTCGAGTACATGACCTGTGATGATGAGATGTGCCTGCCTCCCGCCACGGTCTACTACATCCTCGGGCTGGGCTCGGGGACCTATGAGCTGGGCGACATCTCCTTCGACCCCAATGACCCGAAGTTCGCCGGGATTAGCACCCGCACCGATGCCGCTGAACTGAAGATGCCCAACGTGGACCTCGAGAACCCCGTGGTGCGCGACGCCGGTCTTCGCAAGGACGATGAAAGCTCATTGCTGTGGATCTTCATGCTGGGATTCATCGGCGGTCTGGTTGCCCTGCTCACGCCTTGTGTGTTCCCCATGATCCCCCTTACGGTGAGCTTCTTCACCAAGAGCAGCCAGGACCGTGCCTCGGGCTTGAAGAACGCGCTCACCTACGGCGGTTTCATCCTGCTCATCTACCTCATCTTCAGCCTGCCCTTCCACCTCCTCGGCAGTGTGAACCCCGAGATCTTCAATGAGATCAGCACCAACCCCTGGCTCAACATCTTCTTCTTCGTCATCTTCATCATCTTCTCCATCTCGTTCTTCGGCTACTTCGAGATCACCCTGCCGAGCAGTTGGGTGAACAAGATGGACTCCAACGCCAGCAAGTTCGGCGGCCTCATCGGCACCTTCTTCATGGCGCTTACCCTCGCGCTGGTGTCGTTCAGCTGCACGGGTCCCATCCTCGGGTCCCTGCTGGCCGGTGCGCTCACGGCCGATGGCGGTGCCTGGCAGTTGACCGCCGGCATGGGTGGCTTCGGCTTCGCGCTGGCCCTGCCCTTCGGCCTCTTCGCGCTCTTCCCCGGATGGCTGAACAGCCTGCCCCGCAGCGGCAGTTGGCTCAACAGCGTGAAGGTGGTCCTTGGCTTCGTGGAAGTGGCACTGGCGTTCAAGTTCCTCAGCATGGCCGATCTGGTGATGAAATGGGGCCTGATCCCCTATGAGCTCTTCCTGACCATCTGGGTGCTGTGCGGCCTCGGCATCGTGCTGTACCTGCTCGGCAAGATCAAGTTCCCCCACGATAGCCCGGTGAAGAAGTTCTCCGCCTCACGCATCGCCTTCATCGCCATTTTCCTCGGCATCACCGCCTACATGTCCTATGGCTTCCGCTATGATGACAAGGCCAAGACCTTCGCTCCGGTGGGCCTGCTCAGCGGCATATCGCCATCACCGGGCTACAGCTGGATCTATCCCACCGAATGCCCTGCAGGTCTGACCTGTTTCCACGACCTGGAGAGCGGACAGGCCGAGGCGAAACGCACCGGAAAGCCCATGCTCGTGGACTTCACGGGATACGGTTGCGCGAACTGCCGGAAGATGGAGGACTACGTGTGGCCCGTGCCGGACATCAACCGGGTGATCAACGACGAGTACATCCTCGTTTCGCTCTACGTGGATGCCAAATCCGAGCTGCCGAAAGAGGACCAGTTCATCTATGAGACGGGCAACGGCACCAAGAAACCGATCCTCACCATCGGGAACAAATGGGCCACGCTGCAGACCGAGACCTTCAAGAGCGCTACGCAGCCCTTGTATGCGCTGCTCAGCCCGGATGGCGAGCTCCTCACCGATCCCGTGGGATACACGCCCGCCGTGGAGGACTACAAGGCCTTCCTGGAGCGCGGTCTCCAAGGCATGCAGGTACTGGGCGGGCAGGCCTCACGCTGAGCCGGGGGAAGAACTTTGCGAAGGGGATCTTTCCTCCTTGCTTGGTTTTTCGTCAGAACATTGCCATATTATCCACCGATCGATTGACGAATAATCCGTCAAGCGGTCGATAGCATGATAGCAGAAGCATGGCCTGAAGAGGCGATCGCCGCGCGCATCCACTGGATCCGTGGGCAGAAGGTGATCTTGGCGCACGACCTGGCCGACTTGTATGCGGTGCCTACCAAGGTGCTGAACCAACAAGTGAAACGCAACCAGGAGCGCTTCCCCGAAGACTTTGCGTTCGAACTGATCGATGAGGAGTGGGCTGCTTTGAGGTCACGATCTGTGACCTCAAACGGTAGGGGAGGCAGGCGATACCTGCCGGTAGCCTTCACCGAACACGGAGTGCTCATGCTTTCCAGTGTGCTCAACAGCGCAAACGCCATTGCAGTGAACATCCGGATCATGCGGGTCTTCGTGCGGCTCAACCGCGTCCTGCAGAACGACCTGGAACTGCAGCTCCGTGTGGAGCGCATGGAGGGTCGGCAGGAGCGGACGGATGATGCGCTCGGTGAGCTCTTCGAAGCCGTGAAACAGCTCATGGAGGCACCCTCGGGCGACCGCCTGCGGATCGGGTACAAGGGTGGCGATCCCATTTGATGCATCTTTGGAACAATGAGCACCGACCGCATCCGATCGCACTTCACCGAAGCCGGTGATGTGCTCCAGCGCTTCCTGGCCGACCCCGCCAACATCGCCGCCGTGGAGCAGGCCGCCGCATTCATGAGCTACTGCCTCAAGCAGGGCGCCAAGATCATCAGCTGTGGCAACGGCGGAAGCATGTGCGATGCCATGCACTTCGCCGAAGAGCTCACCGGCCGATACCGCGATGACCGCGAGCCCATCGCCGCCCTGAGCATCAGTGATCCCAGCCACCTGACCTGCGTGGGCAACGATCATGGCTTCGACCAGGTGTTCGCTCGCTTCGTGCAGGCGCACGGCCGGGAAGGTGACGTGCTGCTCGCCATCAGCACCAGCGGCAACAGCACGAACGTGTTGAAGGCCGCCGAGGTGGCCCGCGACAAGCACATGCACGTGATCGGCCTCACCGGCAAGGACGGTGGCAAGCTCGCCGACCTCTGCACCGTGGAGATCCGCGTGCCCCACGCCGGCTATGCCGACCGTATCCAGGAGGTGCACATCAAGGTGATCCACGCCTTCATCGATCACATCGAACGCGACATGGCCGAACCACGCCGTCGTGACCCCAATGCCTGATCGATGGGTTCCATTGACATCATCCACCATCCCCGTGTCCGCATAGGTCGACCCGATGGGTCGACGCTGCGGCGGCTTCGGGTGTGATCGACCATCAGCCATGCTCGTCAAGGTCTTCGGAGCCGCCGTCTTCGGCATCAACGCCACCATCGTCACCGCCGAGGTGAACGTGGAGCCCGGAGCCTATTTCCAGCTGGTGGGCCTGCCGGACAGCGCCGTGAAGGAAAGCCAGCAGCGCATCGATGCCGCGCTGCGCAACAATGGGCTCTATGCTCCGCGAGGAAAGGGGGTGACCATCAACCTCGCGCCGGCCGATATCCGCAAGGAGGGCACAGCGTATGACCTTCCACTGGCCGTGGGTCTGCTGGCGGCCACCGAACAGGTCCCCGCGGAGATGCTGGAGCATTACCTGGTCATGGGTGAACTGTCACTGGACGGGGGTGTCCGGCCGATCAAAGGAGCCTTGCCCATTGCCATCGAAGCCAAACTACAAGGCTTCAAGGGTGTCATCCTGCCTGCCGCCAATGCGCGGGAGGCCGCCATCGTGCATGGCCTCATCGTATACGGTGTCGAGCATTTGAGCGAGGTGGTGCACCTGCTGAAGGGCCAGCCCACCGTGCAGCCCACCGTGGTGGACATCGAGGCCGAGTTCGCCAACAGCAGCCGTGCCTATCCCGTGGATATCGCGGATGTGAAGGGACAGCAGAACATCAAGCGCGCCTTTGAGATCGCCGCGGCCGGTGGCCACAACATCATCCTCATCGGGCCGCCCGGTGCGGGCAAGACGATGCTCGCCAAACGGCTGCCCACCATCCTGCCACCGCTCACCATCGATGAGGCCCTGGAGACCACCAAGATCCACAGCGTGGCCGGAAAACTGCGCAAGGAGGACAGCCTGCTCAGTGTGCGCCCCTACCGTTCGCCGCACCACACCATCAGCGATGTGGCCCTGGTCGGTGGAGGGTCCTTCCCCCAGCCCGGCGAGATCAGCCTGGCGCACAACGGCGTGCTCTTCCTTGATGAACTCCCCGAGTTCAAACGCCAGGTGCTGGAAGTGCTGCGCCAACCGCTGGAGGACCGTGTGGTCACCATCAGCCGGGCCAAGTTCACGGTGGAATATCCCGCCAGCCTCATGCTCGTGGCCGCCATGAACCCCTGTCCCTGCGGCTACTACAACCACCCCGACAAGGACTGTGTATGTGCCCCCGGCGTGGTGCAGAAATACCTGAACAAGGTCAGTGGACCGCTGCTGGACCGCATCGACATCCACATCGAGGTGACCCCCGTGCCCTTCAGCGAACTGAGCGAGGAGCGGCCGACGGAGAAGAGCGCCGACATGCGCGAACGGGTCATCGCCGCACGCAAGGTGCAGCAGGACCGCTATGCCGGCAAGAAGATGCACTGCAACGCGCAGATGGGAAGCAAGGAGCTGCGGGAGATCTGTCGCATCGACGCCACGGGCAAGGCCTTGTTGGAAAAGGCCATGGACCGCCTGGGACTGAGCGCCCGGGCATATGACCGCATCCTGAAGGTGAGCCGGACCATTGCGGATATGGCGGGCAGTCCGGACATCCGCACCGAACACCTCGCCGAGGCTATCCAGTACCGCAGCCTGGACCGCGAGAGCTGGGCCGGGTAGACCGATCGTAACCAAAGCCTGTGGGATGCGTTGGAAGGGATGAACCCAGCGTACCCCCACACCGTGCTACACCGTTCCGCCCCCCTCCTTTTCCTGATGTTCGTCGGCGCAGGGCTTTGTGCCAGTGCACAGGCACAGATGTCCGAGAAGCAATACCTGAGCGAGGTGCTGGAGTTCACGTCACGGAAGAACGCCGCCTATTACCGCGTGGCCTCCGGGACCAAGGATGAGCTGACGCTCGCCAAGACCTACACCCTGGACGGCGTTCTGAAGGCGGAAGGCAGCTATGCCGATCCCGAACTGAAGGTGGAACACGGCGACTTCACCTTCTACCACGCGAACGGTAAGGTGGAAAGCCGCGGCGAGTATGTGATGGGCAACAAGGCCGGCGTGTGGATGCGCTATGATCAGTGGGGCCGCCCCCTGGCCGAGAAGGTCTATGACCCCGAGCCCCTCGCGAACATAATCTACACCCGCGCCCAGCAGATGCCGAGCTTTCCGGAAGGGGAGAAGGCCTTCGTGCGCGTGATCGACCAGAAGATGAGCGGCCCTGCCGGTGACCGCACCAAGGGCAAGGCCACGGCCAGTTTCATCGTCGAGAAGTCCGGAGACCTCACCGATGTGAAGGTGGTGGAGGGTAGCGACGCGCAGCTGAACGAGAAGCTCGTGGAGGCCATCCGCTCCACCTCACCCTGGAACCCCGGCGTCGAAAAAGGCCAGCCTGTCCGTGTACAGGTGCGGATGCCTGTCCAATTCTGAACCACACTCCATACACCATATGCAGGAAGGCCCCCGAGCGATCGGGGGCCTTCGGCAGTTCTTGGGGGGCGGCAAACTAATTACCCTCCCCCCCCCCCCCCCCGCGTTTTCCGGGATCTTTGATCATGCTTGCCAGCAGGTCCGTCATGCGGCCCATTAGATCCACGGCCTTGTGTCGCCAGCTATTCTCCTCACCTGTTCCCTGGTCATGCTCATGCCGCAGATGCACGAGCCGCGGTCCTTGCTCTGTGTTCGGTCCGGGTTCCGGCGCACGCATCCAGGACCAAGCATCCACTTGGAACTCTTTGCATATCCGATCGACCAGGTGACCGGGAGGGTGTTCCTTGTGCTCGAGACGCGAGTAGGTGCTGCGGTCCATGTTCAAACGGTCGGCCATGCACTGCTGGGTGAGGTCAAGGCGCTTGCGTAGTGCTTTGAGTTCTTCGCTGAACATGTCGCTTGGAATTTGATCACATGGTCTGTCGGCTCGTGTTGCCAAATTAGCACATCTCCGGGGCCTTACGCACGAGGTTGTAGCTCAGGTGAATAGCATGTTTTCATGTGCACAGATCGCACATCGCGTGCAGATGACGCACCAAGTACGCACAGCAAGTGCAGCATCTGCATTGGAAGTGCAGGAACGGTTCTGAAAGGTTTGTGAACGGCACTACTGCCGGTTCAAAACCCTACTAGCATGAACACTTGGAAGCAGATACGGTCGGTCGCATGGGCGGCAAGCATCGTTGTTTGGGGAGGCGCTGGAATATCGGATGCCTCTGGACAGGCGGATGCCCTGGTTCTTACCAATGCCACTGGGACGAACGCCGCGTGGTTGGATCTGCCCACTGATATACCGGGCCAGAACGATGCCACCCGCACACTGCCCAGTCCTGGTGGGCCAAATGGCTATGCTGGTAATCCTGCGACCCGGGCCCAACATATCCGGACCAATGGAGATGGAAGCATCATTTTCTTCGTGGTTGATGGGGTTGTATACGATGGTGACGGTTATCGAATAGCCGATGCAGCGGGAAGCAATTGTACCCAATGCATGGAGGCAGGGGTCATGGAATTCCTGAGCGTACCCGTTCCCGGTACCTGTGGCTTGTATTATCTTTTCGCAGCGACAGCCAAGAACACATCCACGGAAGGTCATGTGAACGTGTCTTTGCTGGATATGAGCGCCGACCGTGAAGCCCCCCTGCCCGGACAGCCGGCCTGTTCTGTACGCAAAGGACTTCTACTAAGTCTTGATGATACAGACCTCACCGACCTCTACCCCCAGTTCGATCCGTGGTTCACGGAAGCTTTCTTCAGTGGGCCATCATATGTGAAGCGCTTGAACATCGACGCTTCGGGCAAGAGCAGTTCGCCCATTATAAGAGTGGTGGCAGGTGCAACGCAGAATGACCCTTCGTTTCTCTTCGTGGTCATGACCACAACCATTCATCCTTACAAGATCATGGGCAGCGGAGTCTTTCCGGTGAACGCCATATTACCATCCCAAACCTTCCCCTTAGGCCTGAGCTACTACCCGCTATCGTATAGCCTGAACAGTCCCCTCACACAGAAGGAGTACTATCGGGATGCCGACGCTCGCAGATTGACCAATGGCCAGATCCGTGTGGCGATAACCGGGGGGCAGGGTTTCGCTGAATGGCCAGAGGACGGCGTTGATAACTTCATCACGCTGGAATTTGATGGTACTTCCGGTGCCGTGGTGCCCGGATCTATTGACGGATACGAGATCTTTCCCACTCCGTTGGGGGTGAACTGCAACACGGCGGTTGGCAGTCCGGGAGTTTTGGCGGGGTGTGCCATTGCTGCCGACGGCAATAGGGTCTATCTCACATCAGAGGTATACAGCACATGCTCCAACTGGATACCGACCTTCGGATACGTGGACCTATCTTCAGGGCAGTTCGTCGATATGAGTGCCGATGTGGTTCTGACCAACGAATATGTTCGATCCAGGATCTACCGCAACATCGTTGGGGGGACCGGGGAAGAGATCCTCTACATTCCGGGTAACACTGGCGTAGGCGTGGTCACTGGGCTGGCCACTTCCACCCCCGCATTCGTTCCCGATGCCTTCGATGATGACCGTGCACCGGTCCTTGTCAGCAGCATTACGCAATCCTACTATCGGCCACGGTTCCTGAATCCATCCGTCTCCGGCGACCAACACCTATCCGCTGCAAGTAAGGAACAGTGCTGCGGCTACTTCGAGACCGTGCCCGGTGCTGCAGTGGAAGGCTACACCCAGGCCGCAGGGACCACAAGCACGTGGAACGGCACCCAGAACGGTGTGCAAGCCGGTACCAGCACCGTGGTATTCACTTGTGATGTGATCGTGGAACAAGGCGCCCGCTTGGTGGTGAACAACATGAACTTGAAGTTCGCCGCCAACGCACGGGTGATCGTGCAGGAGGGCGGCTACTTGCAGATGAACAACGCCACCCTCGATGGCATCGATTGCCCCGGCGATCGGTGGCCCGGGATCTCCGTGCTCGGCAACCCAGGTCAATCACAGCAGGGTCAAGCACCTTGGGGCGTCCCGCTGGGGCAGGGAATGGTCGAACTGACCAACTGCAGCGTTTCGAATGCTTACATCGGTATCCTTACCGGCACAGGAACGGTCGGCTTCAACGGCTATCTCTATAACATCTCCAGTTCCCAGGGCGGCGCAGTGGTCATCGCCAACGGATGCACTTTCCGCAATTGCATTACTGCGGTGGACATGCGCAAGTACCCCGACTTCGTGCCCCAAGGCCAACCACTCCCGCTGAACCGATGCCGCTTCAATGGCAGCACCTTCGTGGTGGACCAACCGTTCAATTCCGCGCCCTTCAACTTCAAACGCCACGTCCGCCTGGACCGCGTCAGCGGGATCCTCTTCCGCAAGTGCCACTTCCAGAACCTGGTGAACGACGCTGAATACGCGACGCTCGGCAGCGCCGCACTCGGCTACGGCATCGAGAGTTACGAGAGCCAGTTCCAAGTGCTGCCCAGTTGCTCCATCTTGCTCAATGTGGGTGAGGAGTGCCCCGCAGGCAACATCGTGCCCAGCACCTTCACCGGCCTAGACCACGGCATCCACGCCATCGGCGGACCCAACGCCCTGCGCAACTTCACCGTGGATGGCGCACGCTTCACCGATAACATCTGCGGGGTGTACACCAGCGGTGTCATCGGCTTTGTGGCCAAACGCAGTATTTTCGAGATCGGAGGGAGAGGCGTACCACAGACCAACCCCTTGGAATCACCCTTCTGGGCGGATTTCCATCGCGGTTTATACTCCTACAACGGCTATGGTTTCACGGTGCAGGACAATACCCTGAGCCGATCGGTAAATGCTGGCAATGACATACGCACGGAAGGTGTGGTCATCGGATACAGCAAGGACCATAACGATGTGGTGTTCCGCAACACCGGTGCCAACCTGCTCCGTGGTTTTGTGGGTGAAGGGGTCTGCGCAAGCCTTGCGCCCAGCTATACGCCCGTCATCGGCTTGCAGCTGAAGTGTAATATTAACCAGAACAACGAATGGAATCTGGTGAGTAGAAAAGCGAATGACGAGGACGATGACCTTCAAGACTTACACACCATCCGAGCCAATCAAGGGGAGAGCAACCTGCCCATGGACAACCAGTTCGATGGCTGGGATGGGACCAATGACAAGTGGGACTTCCTGGTCACGACCACCTACACACCCATTTCGTATTGGCACCGCAACAGCGGGGTTGATCCGTTCGTGCCGCAGGTGAGTAGCGACCCGGTGATCGCCGCCCAGAACTTCTTGATGAACCCTCAGCAGGTGATCGTCACGCCGACGAATACCTGTAACAAACGCATCCAGCGCTTACCCGGCCTGTCGGATGGTTTGTCCCCAGGAGAGGTCAAGGAGTTCATTGAAACGGAGAAGATCGCCTATGGCACTACGCGCTACCTGTATGATCAACTGATCGATGGGGGAAGTACGGACGAAGTGGTACAGGAAATTACGGATGCCTGGCCTCAGGATGCCTGGGACCTGCGTGCTTACCTCATGAGCAAGAGCCCATACCTGAGCACTTCGGTGCTGAAGGACCTGAACGCACAGAACAAGCTCCCTCAAGCCATGTACGTGGAGGTATGCGCAGCGAACCCGGATGCCACCAAAGCGGATGGGTTTACCGCATGGCTGAAGAGCGAAGCACCGCATCCACTGCCGGACTACATGGTGGCCACCATTGAGGACAGCTGGAACGTTCGCACCTACCGCACGAACCTGGAGCTGACCATGGCCGACCGGCATGCATCCATGTCCCAAGCGGGCAACCTGCTCATCGAGGTCTATTCGGGCGATACGGTATATGACCCACAGGACAGCTTGCGGATGCTTTGGCAGGAGATCCGTACCCCTGCGGCCCGGTATGCCGAAGCGATCGCATGGATGCAACGGGGCGAGTTCGACTTCGCGCGTAACCTGGTGGCAGGCATTCCCCAAGAGCATACGAAGCTGCGTGAGAAGGAACTCTCCGAAAGGGACCGCATGCTGGCGCTCATCGACCTGCTGAAGGCCTTTGATCAGGCTGACCGCGAGCTGGATGAATTGACCCTTGCCGAGCAGGATCAACTGGAATCCATCAGCCAGGGATCCAGCGATCGCGCGGCCACTTGGGCACAGAACCTCCTGTGTTTTCACTACGATCGTTGCGCAGCGCCATACACCGGTGAAGCTGGCGATGGTGGTCCTAAAGCACGGGCGTTGGTGAACGAAGTCGAGCCGAGCGATGTCGCCATACTGACCATCAGCCCGAACCCCTCTGCGACGTGGAGCGCCGTCAACATCGTTCTTTCGAACACGGACGATCATGCTTCACTTGTAGTCATGGATCTAGCTGGCAAGGTCGTGCAACGCCAGCGGTTGGCGCATGCAACACAGCAAGTGGTGTTGGATACCCGTGGTCTCGCTCCGGGTGCGTATCTTGTGGAGCTGCGGAGCGATAATGCTTCGCTTGCCCAAGAGAAACTCATTGTACAACCGTGATCAGCTCGAAGTCTAGCACGCGCGTTATGGCCATGGCGGTCCTCCTCGTGAGGGCCGCCATGGTCGATGCGCAGCAGCCATGGAGCCTGGATCCATCGTTCCAAACGGCGATCGTTACTCAGAACGTCAATTCTCTCGCATTGCTCCCCGATGGTAAGATCTTGCTCTCGGGGCGGATCAACTTCACCAATAGTCCGCTACTGGATAATTGGAGTACCATGAGGTTGAACGCCAACGGCAGCAGAGATGCCACTTTTCCTCCACCTCCTCAATCAACCGGTGGTGGTGGAACGATCACAGCTTGGAATGATAAATTTTATATCCAAAGCACTTCCCTCCTGAGGTCAGATGAGAACGGCATCAATGATCCCGGTTTTGTCTTCCAAGCTGACCAGTTTTTCTCCAATGAAGGATTGGAAGATTATTTTGTTTATCCGGATGGTTCAGTTGTTATAGTCGGTTTATTCAGTTTGAATTATATAACTGAAGGTTATGTAGGTTTATATAATATGGTTTGGTTGACCAATTCGGGTTCAGTAGATTTAAGCAGACCACCTCGCAGGGGCGGAAATTGTGTCATCACAAAGATCGTACAACAAGCAGATGGCAAATTTTTCCTTTCGGGTAACTGTTCATTTTGGGAAGGACAGCCTGTTGGATATACTTTCCGGGTTGATTCCAGTGGGGTGCTTGATGCCAGCTTCGTATCGGCCGTAACTTGGGGTGATGCTAAGAGTATTTCTACACTTCCTGATGGTCGTGTAATTTTATCTGGATTGTTTAAAACAACATTCAGTTCTCAAGATACTCTTCATATCGTAAGGCTTTTGTCCGATGGTTCATTGGATGAAACGTTCAATAACGAATTGGAAATAATTCAAATGCCATGGGGGTTGCCTTTATGGCCCAATGAACCAATTTATTGGGGGCAGTTTACCCGACCTCGCCATAAACTGATGTCAGATGGACGGATTGCAGTTTTTGGTCCGCACAGAACCTACGACGGAGAGCTAAGACGCGGGTTGGCCATTCTAGATGAAAATGGATTTCTTGAACCTGATCTGGAAGGACCTAGTGGATGTGGTCAGTTTGCATACAGCTCGGGTACAGGAGAAATTGACTACATTCTTGGAAGTGTCATTGGGTTAATTGAGACTGGTGACGGTTATATTTATATATATGGTTCGTTTTACGGCTACCACGACGGCACCACCAACTACCCGCAACAGCGTTTCATCAGCCGCTTGTACGGGCTGGATGTGGGCATCGCCGAGCGCAGGGCACTACCCCCTCTGCAGCCTTACCCCAACCCCGCCGCCGGCACCTTCACCCTGGAGCTACCGCTGAACGCCCCGGCCCCGCTGGAGCTGTTGGATGCCAGCGGCCGCGTGGTGCATACGCAGCTGCTGCGCCCAGGCACACACAGCCACACCGTGCAGAGCGCCCTGCTCGCTGGGGTGTACCTGCTGCGTGTGCAGGAGGCGCAAGGGGTAAGGCGGGGGCGGGTAGTGGTGGAGTAGAACGAGCAACGGTCATACGCCATCCCCAGGTGTCCATTACCTTGGACCATGAAGCACAGCATGCGCTTCGCTCGCCCAAGAGAAACTCATTGTGCAACCGTGACCTGGTCAAAGCATAGTGTGCGCGTTATGGCCATGGCGGTCCTCCTGTTGAGGGCCGCCATGGCCGATGCGCAGCAGCCATGGAGCCTGGATCCATCGTTTCAAACTGCGATAGTCACTGAGAATGTCAATTCTCTCGCATTGCTCCCCAATGGTAAAATCTTGATCTCGGGGCGGATAAACTTCACCAATAGTCCGCTACTGGATAATTGGAGTACCATGAGGTTGAACGCCAATGGCAGCAGGGATGCCACTTTTCCTCCACCTCCTCAATCAACCGGTGGTGGTGGAAAGATCACAGCTTGGAATGACAAGTTTTATATCCAAAGCACTCCCCTCTTGAGGTCAGATGAGAACGGAATCAATGATCCTAGTTTTGTCTTCCAAGCTGACCAATTTTTCACCAATGAAGGATTGGGAGATTATTTTGTTTATCCGGATGGTTCAGTTGTTATAGTTGGTTTGTTCAGTTTGAATTATACAACTGAAGGTTATGTAGGTTTGTACAATATGGTTTGGTTGACCAATTCAGGTTCAGTAGACCTAAGCCGACCACCTCGCAGGGGCGGGAATTGTGACATCACGAAGATCGTACAACAAGCAGATGGAAAATTCATCTTATCAGGTAACTGTTCATTTTGGGATGGGCAGCCCATTGGATACACGTTCCGAGTAGATGCAAATGGTGTACTTGATACCACCTTTCAGGCCGCAGTTGCCTGGGGTAAGTCCTTTGCAATTACTCCCCTATCTGATGGTCGGATAGTTGCATCAGGTTTATTCAAAACATCATTTTCATCTCCTGATACGCTGCACATGGTTCGCATGATGTCAGATGGAAGTTTAGATCCTTCCTTCAACAATGATATCGAAGTGACACAGGTTCCATGGACATCCCCTGAATGGCCCAACGAACCTATCTATTGGGGGCAGTTCACATTTGTTTTGCATAAAGTAATGTCAGATGGTAACATTGCGGTATTGGGTGCTTATCAAATAGTGGATGGTAATTTGAAAAGAGGTATTGGTTTGTTGGATCCCGATGGGAATTGGATCGAAGATGTGTTTGATGATGCTGGGTGTGGGCAATATTCGTACAGCGGTGGCACAGGTACGATAGACTTTGTATACAACCACATATTTGGTCTACTCGAAGATGGTAATGGGTCCATATATGTTTGGGGCGCTTACCACGGCTACCACGACGGCACCACCAACTACCCGCAGCAGCGCTTCATCAGCCGCTTGTACGGGCTGGATGTGGGCATCGCCGAGCGCACTGCGCTGCCCCCGCTGCAGCCCTATCCCAACCCGGGCACAGGCTCCTTCACGCTGGAGCTGCCCCTGAGCGCCCCGGTCACCCTTGAGTTGCTGGATGCCAGCGGCCGGGTGTTACATACACAAGTGCTGCGCACTGGCACCCACAGCCACACGGTGCAGAGCGCCCTGCCTGCTGGGGTATATGTGTTGCGCGTGCGGGAGCCGGAGGGGGCGGTGCGGAGAGGGAGGGTGGTGGTGGAGTAGAACGAGCAACGGTCACCCGCCAAACCGGGGTATCCATTACCTTGGACCATGAACCCAAGAACGCTATTTTCGTAGTGCGGGATGCCCAAGGTCGGACCATGCGCCAGGAGCTAGTGCAGAGCGCCGAAGTACAACTGGTCTGGGATACACGCCAGTTGGCACAAGGCCTTTACAGCGTGGAGCTGATGGAGGATGGCAAGCGCTTACAGACCGAACGACTTATCGTACAGCCCTGATGCTTGCGCACTACATGCATAGCCTGTTGTTGGTGGTGGCCATGTTGGCCGCCACCAACAACGCTGCGCAGCAGAGCTTTGAGCTGGATGCGTCTTTCCAAACCACCATAGATCAGGATTATGTGAGTTCGGTTGTTCCGTTGTCGAACGGGGATGTGCTGGTGAGTGGAATGTTGGTCTTTGAAGGTGGAAATCCATTTATACCAAGGGGAGGTGCCAGACTAGGTCCTAGTGGTATGCTAAGCTCTGGGTTTAACCAATATCCACCCATAGATGGTCGAATCGTTCTATGGAACGGTATATTTTATGCTGGAGGAGGAACTGTTAGGCGCCTTTTGTCAAACGGCTTCCAAGACCCTTCGTTCATTTCAATGAATCTCGGCCCTTACTTCAGCTCTTTCCAAGGTGGCGACTACCACGTGTTCCCAGATGGTCGTGTTCTCATGAGCGGAAGTCATCAACTGGAGGACACCATCCGCGGTTTTGACGGCTGGTACAGTATGATATGGTTCAGCAACGAGGGTTATCTTGACACCACACGGATCCACAGGCAAAGTAACGGCAACATGTTCAAGTTCGAGGCTTTCCCGGAGGGTTCGGTTCCGGAGGTGGAGGGCAAGTTCCTGTGCAGCACGCAGGGCAACCAGTACGAAGGGCAGCCGGTGGGTAAGGTGTTCCGCATACACCCCGATGGTTCGTTGGACACGGCCTACCAAAGTCCGCTTAGCAACTTCGGCTGGGTGCAGGTGATCCATCCGTTTCCTGATGGGTAGTTCGAAGAACCTGTTGAGAAGTCGCAGCGATCAGATCTTGACAAAGCGGTAGGCGATCGATCTCTTTGAGGCATGAGCAAACGCCCTAGCCGAAGCCTGTTCGATGAGCAGGCAAAGCACCAGAAGCTGGAAC
>JBGTAJ010000323.1:0-3678 GCA_041749915.1 Flavobacteriales bacterium
CTTGGAGCGGACCGTGGAGCAACGCACGGCGGAACTGCACCAACAGAAGGAGCACGCGGAGCAGTTGCGTGCACGGGCCGAGCACAGCGATCAGATCAAGCAACAGTTCCTGGCCAACATGAGCCACGAGATCCGCACGCCGATGAACGCCATCATGGGCATGGGGAACGCGTTGCACAGGAATGCCCACTTGCCCGAACAGGAGCACATGATCGATGCCATCACCTCCAGCAGCAAGAACCTGCTGGTGATCGTGAACGACATCCTCGACCTGAGCAAGATCGAAGCGGGCGGCATGCGCTTGGAAGAAGTGCCCATGGACCCGCGTGCCGTGCTGCACAACGTGATGGAACTGTTGCGCTACCGGGCGGAAGAGTCAGGCTTGAAGATGGAGGTGGACATCGCAGCGGATGTACCGGCACAGGTACTGGGCGATCCTACGCGCCTGAACCAGATACTACTGAACCTGTTGGGGAACGCAACGAAATTCACCGAGCGTGGACGGGTGAGCGCATCCGTTCGTGTGAAAGAACATCTGACCGATGCGGTGATGCTCCAGTTCAGCATCACCGATACAGGCATCGGCATCGCCCCGGATCGGCTGCCCTTCATCTTCGATGAGTTCACACAAGCCGAAACGGAGCATACCCGCATCTATGGAGGTACCGGGCTGGGGCTTACCATCTGCAAACGTTTGGTGGAAATGCAAGGTGGCACCATCAGCGCGACCAGCACACCGGGCGAAGGAAGCACGTTCACGTTCGCCATTCCCTATGGGCTTTGCAAGGAGTATGCGGAGATCACGCAGGTACGGGCCGGAAATTTGCGGCCCCTGCACGATCTCCGCATCCTCCTTGCCGAGGACAACAAGATGAACGTGATGGTGGCCAAGCAGGAACTGAAGCATGCCATACCCGGGGCGCGTATCGACGTGGCCGCGAACGGGCAGCTTGCCGTGGAAATGGTCGGCCTGAACGACTATGACCTCGTGCTGATGGACGTGCGCATGCCCGTGATGGACGGTTTCGCCGCCACGCGGGCGATCCGTGCGCTCGGCGGTGACAAGTCGCGCATCCCCATCGTGGCGATGACCGCGAACGTGCTCGGACAAGGATCGGAATGCACCGCTGCCGGCATGGACGCCCACGTGCCCAAGCCCATCCAGAGCGAGGTACTCGTGGCGCGCCTGCGGGAAGTGCTCCAGCATTGAGCGGCGCTCGTTGTTCACCACACAGAGGGCTCAGAGCGATACAAAGGGCCCCTGTGTTCGCTGTGCCTCTGTGGTGGGCCATGAATGATGTCCACTGAGGGCCGATCCCGGACCGTATCCCCGGAAACGGAAGCAGAACAGGTGTTTCTACGCATTGGGGAGCCGCCCAAGGCGGGCACTTTTGACACGGCTCCGAAGCCGCCCCGACCAACGCCTTCCACTAACGCCTTCGCCGGGCTACGGCGCTTAACCATGAAACACGCACTACTCCTTTCGGCCTTGATAGCCACGCAGGCGTATGCCCAGATCATATACACGGATGTTGATCCTGATACAACGATCACGCAAGGTCCTATCGGGTCTACGGTCTATGCCCTGGACATCAACAACGATGGCATAACAGATGCCACCCTTACCGCAAGCAGAACGAGTACGACCAACTCCGTGTTCTTGGGCACTACCAACGGGAGTCAGGCACTGATGTGTTGTCCAATCCTGCTCACTAGGGCCATAAACTTCAATGCATTCATCGGTCCTGATGCGAGCGGGACCAATGCAAGCTGGACCAACGATCCGCAGGGACGTTTAAGGCAATTTCCAACGGGAGGAGGCAATCCGAATGGGCCAAATCCGGTCCCCTTTGGTGATTGGTCAAATCCCACGGACCGTTATCTCGCCCTTCGATTTTCACTTGGCGGGGACTGGTATTATGGATGGGTCCGTGTATCCGTTTCTTCCGGAGCCAGTGGCTTCACCATCCGAGATTACGCTTACAACGGCTTGCCCGGTGAAGGGATCCTTGCCGGGGATATGGGGTCGATATCGACAGGCATAGAGCGCACCGCGCTCGCAGGCATGCAGGTATCGCCCAACCCGTTCTCCTCCACGTTGAGCATTTCCCTCCCCACAGGAACAACAGGTGCCGTCAACTACAGGGTGCTGTCATTGATCGGCCAAGCAGTGATCACGCGCACGGTCGCAGCCACCAGCGGGCCTTCCTCCATCACCCTCGATTTGACATCGCAGGCCCCCGGGACCTACCTGCTGGAAATTGAGACCAACGGCGATCGGATGGTGCGGAAGGTGGTGAAGGAGTAGCGTATGATCATGACACCCAACTCGGACCTCGATACCGCTCACTCGATGAACCACGTCCACCCGGTTCTGCTCTCCGCGATCCTGTTCGTCGGCACCGCTGCCCAGCCCCGGCAGTCAGGCGCGCAGCCCACCATCGACCAAAGCAACTTCGCCGCCATCCCGGGTGAATCGTTCGTGCTGAACGCCAGCTCCTGGATGGATCCCGGTCCCAGCGGCGCCAATGTCACTTGGAACTTCAGTGGCCTGGTGATCGATAGCGCCTTTACCTATGCGTACTTGGATCCGGCCACCACGCCGATGACCGATAGCTTCCCCACCGCCACACTGGCGCATGCCGAGAATGGTGGCTACGCCTACCGCTCCTTCGACGCCACCGGTGGTTACTACCTCGGATACCACATTGACCCAGACTGGGTGGTCGACTACCAGGATCCGGAAATGACCTTCCAATTCCCGTGCACGTATGGCACGCAATGGGTCGATGACCTTTTTGCGGATGTCGGCCCCGGCCCTTCCTGGTATTATGCTGGTTCGATCAACGCCGAGGCCGATGGCCATGGAACGTTGATCCTGCCCTATGGCACCTTCACCAATGTGCTACGCCTGCATCTCACCAGGAGCTACACCCTCGAAACCCCGTGGCCGGAGGATGGATCCTACGTGGACACGATCTACTACTACCTGCACCCCGGCACGCACTACCCGCTGGTGGAAGTGTTCACTAATAGCTCCGGGGAGGAAGGTGGCGAACCCATAGTGACCACGGGCGTTCGCTGGCTCGGTGATCCCTTTGCGGGGGTGCCGGGAGCTGTCGCACCAGCGAATGCGCTGGTCGCTGTTGCGCAAGGCGATGGCCTCGTTCGCCTGGACCTGTCGCTGAACACGGGCGGCACTGCCACCATCGATGTGATCGATGCAGCCGGACGGACCATCGCACGAGATCGCATGGCATTTGGCGCGGGAGCCAGGAGCCATACGCTCCCCATATCCACGCTCAGGCCCGGCCTGTATAGCGTGCGCATGCTCCTGAACGGCCAGCAGCTGACCACACGGTTGGTGATGCCGTGATCCGGATCCAAGAACCGGTATTTCTACGAGGTGTGGGGCCGATCATACACGGCACCTTTGGTCCACTCCACGGACCAACCTCTATTCCCATGAAAAACGTTCTACTCCGCTCCTTCACGTTGGTCCTATTACTGGGCCTTTTCACGGATGGTACGCAGGCCCAATCCAACCAGATCGGCAGTGCTGCGAACGGCACAATGTCCTCGATACAGGGCTCTTACTTCACTGTTTTTGGTAATGTGGGCCCTGCCTGCGGCATATTCAATTACCGCTACACCCTGGGAGCAACGGCCATGCCATGG
>JBGTAJ010000324.1:0-2372 GCA_041749915.1 Flavobacteriales bacterium
GAGAACGATATCCCCAACACATACAAGACTTCCCGTAGCTGCGACCTCAATGTGTCGCTGGTCGAGGATCGAAGACCCAAGGTCCTGTTCAACTAGGATCTCATGGTTAATAACGAGGGTGTCACAAGAATTCGCCGCGCACTCACAATCCCAGATCAAAGGGTTATTGATCGAGCCGGATGCAATGGTCTGGCAGAGCTGTCCATGTCCATTTAGCGCACTCAGGGCGAGGAGTATGATGACCGATAACTTCCGCATGGTCAGGGTAAGATAAGTCCGCTCTGATACACTACTAGGGGAACTTGGGGACCGGTAGTTGTGCACCGAATGGTGGGAAAGCAGGCCTTCGCGTGATCAGCGCATGAGCACCACTCGAAGCCGTTCCATCACTTCGCCCTCCGCATCCTGAAGCACCAGCCAATAACTCCCCGCTACTTGAGCGGACAGGTCCAAGGTCAGTTGCTCAGCCTCCATTTCCGTAGCGTTCATCATCCGCCGGCCCAGCGCATCCGACAGTACCCAGGCATGTACCGCTTCCGCACGGGTCCCGAGCTCCACGTGTACCATCCCCGTCGAAGGGTTGGGGAACAACTTCGTCGCCGATGCTTCGTCGGGTTCGGGAACATCCACCGTGGCGCAGGCCAATGGGCCACAGTAAGTGGGGTTGAGCACGATGGTCCCCGTGTGCACATCCCAATAGGGCGGAGTGGTCATGGTGGGAGTGAGGTCACAGAGCTGCATGGAACCGATGAGGTTCCCATGGTTCTCGGCATGTTCCAGTATGCAAATGGAGCCTAAGCCGCGGACATCGGTATTCTCAAGTACGTAGAGGTTCCTGGTGGTCAAGCGTGCGCTAGGAGTCTGCTCGAACTGGATGCCGCCATAAACACCGAGGGATGTGGTGCCCGTGATCGCCATGCTACCCTCATTGTAGAAGCTTCCACTGTATTGGTTATACTCGTCGGCCCATATCGTTCCGGTATTTATCGAGTATCTGTATAGCTCGAAAAGATGCTCAGAGACCATCGAACCATAGTTGTATAGCTCTCTGCTCGCAATTAGCGAATCGCAATTGATCGTCCCTGTGTTTGAGACCCCACCAAGGCCATAAATTATCCGGCTCTCAAGAGCAGCGTCGTTGTATAACCTTCTGAATGCGCCTATCACCAAGGAGTCGGTCGCCATTATGGACCCCATGTTCCGTGTCGAGTCGGCAAACAGGATGAGACGGCCGTTCGTAACGGTACCGTGATTGGTGAAGTAGGTATCATACTCAGGTATCCAATCAACGTCTGTCGCCAAACGGTCCAGCGCAATGGTTCCATGGTTCACGAGGCTGCCAGCCAAAGCCACAACAGCATCTCCGGTCAATGATCCACTGATCGTGACCTCCGTGTACACCGCATTGCCCAGCGTCAAGGTGTCCTCCACCGTCATGGCATGCGCGATGAGCAGTGTATCGCACTGCTCGATGTTACAGTCGCAGAGCCAGTTGGAAACATCGGTGATGCTCCCGGAGGAAATGGTCTGGCACAGCTGCCCATATCCCGGCGCGGACAGCAGGACCATCATTACAAAGAGGGATGACCAGCGCATTGCACGGACAAGATCTTGCGATCCGGCCAATTCAGATGAGCAGTGCTTGGGGAATGGCGGGTCCTGAACCACTTGCGGTCCATCGCGCGCCCGGCGTTCACTCCTTCTTCTTGAACAGCCGGTCGAACACGTTCCGGCGCTCGTCCTTCGTGGTGTCCACGGGGTGGGGCTTGTCGCGGCCGAACACGTCATCGATCAGGCGGTCGAGGGCATTGGGGTTGCGCTGTGCGGCGCAGTCCAGGTCCGGGGCATGGGCTTCGATCCAGTCGAAGCTGTTGACGTAGCGCCCGCGCATCTTGGCGTTCGATTCCATGGTCTTCAGGGTGCTGCCCACGATGGGCAGAGCCAGCGAGCCTCCCGTGCCCAGCGCACTGTTGAAGTGGATCTCCGGGTCGAAGGCGCCCACCCACGCTCCGATGACCATGCCCGGGGTGCAGGCGACGAACCAGGCATCACTGTAGTCCTGTGAAGTGCCGGTCTTGCCGGCATAGGGGCCGCTGAGGCCGTAACGACCGCGCAATGCTGCGCCCGTTCCCTGGTCCACCGCGCGTTGCAGCATGGCGATGAGCTGGGCCGCGTTCAGCTCGCTGATGGCCTGCACCGACCGTGGCTTCGTCGCCTTGTACAGCTCGTTGCCCTGCGCATCGGTGATGCGTGTGATCAGCTGCGGCGTGACACGCCTGCCCTTCATGGCGAAGGCCCCGTAGGCGGGCACCAATTGGTGCAGGCTCACATCCATGGCGCCCAGGGCCATCGCGGGTTTGTCCGCGTCGCGG
>JBGTAJ010000325.1:0-4129 GCA_041749915.1 Flavobacteriales bacterium
GATGACGAAGTTGAGGTAGTAGTCCCGGACGATCTCCAGCGTGCTCGCCTTCATCTTCGCAAAGTCCTCGGTCTTCTCACTGATGTCGAACACCACCGCGATGAGCATGATGGTGACGAGGATGAAGAAGAAGGTCCCCAGGAATTGCCGGATGATATAGCGGTCAAGGGTCTTCAGCACGGGGTGGGGTCTTGGCTGCTGGCTGTTAGCTGCTGGCTGCTGGCTGAACGGCTTGGCCAGCAGCCAGTGGTCATAGATCAGTAGCCGGATCTCAAAGTCTCGTTTTCAGTTTCGGCAACAAGGCGTTCTTCCATTCCGTGAACGTTCCGCCGAGGATATTGGTACGCGCCTCGTTCATCAGGGAAAGGTAGAAGCCCAGGTTGTGGAGGCTGGCGATCTGCTGGCCCAGCATCTCATTGCTTTGGAACAGGTGCCGCACGAAGGCCCTGCTGTAGGCGGTGTCCACCCAGCTGTGGGCGCCGGGGTCCAGCGGGCTGTGATCATCCGACCATTGTCTGTTCTTGATGTTCACCACGCCTTCCATGGTGAAGAGCATGCCGTTGCGGCCGTTGCGGGTGGGCATCACACAGTCGAACATGTCCACGCCGCGCGCCATGTTCTCCAGCAGGTTCCACGGTGTGCCCACGCCCATCAGGTAGCGGGGGCGGTCCTTCGGCAGGATGTCGCAGCACAGTTCCGCCATGGCGTACATCTCCTCCTCCGGCTCACCCACGCTCAATCCGCCGATGGCATTGCCCACGGCCCCCTTTCCGGCGATGTACTCCGCCGAGCGTTTGCGCAGATCGGCGAAGGTGCTTCCCTGCACAATGGGGAAGAGGGCCTGCTCGTGTCCGTACTTCGGCTCGGTGGTATTGAAGCGTTCGATGCAGCGGTCCAGCCAGCGGTGGGTGAGGTGCATGCTCTTTTCGGCGTAGGCCGGCTCGCAGGGCCAGGGCGTGCATTCGTCAAAGGCCATGCAGATATCGGCGCCGATGGTGCGCTGCACATCCATCACGCTTTCGGGGGTGAACAGGTGCTTGCTGCCATCGATGTGGCTGGAGAAGCGCACACCTTCCTCGGTGATCTTGCGGATGTCGCTCAGGGAGTGAACCTGGAAACCACCGCTGTCGGTGAGGATGGGGCGGTCCCATCCGTTGAACTTGTGGAGCCCGCCGGCGTGCTCGATCACCTCCATGCCCGGCCTCAGGTAGAGGTGGTAGGTGTTGCTGAGCATGATGGGCGCGTTGAGGTCGTTGCGCAGTTCGCGGGGGTGCACGGCCTTCACGGCGCCCAGGGTGCCCACGGGCATGAACACGGGCGTGGGGATCACCCCGTGGTCGGTGTGCAACTCACCGGCCCGGGCGTGCGAGGCGGTATCGGTCGTCAGGAGATTGAATTCCATGGTGAAAAGGCCGCCAAAGGTAGGTCCAGAGCGGCTGGCGGACCATCCACGCCCGGGCTGTTCATAACTGGCCGCGCCGCCCGGGCAGGGTGCCGGGCAGGGGGGATAGCTTCGCCCTCGTAGCTGCCAGCCTTGTGCAGCATCGTCCGAAACATCCATGTGGTCCCTTGAATTCCAGGTGATGGCTGGCGCACTGCTGGTGCTCCTGTTCTTCCATCTGTTCATGTTCCTGCGCCTGGCGTTGCGGCGCCCGCCGGCCGAGCCGGACCGCGAACTGCCCATCAGCGTGGTGATCTGCTCGCGCAATGAGGCCCGCACCCTGGAGGAGCTGCTGCCCGTGCTGCTGGCCCAGGACCATCGCACCTTCGAGGTGGTGGTGGTGAACGACCGCAGCGAGGACGACACCTGGGAGGTGCTGCAATGGATGAAGCCCCAGCACGAACGGCTGCGCCCGGTGAACATCCAGGCGGACGAGAAATTCAATTACGGCAAGAAGATCGCCCTGGGCGTGGGGGTGCGTGCCGCGAAGTACCCGCATGTGCTGCTCACGGATGCCGACTGCCTGCCCGAGGGGAAGGATTGGATCAGCACCATGGCCGCCGGGTTCAAGCGCGGACGCAGCATCGTCATCGGCCACAGTCCTTATGCCACCCAGCCCGGCGTGGCCAACGTGCTGGAGCGCTACGACGGGTGTGTGAAGGCCGCCCAGTACATGTCCTTCGCCCTCGCCGGACTGCCCTACATGGGCGTGGGCCGCAATCTGGCCTACACCAGCGAGGTCTTCTTCAATGCCCGCACGGCCCGTCGCGGCAACCACCTGATGAGCGGCGACGACGACCTTTTCATCAACGCGGTGGCCAAGGCGAACAACACCGCCGTGGTCGTCGATCCCCGGTCCTTCATGACCACGCGGCCCACTGCCGACCTGGCATCGTGGATCCGCCGCAAGCGCAGGCACTACACCACAGCCGTGCATTACCGACTGGGGCATCAAGTACTGCTGACCCTGCTGCCTTTGGCCCACATGGTGTTCTGGGTCTCGCTCGTGCTGCTCGTCCTCTCGGGTCAGTGGTCGTACGTGGCGATCGCCGCGGCCATCAAGCTGGGCATCCTGCTGCCCATCACCATGCTGGCCCTGCACCGCCTGCGTGCCGGGTCGCTCATCTGGTTCGCATTACCCTTGGAATGGTTGTTCCTACTTTTGGATCCACTGCTGTACGCCAGCACGATCCTCGTCAAGCCCAAACGATGGAAGTGAACGAGAACCTCAGCGAGAAAGCCCGCTACGACTATCTGCTCGTACGGCGCGCCGTGGACAAAGGCGATCAGAAGGCTTACGCCGAACTGATGAGCCGTTACCGCGACTCCATCTACTTCATGTTGTTGAAGATGATCAACAACAAGGACGATGCGGACGATCTCACCATCGAAGCCTTCGGCAAGGCCTTCCACCGCCTGAAGCAGTACACGCCGAACTACGCCTTCAGCACCTGGCTGTTCAAGATCGCGTCGAACAATTGCATCGACTGGATCCGCAAACAGAAGAAGAAGACCTTCTCCATCGACAATCCCATCGGCACCGATGATGGCGATGAGATGACGATCGAGCTGAAGAGCCACGGCCTGGACCCCGAGGACATCGCCATCAAGGAGCAGAAGAACGCCATCATGCGTGAAGTGGTGGACAAGCTGAAGCCCCGCTACCGCACGCTCGTGGAGCTGCGCTACTACAAGGAGTACAGCTACGAGGAGATCGCCGATGAGCTCGACCTGCCCCTGGGGACCGTGAAGGCGCAATTGTTCCGTGCCCGGGAGTTCCTCCTCAACCTGATGGAGAGCCGGAAGGATACCATTTGATAGCCATGTGCGCCCGTGTGCATGTGACCATGTGCACAGCGGCACATGCCCAGTTGAGCACATGAACCGCTCCGGCATTTCGATCCTCCTGCAGTACTTCCCGGAGCTCTCCGCCCTGCAGCGTGAGCAGTTCACGAAGCTCGGCGAGCTCTACGCGCAGTGGAACGAACGCGTGAACCTCATCTCGCGCAAGGACTTCGAGCACCTGTATGAGCGGCATATCCTGCATTCGCTGGGCATCGCCAAGGTGGTGCAGTTCAGGAAGGGGACCCGGGTCGTGGATGTGGGTACGGGCGGTGGATTCCCACTGGTGCCATTGGCGATCCTCTTCCCGCAGTGCACCTTCCATGGCATCGATGGCATCGGCAAGAAGATCACCGCTGTGAAGGGCGTGGTCGAGGGGCTGGGGATCGCCAACTGCAGTGCGGAACAGGTGCGGAGCGAGGACCACAAGCAGAAGTACGATGTGATCGTCAGCCGTGCCGTCACCACCCTGCCCGAGTTCCTGCGCATGACCCGGCACCTGGTGAACAAGGGCGAGGGCACGCTCTACTACCTGAAGGGCGGCGAACTGGCGGACGAGCTCCTGCCCATCAAACAGTCGTACCGCGTGTTCGAGCTCTCGGAGTTCTTCGAGGAGGAGTTCTTTGCGACGAAGAAGGTGGTGCGGGTGGAATTGTGAGGTAGGTGTGAGTTGTGAGTGCGGAGCTGTGAGGTGGCGCTACTTCACACGAGACTGTTCAGTAAAGTGTGTCAGGTCGGATTACGAACTTCAAACCCTGACCAATGGAAACCAAGACTGAAAAGTTCGATTACGAAGCCTTCGAGAAGGAGGCAATGAGACAACTGCTACTGGGCAAGCCACTCAGT
>JBGTAJ010000326.1:0-6217 GCA_041749915.1 Flavobacteriales bacterium
TGGCCTGGAGGTCTGAGAAGGACGCGCTGCGACCTTTGTCATCATGACCGAAGTCCTCGTGCAGCCCACCGAAGTCCGCATCACCAACAAGAGCCGCCACCCGCTCCCCGGCTATGCCACCGACCACAGCGCCGGCATGGACCTGCGCGCGAACCTCGATTCGCCCATCATCCTTGCCCCTGGCCAGCGCGCGCTGATCCCCACCGGCCTCTACCTGGAACTGCCCGAAGGCACCGAGGCCCAGGTGCGGCCGCGCAGCGGACTCGCCTTCAAACACGGGGTCACCGTGCTGAACAGCCCGGGCACCATCGATGCCGATTACCGGGGCGAGGTGGGCGTGCTGCTCATCAACCACGGACAGGAACCATTTGAGGTACAGGACGGGGAAAGGGTTGCCCAGTTGATCGTTGCGCGCTACCTCCGGGTTACTTTCACGGAAAGTGCGGACCTTCGCGCCACTGAACGAGGAGCGGGCGGCTTCGGACACACCGGCACCCGCTGAGCGAGAACCACTTGGAATGAAGATCATCGTCCCTATGGCGGGCATGGGCAAGCGCATGCGCCCCCACACCCACACCACCGCCAAACCCCTGCTGCCCATCGCCGGCAAGCCCATCGTACAACGCCTCGTGGAGGACCTGGCCGCCGTGGCCGGAGAGCCCGTGGAGGAGGTGGCCTTCGTGGTCAACCCCGCCTTCGGCGTGAAGGTGGAGAACGAGCTGATGGAGATCGCCAAGCGCGTAGGCGCCAAAGGCAGCATCCATTACCAGGACGTGGCCCTGGGCACCGCCCACGCCATCCTCTGCGCCGAAAGCGCGCTGAGCGGCCGCGTGATCGTGGCCTTCGCCGATACCCTGTTCCGCGCCGAACTGAAGCTGGACAAGGACTGCGACGGCGTGATCTGGGTGAACAAGGTGGAGGACCCCAGGCCGTTCGGCGTAGTGAAGCTCGACGGCGACGGCATCATCACCGAGTTCGTGGAGAAGCCCCTCGAGTTCGTGAGCGACCTGGCCATCATCGGCATCTACTACTTCGCCGATGGCGAGCGGCTGCGCAAGGAGATGCAGTTCCTCATCGACAACGACATCAAGGAGAAGGGCGAGTACCAGCTCACCAACGCCATGGAGAACATGAAGCGCAAGGGTGCGCGCTTCAAGGCCGGGGCGGTGGACGTGTGGATGGACTGCGGCAACAAGAACGCCATGGTCGACACCAACACCAAGGTCCTCGGTTTCCTGAAGGAGGACAAGGGACTGGTGAGCCCCAAGGCCACCCTCACCGGCAGCCTCGTCATCTCCCCCTGCTTCATCGGCGAGAACGTCACCCTGGTGAACAGCATCGTGGGGCCGAACGTCTCCATCGAGAGCGGTGCCACCATCACCAACAGTGTGGTACGGAATTCGATCGTACGACCCGCTGTGCAGATCACCGATGCCATCATCGACAACAGCATGCTGGGCGAACGGGCCATCGTCACCGGAAAGGCGATGGACCTGAGCCTCAGCGACGACAGCACGGTGGGCTGAGACCACCACCGCGACCATGAACGACCAACGCCTTCCGCTCCTCGCCCTCTGTGCACTGCTTCTGCTGGGGGCCTGTGGGGGGGCGAAACCGGTCGCGAGCACCCCGCCGGGCGGCGACGTGCCACCGGCGGCCACCACCGACAAACGCGCCGAGGTGATGCGCCTGTTCATGGAGGCCACCCAGGCGCGCCTCAGCGGACAGGGCCCCAAGGCCGTGCAGCTCTACCAGCAATGCCTGCGCGTGGACCCCACCAACAGCGCGTCCATGTTCGAGCTCAGCAAGCTCTACCACCAGGGGCAGAACATGCCCCAGGCCGTGGACTACGCCAAGCGCGCCGTGGCAGCCGACAAGGAGAACATCTGGTACCGCTTCCTGCTCGCCGACCTCTACCAGCAGGACCAGCGCACCTCCGATGCCATCGACGTCTACCAGGGCATCATCCAGCAGTGGCCGGACCGTTATGAGGTGTACTTCGACCTGGCCAACTCCCTCGCCTTCACCGGTCGTGTGAACGAGGCCATCAAGGTCTACAACGACCTGGAGGCACGCATCGGGCTGAGCGACGAGCTGGTCATGCAGCAGTTCGGCATGCTCACCAGCAGCGGCAAGTTCGAGGAGGCCGAACAGCTCGCCCTGCGCGCGGCCGCCGCCCATCCCCAGGAACCACAATACATCGGCCTGCTCGCCGAGCTATACGACCAGCGCGGCGACCACGAAAAGGCCCTGCAGCACTACCTCAAGGCCCTCGAGCTCGACCCCGGGAACAGCATGCTGCGCATCGGCCTGGCCGAGCACTACTACGCAACCGGCCGCATGGACGAGGCATATGAGCAGCTGGGAGAGGCCTTCCTGGACCCCGAACTGGACATCGATGCCAAGATGCAGGTGCTCATCGGCTTCTTCGAGATGACCAACAGCGAAGGGGAGAAGCCAGAGGACCGCCCGGCCATGATCGCCCGCGCCTACGGCCTGATCGACGCCCTGGAGAAAGCCCATCCCGAAAGCGGAAAGCCGCACACCATCCACGGTGACTTCCTCCTGCGCGACGGCAAGTTCGCCCAGGCCCGCGAGGAGTTCCGCAAGGCGCTGGAGACCGAAAAGGACCGCTTCCCCATCCACATGCAACTGCTGCAACTGGACCTCCAGCTCGGCGACCACGAGGCTTTGGTGAAGGATGCCGAGGCCGCCGCGGCCCTCTTCCCCACCACGCCGGAGCTCTATCTCTACCAAGGTATCGGCCACTCGCAGCTGAAGCAGCACGACCAGGCCATCGAGGCACTGATCACCGGGCGCGACCTCGTGGTGGACAACCCACCCCTGACCGCCCAGTTCTGGACCAGCCTGGGCGATGCCTACAACGAGGCCGAACGATACGCCGACAGTGACAAGGCCTACGACAAGGCCCTTGCACTGGAGCCCGACAACATCGGCACGCTCAACAACTACGCCTACTACCTGAGCCTGCGCGGCGAACAGCTGGAGAAGGCCGAGCGCATGAGCAAACGCTCCAACGAACTGGCACCCGGACAGGCCACCTACCAGGACACCTACGCCTGGGTGCTCTTCCGCATGGGGCGCCATGCCGATGCCCGGGTCTGGATGGAAAAGGCCCTCGCCGGTTCGCCACAGCCCGATGGCGTGCTGCTGGATCACTACGGCGACATCCTCTTCGAACTGGGCGATGCCGCCGGTGCGATGGAACAGTGGCGCAAGGCACAGGAAAGAGGCGGTGCCAGTGAGGCCATCGACCGCAAGATCAACGAAGGCCGCCGCGTGGAATGAACATCAGGGGCCTGTCCGTCCTGGCGGCCCTGATGGTGGTCGTGTCCTGCAAGCAGGGCAGGCCGCTCACGCTCGTCAACCGCGAACTGCCCGCACGCTCCCCCGAAAAGGTGCTGGAGCGCGTGCTGGAACGGGACGTGAAGCCCAGCCAATACTACTCCGCCAAGGCCGGCGTTGAACTCACGATGCCCGATGGCAAACGCAGCTTCAAGGCCCAGATCCGTTCCGTGCACGACAGCGCCGCCTGGGTCAGCGTGGTGCCCGCCCTGGGGGTCGAGGTGGCCCGCGTGCTGATGACCCCGGACAGCATCAAGCTGCTGGACAAGATGAACGACCATTTTTTCATCGGCGACAGCACCAGCGCCATGGCCCGCTTCGGGATGAACCCCGACCTGACCATGCTGCAACGCGCACTGCAGGGCCTTCCCATCGGCCTGGACCCTGATGAGAAGTACCGCTCCGACCGGGAGGACGGGCAGTATGTGCTGACCAGCAAGGAGAAACGCCGTTTCGTGCGCGCCGCCGAGGACATAACCCCGGGCGACACCCTGGCCCGCGACCGGGACATGGGCGAACGGCGCCTGGAGCGCACCCTGCGCAAGGCCGAGGACAAGGAGGCCATCGTGCACCGCTTCTGGATCGAGCCGGACAGCTTCCGCATCACCCGCGTGCAGATCAGCGACCTGATGCGCGACCGCACCGCCGATGTGCGCTACGAAGTGCGTGGCGGGGCCGAGGAGCACTTCATGCCCACCCGCATCAGCATCACCCTCAGCGAAGGCGAACGCCAGGCCACCGGCGTGCTGGAACTTTCCAAGATCAGCCTCGAAGGACCGCTGAGCCTACCTTTCCGCGTCCCGGAAAAGTTCACCCCGATGCCCTGATCCGGCACATGGACAAGCACACCCCCAACTCCTCCCTCCTGGCGAACCTCTCCCGCGTGATGGCGCTCTGCTCCCTTGTGCTGCTGCTGGCACCCGCCCAAGGGCAGAACCGCAAGGAGCTGGAGAAGAAACGCGAGTCCCTGGACCGGCAGATCCGCACCACCACGGCCCTCATCGACCAGGCCCGCAAGGAGCAGCGCGTCACCCAGCAACAGTTGCAACTGCTGGAAAGCCAGATCGATGCACGCGAGCAGCTGATCCGCGCCATGAACGGCGAACTGCGCCAGGTGGACAGCAAGATCCAGGAGGACCAGGCCATGGTCATCTCCCTGAAGGAGGACCTCGAGAAGCTGAAGGAGGAGTACGGCCGCATGCTCCAGTTCGCCTACCGCAACCGCAGCAGCTATGACCGCATGAGCTACCTCTTCGCGGCCAGCAGCTTCCAGCAGGCCTACAAGCGCAGCCGCTACCTGGACCAGATCGCCGCACAGCGCACCCGCCAGGCCGCCCTGATCGAGGAGACCCGGCAGGAGATCGAGTCCCGCCTCAATGGGCTGAAGGAGCAGCGCGAGGAGAAGAGCCGGATCATGGCCCAGGAACAGGCCGAGAAACAGAAGCTCGCCGCCGACCGCAACGGCCAGCAGAGCGCGCTGAGCACCCTGCGCAAGGAGGAGGGCCGCCTGAAGGAGACCCAGCGCAAGCAACAGAAGCAACGCAACGACCTGGATGCCGCCATCCGCAAGGCCATCGAGGAGAGCCTGAAACCCAAGGCCAAGCCCGGCGCCACCGGCAAACCCGCCACGGGCAAGCTGGACCTGACGCTGACCCCCGAGGCCAAGGAGCTCAATGCCGACTTCGAGAAGAACAAGGGGAAGTTGCCATGGCCCGTGGAAAAGGGCGTGATCACCAGCCGCTTCGGCAAGCAGCCGCACCCCGTACTGCCCGGCATCACCATCGAGAACAACGGCATCGATATCACCACCGAGAAAGGGGCGGCCGTGCGCTCCATCTTCCGGGGCGACGTCAGCAGCGTGATCGTGATCCCCGGCGCTGGAAAGGCCGTGATCCTGAGCCATGGCGCCTACCGCACCGTGTACAGCAACCTGCGCGAGGTGAGCGTGGCCAAGGGCCAGAAGGTGGACACCAAACAGACCGTGGGCACCGTGCTCACCGATGATACCGGCTCCATCGCCCACATCGAGGTGTGGAAGATCACCGCCGATGGCCTGGTGAAGGTGGATCCCGGGCCTTGGTTGCTGCGGTAGGTGGCCATCCACATACCCGCCCGGTCAACTGCACTACCTTTGCCGCACATCCACAGCCCCATGGCCCTAACCACCCTTCCCCTCTCCATCCTTCTCGGCGTCATCGGCCCCTGGCAGATCGTGCTGGTGGTGGTGGTGCTGCTGCTCCTGTTCGGCGGCAAGAAGATCCCCGAGCTCATGCGCGGCCTGGGCCAGGGCATGAAGGAGTTCAAGAACGCCAAGGACGGCCTGAACGAGGAGAAAAAGGAGGAGGGCAAGTAGGCCCCCACGTTCCGGCGTGAGCACCACCAAGACCTTTACCGAGGCCCGCGCAGCCCTTGCCCAGGGAGCAACGATCAGCGCCGCCACCGAGGCCGCATTGGCCAAGGCCCGCCAGCATGCGGACCTCAACGCCTTCCTAGAGCTCTTCGACGAGAGCGCGCTGCAGCAGGCCGCCGCCGTGGACGCCCGCGTGAAGGCCGGTAATGCCGGTGCACTGGCCGGCCTGGTGCTCAGCATCAAGGACAACATCTGCTACAAGGACCACAAGGTCAGCGCCAGCTCGCGCATCCTGGAGGGTTTCACCAGCCTGTACAGCGCCACCGTGGTGGAACGCCTGCTCGCCGCCGACGCGGTGATCCTGGGCCGCACCAACTGCGACGAGTTCGCCATGGGCAGCAGCAATGAGAACAGCGCCTACGGACCAGTGAAGAACCCGCGGGACCACCGCATGGTGCCCGGCGGAAGCAGCGGCGGCGCGAGATCGGAAGAGCACACGTG
>JBGTAJ010000327.1:0-3877 GCA_041749915.1 Flavobacteriales bacterium
GCGCCCTGCGGGCCGGTGCCGCTGTACACGCGCATGCGCAGCGGCTGTGCACTGGGGCTGCCGGTGTAGAGGTCGAAGAATTCCAAGGCCCCATCGAAGTCCGGCGTGAAGCTCTGCCACACGCTGTCGGTGGCCACGCCGCTGTGTGCGGTGGGGATCCAGGCGAAGGGCAGCGAGAACTGGTCCACGAAGGAGGTGGAGCCTTCGGGAGCATTGATCGGGGTGTACTGCACGCTGTATTCACCCGGCGGGTTGGGGGTGTTGTTCAGCGTGTTGCCGGTGACCAGCGCGCCGCTGAAGGTGCCGGGGCCGGGCGTGGCCGTGAGGGCGATGGCGGGTGCATTGTCGCACTGGCGGGTGTTGAAGGGCGTGATGCTGATGGGCGCGTCAGTGCGGCGCAGGTGCGTCCAGATGCTGTCGGCGTAGTAGCGCATCAGCGCGCCTTGTTCCGGCGTGAAGGAATCCACCAGGCAGGGCGAGTAGCTCATCACGTTGTTCAGCAGCGGGGTGTAGAGCTCGCCGTTGGCATCGGTGACGGTGCCCACGTAGGCGCAGGGCAGTTGCACCAGGCCGGGCAGGCTCAGGTTCGGATCGGCGGGCGTGTCGCAGAGCATGTCGCCGCCCACGCTGCAGTTGGAGCCGTCCACCAGTTCAGGCTCCATGAGGTAGTCGTGCGTGTGGGCCAGGCCCAGGCAATGGCCGATCTCGTGCGCCAGGGTGTTGGTGGGGCCGAAGCGCGAGACGAAGGCCATGGGCCCGAAGGCCACACCGCCCAGTCCGGAAGGCAGCTCGAAGACGTAGAAGAGGTTGAGGTAGCCGGGCTCGAAGTAGTTCTGCGCCTCCAGGCCGAAGTTGATTCCCGCCCACAGGTTGTAGTTCTCCACCACCTGCATGGGCCCGCAGAGCTGGAACTGGATGCCCGTGTTGCTGTTGGCGAAGAGGGCGTTGGTGGCATCCAACTGCGCCTGCACCTCGCTGGGCTGGAAGGCGGGACCTGGGCCCTGGTCGGTGGGCACGGCTGCGATGATGACCTTCACCTTGAGGGTGCGCACCCCGTCGCTGCCACCACCGCGCTGGGCGTGCAAGGCCAGTGCCTGTTGCACCACGGCGGCATCGGTGCCTGGCTGCGTGCCGCAAAAGGGGGCGTGCTGGGCACGCAGGGCGAAGGGGGCCAGCACGGCCAGCAGGAGGAGGCGGAAGGGGAGGTGCATGCAGGGGAGTTGGCCTTGATGACGCGCGGCAGCGTGATGCCGTTGTCCCGCGCGGGATGGGTGGATCGCTGCTGGGTGTTCCTTGACACGGTGTGTCTTGATACTTGCCCCTTGTGCCTTGGGCTGTGCCACCCATTCACATTTTCATAGGTCGACCCGGTGGGTCGACCTGCCTACCGGCAGACAGGTGCTACAGTTCCCCGGGCCGGGTATTGCGGATGGGGCCCTTGTCACTTGTGACTTGACACTTGTGCCTTGACACTTGCCCCTGCCCCTGCCCCTGCCCCTGCCCCTGCCCCTGCCCCCTTGCCTCCCGTTCACATTTTCATAGGTCGACCCGGTGGGTCGACCTGCCTACCGGCAGGCAGGTGCTACAGTGCCCCGGGCCGGGTATTGCGGTTGGGGCCCTTGACACTTGTGACTTGACACTTGCCGCTTGCCTCTGCCCCCCTAGGTCTAAAACAGGTATTTCTACGTAGTGTGGGGTGGACCGGTCGTGGAACCTTCGTTCCGTTAGACCAAGCCCTGACCAACGCCTTCGCGGTGCCTTTGCACAGCGGCGGCACCTAAAACGCGCTACGGCGCACACCAACGCCTTCGCCGGGCTTCGGCGACCAAAGCATGAAACACGCACTGCTCCTGTTGTCGGTGATCGCCACCCAGGCGCACGCCCAGATCATCTACACGGATGTGATGCCGGATGCCACCTACACGGGCACCAGCGACACCTGTTCCCTCGATCTGGACAACGACGGGAACATCGACTTCCTGATCGTGCAACGCACGGTGAACGCCCCATGCCCAGGCGGCCCGGCTAATTGCGCAGCGACCAATACACGACCGCGCAGTTGGGTGAAGATCACACCACAAGGGACCAATGCCGTGGTGAATGCGGCCTCCTTTGCTGCTCAGCTTCCACAGGGGCAGGCGATCACCCCTGCTTCGGCATGGAACACTGCAAGTGACCAGGTCCTTCTGAACCAGGGCGCACCCTTCTGCGGCCTATTTGGGATGGTGAATCAGCAATGGGCTTGTCGGCAAGGGGGCTACACAGGATCATGGTTGGATAGCGCATCCGTGGCCTCTCCCAAGTTCCTCGGCCTGCGCTTCGACAGCGCTGGAAGCACCTACTATGGTTGGGCCCGCTTGAGCATTCCCGGTAATGGTGCGCGCTTCACGCTGAAGGACTACGCATACTCTGGTCTGCCCGACGCAGGGATCAACGCAGGGGAGACCCAATGCGCCATACCCACCGGCTTATCCGTGAACAACGTGGACTCCAATACGGTGAACCTCACGTGGCAATCGTCCACCACCGACACCTTCAACCTGCGGTACCGGCCAACGGGTGCGGCCACCTGGTCGGTGATCGACCCGATCACCGCGACCACCTTCACCTTGGCGGGCCTTGCCGGTTGCACCGAGTATGAGTTCCAAGTGGAAGGGTTGTGCGATGGCCTGTTGACCGGCTACTCGGAAAGCTTCATCAGCACCACCCTGGGCTGCGGCGCGTGCATCGAACGGAACTATTGCCCCAGCTACAGCATTCTCACCGGAAGTGAACATATCGCTCGTGTGGCGCTGGGCACATTGGACAACCAGTCCGGCGCCAATGATGGTTATGGCGATTTCACCGCGTTAGGTACCGAGCTCCAGATCGGTCAAGCTCACCCCATAACACTTGAACCGGTCTTTGTTCTATTTGGCGAAGAATACCCCATGTACGTGAGAGTGTACGTGGACCTTGACCAGAACGGCAACTTCACCGGCCCCGGGGAATTGGCCTATAGTACCAGCGTCTGGGTGGAAGGCCCCATCAGCGGCAACCTCAACATTCCCGCGAGCGCGTTGACAGGCAGCACCCGCATGCGCGTGGTCCTGGTGTATGGTGACGCAGCGACCACAAGTTGCGACTATTACAACGTCGGCGAGACCGAGGACTACTGCCTGGACCTGGTGGACAACACCACCTCGGTGGGAGAGAGCCCCACGGCCGGCCAGTTGCACGTGGTTCCCAATCCCTTCACGTCCACAGTGACCATCTCCATGGGCATGCACAAGGCGGACGTGGTCACCTGCACGGTGCGTGCGCTGACCGGCCAGGCGCTGCTCACCCTAACGGTCGCACCCACGGGCGGGCCTGCTTCCATCACCCTCGACCTCGCATCGCTGGCGTCCGGCACCTACCTGCTGGAAATGCAGGTGGACGGCGAGCGCATGCTGCGGAAGGTGATGAAGGAGTAGCGGATGATCGGAATACATCAGCGTGAAGCCTGTGCAGGGTCTCCCGAAGGGGACCCTGCACCTCCGGATCACTGGCCGCCCGGGTCCTTTTCGAGAGCCCCGGTCGAGGGTTGAGGCGCTATGCTGCCTTGGGCCGGGTATTGCGGATGGGGCTTGTGCCTTGTGACTTGTGTCTTGCCACTTGTGCCTTGCCACCTGCTGATGACGCACCTGACCTGATGGAACAAGATGACCCCGTATCGTGTTCATTTACCCGATGGAACTTGCCATTGCACACAAAAAGGCTCGGGGACGGGCACCGGTAGCGCCGGGTCGGGCGTCATTCTGATCGAAGCAAACCCGATGTTGAGCCCTTCTCCCTTCGCCCTGCTGCGCGGCTTGCTGCTCGCCGTTCTGGTGCTGGCGGTGTCGGGGGTGCGGGC
>JBGTAJ010000328.1:0-37584 GCA_041749915.1 Flavobacteriales bacterium
GGACCAATGGCGCCTGGTGGCCCAGCTGCAGGACAGCATATGGACAGGTGCCGCGAAGGCGCGGCACTGCGAGGAGACCACCACCGCCGACCTGATGCTGGTGCCGGCCCTGAACCAGATGATCGACCTCACCACCACACGTGATGCGGTGACCCGTGCGCATCCGCCAACGATCATTTATCTGCTGCTCTTCGTGGCGTCCCTGATCGGAGCCCTGATCGCAGGATATGGCATCGGCATGCACACCCGCCGGAGCGTGCCCCACATGGCGGCCTACGCCCTCGTCACCGCCATCTCCATTTGGGTGATCCTGGAACTGGAGTTCCCGCGTCGTGGGCTTATCCGGCTGGACCCCACCGACCAGTTGCTGCACGAGGTGCGGGCGAGGATGGACCCTTGAGTTCCGTGTCGCGCTATCATCGGTCAGGAGTTGGAGATCCGCCCTTTACCAGCGCGATGCCCTGTGCCTGGCGATGAGCGTGATGGACACAGCCATGGAATGAGCACCGAATGGCCGACAAGGTCTGGCGGTGTGCCGCACCCTAACCTTTGTTCTATTGCAGGAAGCCGGCACGGCTGGGACTTTTGCCAGCAACGAACACACCATGCACATGCGACACTTCCTACTCCTTGCCGCCACGTTCGGACTGCTGGGCACCGCCCAGGGACAGACCGAATGGAACCAGATGAGCAGCTGCCCGGGTGCAGGCCGGTTCTGGGCCACTGCCACGGGGAACAACACCACGGCCATTGCCGGCACAGGCCGCCTGCAGTTCAGCGGCGTGAACAATACGGTGGCCGACATGTGGCGCTACGATGCGCCCACCGACACCTGGTCAGAGATGCCCACCTATCCCGGTGGTGTGCGCGAAGGGGCCGATGCATTCACCATCGGGGAGCGCCTCTTCGTGGGTTTCGGCAGCCCCTTCATCCAGTTCACCAACGACCTGTATGAGTACATTCCGAGCACAAATTCGTGGGTGCAGATGCCCAGTGTACCGGGCGTCACCGGCTTTGCCTACTCGCACGGCTTCGTGATCGGCAACTCCTACTACATCGGCCCCGAGAACGGTGTGGGCACCGTGTACGCCTTCAATGCCGACACGGAGACCTGGAGCACGGTGGCACCCTTCCCCGGCGAAGACCGTCGCGCGCAATGCGCCTTCAGTGCCGGTGGCAAGGGTTACCTGGGCATGGGCGCAGGTGTGTTCAGCGGTGTGTATGGCGATTGGTGGGAGTATGACCCGCTGGCCGATACGTGGACCGAGGTGGCATCCATCTCTCCGGTGAGCGACCAGAGCACCGCCACCCAGGTGAACGACAGGGGCTATGTGTTCAACGTGGGCGGCAACCAGCGCAACCTGCACGCCTATGATGTGCCCGGAGACGAGTGGCTGTTCCAGAGCACACTGCCCACGGACCGCATCGCCAACGGAACACTGTTCTCCATCGGCGGCCAGGGATACCTGGTGTTCGGCCAGAAGACCGTGAGCGGCGGTAATTTCTCTTCCAACGAACTGTGGCGCTTCTCTCCCATCAACACCGGTGTGGGTGAGGTGGAGCGTCCGTTCGGCCTGCAGGCCACCGCCATGGCCGATGGCACCCTGGTGCTGCGGTCGCATGAGCCGCTCGTCCACGCCGCCCAACTGGATGTGCTGGATGGCATCGGGCGCACGGTGCACACCACGGGGGTCAGTGCCGGAGCGCCCGTGCAGCTGGTGATACCCACTGCGGGCAAGGCCGGTCTGCGCCTGGTACGCCTTCGCTCGGCTGCAGGCGTGGAGGTGCTGCGCGTGGTGGTGGAGTAAGCGCCTGAATGACGGGCCTGACGTCCGGGCAGTGTGCGCAGGTGATGCCCGTGCAGTTCAGTGCGCGTAGAGCGTGCCGTTCCACCACACCTTCACCTTGTTGTTGGTGAGGTTGATGGTGATGAGGCCGCGGTCCAGCGTGAAGCCCTTGACCACCTCGTGCTGCAGCACGGTGCTGATGGTGCCATTGTGCCAGGCCTTGATGGTCCCGTCGACATCGAGCCAGGCGAAGGTGCCCCAGCTGGAGCGCCACACCTCGGGGAAGTAGCGCAGCACAGTGGTGGTGGTGCCGTCCTTGAAGATGCGGAGCTCGCCCTGGTCCTTGATCACCACCAGGCTGTCCTGCACGAAGAATTCCTCGGGCGCATAGCTCTGGGCCACGTAGGTCTTTCCGCCCTGGAAGACCTTCAGGGCGTTGCTGGCATCGATGTATGCATAGAGGCCGCGACCCATCTCCACACGCTTGGGCATGAAGGCCTCCACGTCCAGCACCTCTCCCTGATAGAAGGTCTTGAGGCCCTTGGCTGAAGGGTCCTGGTAGGCCACCATGTCCGTGCCGGCCCAGAACTCCAGATCGTCCACGAGGTTCTCCAATACCCATACTTCGCCACGGTAGTGCACCTTCAGCTCCTTGGTCATGCTGCTTACCCAGGCGAGGATGTTGTCCCCACTGCGCACGCCGTTCAGGGCCTCGTCCAGCAGGGCATCCTCCACGGCCTCGGTGCGGCCGCGGTAATGAACGTGGATCATGCGGTTCACCACATCGCGGTAGCCCACGATGCTGTCCTGCACCACGAAGCCGCCGGTGTTTGCACAGAGCGTGATCAGCGAATCGCCGGTATAGAGCCGGAACACGCCTGCGCTGACGTAGCCGAAGTAGTGGTCGGTGACGACAGGTGGCGTCGCGATGTTCATGTCGATGGTGCGCACCTCACCGTTCTGGTAAACCTTCAGATCGCCGTTGCTGGAGGCATAGGCCAGGTAGTTGCCGCCCACCGCAAAGGCGCGCGGCGGCAGGGCCTCCAACTGGGTGAAGGTGCCCCGGTCGAAGACGTGGAAGAAGTCCCGGTAGTCGCGGAACGCTCCGATGTCCTGCGCCTGCAGAGCCGTGGTGGCGATGAGAAGGGACAGAGCCGCGCTGCGCATGAGGCTGTGGTGGGCTATTTCGCCTTGGGCGCCGTGGTGAGGAAGCCTTCACGCACCATCTTGAAGTGGATGGCCTCCATGATCTCGGTGAGCGTGGTACCGAACTCCGTGGGGTTCACCGTGCTGGTGGTGCCGGTCCATACCAGTTTGCCCAGCTTGGTGCTGTACATGTTGGTCTCCACGGTGTAGGTGACATCCGTGCGCACGTAGCCGGGGTCGTAGTACATGGGCGCGGCATATCCGTAGTAGCCATAGGGCGAGCCGTAGTAACTGGGATACGCCGAGCCGGGAACGTAGGTCTGTTCCTTGGTCTGGTCCACCAGGCGCATGATCACCACGCCATCGATGCCGTCGGCGATCATCTTGTCGTTCATGCCTGGCGCGTTAATGGCATCGATGTCGTTGGCGAGATAACGGTATGAGGGGATGCCATCCGACTTCACCAGCGTGCAGAGGTGGTCCTCGGCACTGCGGCGCGTGGCCTCATCCTTGAGCAGGGCGATGAACAGGATCTTGTTCAGCGAGCCTTCCACCACGGTGACGGAGGGGTCGCGCCAGCTGGTGACGAGACGGGTGCTGCCTCCGCAGGAGACAAAGAGGCTGAGGAAGGCAGCGGCGATGAGAACGTTCTTCATGGTCGGGAATGAATGGTGCGTGAAAGTAAGCGGCTCAACGACGTCCACCACCGCGCGATGCACCGCCGCCGCCACGTGAACCGCCGGCCGGGCTGGCACCACCACGCGTGCCCCCACTGCTGGGCGGTCGGCTCTGGTAGCTGTTCACCCGCTGCTGGCCGCGATCACGGTTCTGCTGGTCACGGCTCAGCTGCTGCTGTGTAGCGGGAGGAACACTGGGCCGGGTGGCAGGTTTGGTGGTGGGTTTGGTAGCAGGCTTTGCAGCGGGCTTTGCAGCGGGCTGTGTGGAGGGCCGCGTGCTAGGTTGGGTACCGGGGCTGGGCTTCACGTCCTTGAACTGGCCGTTGCCCTGCTGCTGCTGCCAGGTGTTGCCTTGGTTGCGGTACACATTGCCATCGCGGTCCGTGTACATGTTGTTGCCCGAGGCGGGCTTGGTGGTGCCGGCGGGGCGTGTGCTGGCGCCACCTGTGGCACCGCCTGGTTTCGCTGCGGTACCCGGGCGACTGGGCTGTACACTGGGATTCTTGCCCTGGTCGTAGAGGTTGCCTCCGTTCGCGGGACGTGTGCTGGGCCGCTCACCACCGCCGGGCCGCGTGCCCCCATCACCACCAGGCCGGTTGCCACCGCCCACATTGATGTTGGTGCTGTTGTCGATGTTGATGGTGTTGTTGTTCCCACGACCACCGTAGTATCCACCACCACCGTAGTGGTAGGGCGGCCGGTAGTAGGGCGGGCGGTACATGGGCGGGCCCCACCAACCGCCCGGATAGCCGCCCACATGCACGGTCATCCAACCGTTCGATACGGTCATACCCATGCTCCAGCCCGTCCAGGGGTTGTAGTGCATGTTGAAGCCGTAGGTGACCGGCGGGGGGTAGTACACCGTGCCGTACCAAGGTTTGTACACGTAGCCGGTGCCGTAGATCACCGTGGGTCCGTAGACGTAACAGCCGGTGTAACCCGGTGTGTAGCCCACGTAGACCACCTGCGGTGTGCTTTCATACACCTGCACATACTTCACATTGTAGTTGGGGCTGCTGGGGGGTATGTCCTTCACCTCGGCAGGCACCTCGTCGCAGACCATCCACGGCCCGTTGGACTGTGCGCTGTGGTACCACACGGCATTGTCGCAGGCGTAGTAGTGCTCGCGGATGTAGAGCACGGCGGTGGAGGCGTTCTCCGCCTCGTAGATGGCGGTGCCTTCGATGAGGCGCCACTTGGGGTCGCCATCGTAGCTCACCGTGATGGTGGCGCTGCGGTCCACCTTGGCGGTCTGCGGTATGCTGGCATCGAGCACGGCCTCCTTGCTGGCCGTGGTGCCGGGCACGCTGGCCAGCACCCCGTCCTTCGGGCTGCCCTCGGGGATCTTCGCGAAATCGGCCGGCAAGTTCTCCGCATCGATGTACGACCAGCCCGCGCTGCCCAACTTGGCCGCTGCGAACCAGCGCCCGCTGAGCAGGGCATAGAAGCGCTGCGAGGCGATGTCCATGAAGATGTCGTTGTCCGTGTTGGTCACGTACAGCAACTGTGTGCCCTGGATGGGTTTCATGTCCGCCGGGCCTGTGGTCTGCAGCAGTTCGGCGGGTCTGGTGCTCACCACGATCTTGGGCACGATGGGCTTTCCGTTGGCATCGAGCTCGACCTCGGCCGCCCCTTCCTCCTTCTGCACCTGGGCCTTCAGTTCCTGCGGCACATCGGCGGTCACGGTCCAAGGGCCGGTGGCCGCCGGGGCCGTGTACCACAGCGTACTGCTGCCCAGGTAGTAGGTCTTGTGGTCCTTGGTGGCCACCAGCATGAAGGGCGTGTTCACGACCCGGTCGAAAGCGGCACCTTCCACCGGTTGCAGTATGGGCTCACCATCGATGAGCACCAGCGTGCTGGCGGTCTCCTCGTAGTAGATCGTGGGCGCATCGTGCTTGTATTCGGGGCGTTTGCCGTTCTCGGTCTCCAGCGATGCGATCAGGCGGTCGATGGCGATCGGCTGCGTGTACTTCGGGATCTCGGTGCTCAGGAAGTCCTTGATCTGCTGGGTGCGCGCACTGTCCAACAGAGCGGGTGAGCGAACATCGGTCACCGTTACGCGGGTCAGCGTACCCATGCGCGTCGTTCGGTCCACCTCCAGGAAGCCGGTGAGCCAGATGGCGCCGTACACGGGGTCCTTTCCCCGCTCCTGCCAGGCCACGGCCGCACGGGCGGTCACGTTACCGTCGGCATAACTCTCGGGCTGCGGTTGGTAGATGGTGATCGTACCCTTCTCGGCAGGGATCTGCAACGGCCATTGGTCCTGAGCCGTGGCTGCCGCTTTGGTGATCAGCAGCGCGAACAAGAAAGTGAGAATGCGGAAGTGCATGGGGATGGCGGTCTGGAGTGTAGCTGGCGAACGACGTGCACGGGCCGATCGGCTAAGGTAATTGGCGGCAGAAGAAGCGACCATCCGATCGGCGTCATCCCGCCGCGGTGGGCTGCTCTTGGCTGGCCGCTGAAACCTCTCCTGTCATCCAGCCCTCCATCAGGCGGTAACCGATGCTGAGCACCACAGCGCCAGTGAACAGGCCGATGAAGCCGGAAAGGATGAAGCCCCCGATGGCACCGAGGAAGATGACGGCCGTGGGCACCTGCGCACCGCGGCCCAGCAACAGGGGTTTGAGGATGTTGTCCGAGACCATGGTCACCACCATCCAGATGGTGAGCAGCACGGCCGGCGTGGTACCCATGCTGGCCCAGGCATAGATGATGACGCCGATGGCCACGGGCCCCAAGCCGATCTGTACAATGCAGAGCATGAGCGCAATGATGGTGAGCAGGCCCGCCGCCGGCACACCCGCCACGAAGACGCCCAGGGCGAACATGGCGGCCTGCAGCACCGCCACACCCAGGATACCCTTGGCCACCTGCCGCACCGTGCTGGCCGCAAGGTCCACCATGGCCGCACCGTTGCGCCCCATCACGCGGTCCAGGAAACGTTCGGCCGCAGAGCCGCCGGCCTTCGCATTGGCCAGCAGCACACCGGCCACCACGATGGAGAGGATCAGCATCAGCAGGTCCATGGTGAAGCTCCCGAGTGCCTGCAGGGTGTGCTTGGCCCCGGTCTGGATCTCCGCCGAATGGCTTTGGATCAGCTCGGCCACCGCGCTATCATTGCTCGGCCAGCGATCGGCGATGATCCGGCGAATACCGGTGCCGCTGTACCAGTCGGTGGGTAGCTGCGGCACATGCAGTTCTTCATCAGAAACGTGCTCGCGCAGGATGTTCACCGAATTGACCAGGCTGCGACCAGTGAAGTAGCCCGGCACGGCCACGGCGGTCAAGCCCGTGACCACGATCAGCGCGGCAGCCCAGGCCGTGCGCCCGCCCATGCGCCGCGCCAGTCCGGCGAACAGGGGATACAAGGCCACCGCCAGGATCACGGCCCACAGCAGAATGCTGGTGAAGGGCGCCAATATGAGCACGCACCAGAGCAGCAGCCCGCCCAGCAGCACCAAGCGGATGAAGGTGTCGATCGCGCGGGCAGGTGGCCAGGTGTGGGGTGTACCGTGTTCCATGGGTGATGAGCTTGGCCGGTGAAGATCGGCAGATCCCGGACATTTGCGCACACCACCCCAGCCATGGTACCCGAATCCCTGCCCGACAGCCCCATGGAGAAACTGCTGTGGGGAGCACTGCTCCTGGCGCTTTGCGTGGTGGTGCATTCCGCCGGCCTCATTGCGCTGGGGCGTATGGTGCATCGCCGCTGGGACCAACACGACCGCACCTATGCCAGCGACCTGTGGTTACTTGTGCGCATGGCCTGGATGATGACCCTGCTGCACCTGATCGCGATCGGGCTGTGGGCCTGGTTCTTCCACGCTTCCGGTGGCTTGCCCGACCGCCACACCGCGTTCTATTTCTCGTCCGTCACCTACACCACGGTGGGCTATGGCGACGTGGTGCTGCCGCACGCCTGGCGCGCCATGTCGGGCCTGGAGTCGCTCACCGGCATCCTTTCCGCAGGCCTCTCCACCGGCTTCTTCTTCAACCTGCTTAACCGCATACTGGAGCACCGGCGCCAGCGTGCCTGAACATGGGGGCGGCTTCGGTAGCCCGTGCCGGGAAACCACTATGTTCGTCCATCCATTTCGATACCGCAGTATCCACAACGCCCACCCCATGCCATCCTGCATCGTCCGTTCGTTCGTGCCCTTAGCGTTGGTCCTGCTCGCGGGCTGTGGTCAGGAGGCCGCCCCCATCGTCATACAGCCAGAGGTGAGCGTGGTCACTGCCGCACAACGCGATGTGCCCGTCTTCTCCGAGTTCGTGGGGCAGACCTACGGGCAGGAGGACATCCAGATCGTACCCCGTGTGGAGGGCTGGATCACCGGCATCCACTTCAAGGAGGGCGACCCGGTGAAGGCGGGCCAGTTGCTCTACACCATCGACGACCTGCCCGCGCGCAGCAAGGTGGAAGGCGCCTCCGGCGAAGTGGCCCGCGCCGAAACGATGGTGGTGAACAAGAAGGCCGACCTGGACCGCGTGAAGCCACTGGCCGCCATGAACGCACTGAGCAAACGCGACCTTGACGCCGCCCAGGCCGCCCATGATGCCGCCCTGGCGGAACTGCGCGTGGCGCGTGCCAAGTTGGAGACCGCCAGCATCGAGCAGAGCTACACCCGCATCACCTCGCCTATCGATGGCGTCATCGGCATCAGCAAGGTGCTGCAGGGCGACTACGTGGGCAAGGGACAGCTCGGCGGTGCCATCAACACGGTGAGCAGCTTGGGCGACATGCGCGTACGTTTCCCGGTGAGCGAGACCGACATCCTGCGCTTCCGCGACAGCGCCGCGAAAGACAGTGTCGTAAAACAGGCCCGCCAGGACATCCAACTGCTGCTGGCCGACGGCAGCCTGTACGCCCAGCATGGCCGGCTGGACCTCGCCGACCGGAGCGTGGATCCCGGCACGGGCTCCATCCTCGTGCAGGCCGTGTTCCCCAACGAGGCCCGCGCACTGCGCCCCGGACAGAGCGTGAAGGTGCGGGTGCTCACCGAGCAGGCATCCAACGCCGTGCTGGTGCCCCAGCGTGCGGTGAACCAGTTGCAGAACATCTACTCGGTCTTCCTGGTGAACGACAGCAACCGCATCGTGATGACGCCCGTGAAGGTGGGCCAGCGTGTGGGCGAGAACTGGGTGATCACCGAAGGCCTGAAGGCCGGACAGCGCGTGGGCCTCGTGGGCAACGCGCTCCTCGACCCCAAGGTGCCCGTCATTCCCAAGCCCGTGGAGTGGGACTACGCCAAGACCTCCGGTAACTGATCCCGCGCCCCTTCACCCATGAGCGAGTTCTTCATCCGCAGGCCCATCGTGGCGATGGTGATCAGCATCTTCATGGTGCTGCTGGGCCTGCTTACCCTGCGCGGTATCCCGGTGAGCCAGTATCCGGAGATCACCCCGCCGATGATCAAGATCACCGGCAACTACACCGGCGCCAACGCGGTGAACGTGGAGCAGACCGTGGCCACGCCGATCGAGCAGCAGGTGAACGGTGTGGAGGGCATGCTCTACATGCAGAGCATCAATGCGGGTGATGGTTCGCTGGCGCTGAACGTGAGCTTCGAGGTGGGCGTGGACCTGGACAACGCCAACATGCTCACCCAGAACCGTGTGAGCCAGGCCAACCCAAGCCTGCCCAATGAGGTGAAGGCCCTCGGCGTCAACACCAAGAAGTCGCTCGTCTTCCCGCTGATGCTGGTGAGCCTCACGAGCCCCAACAGCACCTACGGCGCCTCCTTCCTGAACAACTTCGGCTACATCAACGTCGTGGACGCCCTCAAGCGCATCCAGGGCGTGGGTGATGTGGCGGTGTTCGGTGGCAGCGAGTACGCCATGCGCATGTGGCTGAAGCCCGATCGCATGAACGCGCTGGGCGTCACCGTCACCGACATCAAGCAGGCGGTGAGCGCCTACAACGCCATCGTGCCCGGCGGACAGTTCGGCGGCGAACCCAGCCTGCCCGGCACACAGAACACCTACACCGCACAGCTGCAAAGCCGCTTGGTGAGCCCCGAGCAGTTCGGCGAGGTGGTGGTGAAGCGCAGCCCCAGCGGTGCACAGGTGCAACTGCGCGATGTGGCCCGCGTGGAGCTGGGCACCGAGTATTACAGCATGAGCAGCCGCCTGAACGGCAACCCGGCCAGCACCATCGCCATCTTCCAAACACCCGGCAGCAATGGCCTCGATGTGGTGGCGGCCGTGCGGAACGTGATGGAGGAGCAGGCCCAGCGCTTCCCGCCCGACCTGGAGTACAACGTGAGCCTCGATACCACGGCTGCCATCAGCGAGGGCATCACGGAGATCATCCATACGCTTTTCGAGGCCGTGCTGCTGGTGATCCTGGTGGTCTTCCTCTTCCTGCAGGACTGGCGCGCCACGCTGATCCCGCTGCTCACCGTGCCCGTGTCGCTCATCGGCACCTTCATCTTCTTCCCCCTGCTCGGCTTCAGCGTGAACGTGCTGAGCCTGCTGGGCCTGGTGCTCGCCATCGGCCTGGTGGTGGACGATGCGATCGTGGTGGTGGAAGCCGTGATGCACCACATCGAGAAAGGCCTCTCGCCGAAGGAGGCCACGAAGAAGGCGATGAAGGAAGTGGCCGGTCCGGTGGTGGCCATCGCCATCATCCTCGCCGCTGTGTTCATCCCTGTGGCGCTCGCCGGCGGCATCACCGGAAGATTGTACCAACAGTTCGCCATCACCATCGCCGTGAGCGTGCTCATCTCCGCCTTCAACGCGCTTACGCTGAGCCCTGCACTGGCGGCATTGCTGCTGAAGCCCAAGAAGGAGGGCGGGAAGAAGAACCTGCTCGACCGCTTCTTCGGAGCGTTCAACCGCTGGTTCGACAAGTTCACCAACGGCTACATCGGTGTGGCGGGATTCTTCGCTCGCAAGACCATCCGTGGGGTAGCCTTCCTCGGCATCATCGTGGTGGTGATGCTGATGCTCGGCAAGAGCGTGCCAGGCGGCTTCGTGCCCGAGGAGGACGAGGGCTACTTCATGTGCAGTGTGTCCCTGCCCGATGCGGCCAGCCTGCAGCGCACCACCGAGGTGACGAGAAAGCTCGAAGCGCTCATCGCCTCGGTGCCCGGTGTGGAGAGCGTGACCATCGTGGACGGCAACAGCATCATCAACAGCACCATCGCGCCGAACAGTGCCACGGCCTTCGTGCAGCTGAAGGAATGGAGCCACCGCGAGCACACCAGTAAGCAGCTGATGGCCCAGGTGAACGCCCTGATCCAAAGCCAGCTCAGCGAGGCCACGGCCTTCGCCTTCGGTCCACCACCCATCCCCGGACTGGGTTCCAGCGCCGGTTTCAGCTTTCAGTTGCAGGACCGACGGGGCAACACGCCGCAGTACCTGGAGCAACAGGCCCGCGCCTTCATCAAGGCCGCACAGGAACGCCCGGAGATCGGTCGCGCCATGACCTTGTACCGCAGTGCCATCCCCCAGAAAAGCATCCAAGTGGACAAGGACCGCGTGGAGAAACTGGGGCTGCGGCTGGATGATGTGAACCAGACCATCGCGGCCTACCTCGGCGGCAACTTCGTGAACAACTTCAACCAGTTCGGCCGCCAGTACCGCACCTACCTGATGGCCGATGCGCCCTACCGCATGAGCCCCAACGCCATCAACGACTTCTTCGTGCGTGGCGCCGATGGCAGCATGATCCCGCTGGGTGCCGTGGCCACCGTGAAGGACACCGTGGGACCGCAATACACCAACCGCTTCAACCTGTACCGCAGTGCCGAGATCATGGGAGGACCGGCGCCGGGCTATACCAGCGCACAGGCGCTTGATGCCTTGGAGGAAGTGGCCAAGGCCACGCTTCCCGCGGACATGGGCTACGCGTGGAGCAACATGAGCTACCAGGAGAAAGCAGCCGCCGGACAGGGCGGCACCGTGTTCGTCATGGCGCTGCTCTTCGTGTTCCTGATCCTGGCTGCGCAGTACGAAAGTTGGAAGCTGCCCTTCAGCGTGCTGCTGGGCACACCGTGGGCCGTGATGGGAGCGCTGCTCGGCCTGTGGATCATGCGCCAGTTCAGCGAGAGCTACGTGAACAACGTGTTCGCGCAGATCGGCCTGGTGATGCTCATCGGCCTCAACGCCAAGAACGCGATCCTCATTGTGGAGTTCGCCAAGATGAAGATGGAGGAAGGTGAGGAAGTGCTGACGGCCGCGCTCGATGGTGCCAAGCTGCGCTTCCGGCCGATCCTGATGACCAGCCTCGCGTTCATCCTGGGCGTGACCCCGCTGATCACCGCCGTGGGCGCCGGTGCGGAAGCGCGCAAGGTGATGGGCATGGCCGTGTTCGCCGGCATGATCGTGGCCACCACCATCGGGGTGATCGTGATCCCCAGCCTCTTCGTGCTCATCGAACGCAAGAAGAAAAAGGATGCCGTGAAAGGCGACGACACCAAACCCGCCACCGCATGAGCCAGCGCCTGTCCCTGCGCCTGTTCGCGCCCCTGCTCCTGCCCCTGCATGTGCATCGCCGTAGCCTCGGCATAGGCGTGCTCCTGCTCCTGATCCCCGGCTGCATGGTGGGCCCCAAGTATGTGCAGGCCCCGCCGAAACAGGAAGTCACCTACACTGGTGCGCTGAACAACGATACCAGCGACCTGGTCAAATGGGCACAGGTCTACGATGATCCCGTGCTCGTGGAACTGATCCAGACCACGCTGGACAGCAACCGGACCCTGTGGCAGGCCGTGGCCCGCGTGGAAGAAGCGCGCCTCATCGCCGGTGCTGTGAAAGCGGACCTCTACCCGCAACTGAACTACCGCGTGACGGGTGGTGGTGGCAGCGCTGGAACCGATGCACTGCGCCAGGGCAGCGGTGTGGACGGCGGCTTCTTCGAGGCCTTCGGACAGATCAATTGGGAGATCGACATCTGGGGCAAACTGCGGCATGCCAACCGTGCCGCGATGGCCCAATACATGGCGGAACAACATGTGCGGGACGCCGTACGCGTGGGCCTGGTGGCAGAAACCGCCAGCAACTACTTCCTGCTGCGCGATCTGGACAACCGGCTGATCATCGCCCGGCGCACCCTCGCCTCACGACAGGAGAACACGCGCATCATCACTGCGCGCTTCGAGGAAGGCTATACGAACGAGGTGGACAAACTGCAGGCGGTGCAGCAGGAACAGATCGCGGCGGCGGCCATTCCCAACATCGAGCGGCAGGTGCGGCAGGTGGAGAACGCCCTGCGCGCCCTGCTGGGCCAGGGGCCCGGTCCCGTGGACCGCGGACGGCCGAACACCGAACAACAGCTGGACCCGGATGTCATTCCCATGGGCCTGCCCTCCCGACTGTTGGAACGTCGGCCGGACATCCAGGCGGCGGAGGCCAATGTGCAGCGCCTCACCGAACGTGCCGGCGTGGCCGTGGCCAACCGTTTTCCCACCCTCTCGCTCACCGGCCTGCTGGGCTTCGCCAGCCCCGAGCTGGGAACGATGATCAGCGGCGATGGCGCAGTGGCCAACGGCTTCGGGCAACTGACCGGCCCGCTCTTCAACTGGAACCGCAACCGCAACCTCGCCGAAGCCGCCAAGCAGCGCATCGTGGCGGCTGCCGCAGAACGCGACCAGACCGTGTTCCAGGCCTTCATCGATGTGGACAATGCCTTGGAGTACTACCGCACCTACACGGCCGAGAACGCCGCCCGCCTGGCCCAGGCCGATGCCGCACGCCGCGCGCTCGAGCTCTCCAAGGCCCGCTACGACTTCGGCTACACCAGCTACCTCGAAGTGCTGATCGCGGAGAACGCGCTCTTCGATGCCGAACTGCAGGAGAGCGCCACCCGCGCACAACGCCTCAACAGCACCGTGGCCCTCTTCCGTGCGCTGGGGGGCGGGTGGTGATCCCTTAATAGGATCGCCATCATTCCCCTGGACCGTGTTCCTTTGTGCCCTATGCATCGGTCGAACCGCATAATCCTCTGGCTCCTGTTCCTCCTACCCGCAGGGCTGGCGGCACAGAAGACCGACACCATCCACCTGTTCAACGGCGACAAGATCGTGGGCGAAATGAAGGACCTGAAGCTGGGCTTGCTTCGCGTGTCGACCGATTATATGAGCTCGGTGTACATCGAATGGGACCAGGTCCGGACGGTACGTACCGACAAGCGCTGGTATGTGCGGATGCGGAGCGGTGCCTACTTCAATGGTACACTCGCCGCTTCGCCGCAGATGGACCACCTATACATCATCACCAATGGCGACAGCGTCCATGTACCCCTGATCGACATCACTGTACTGTATCGTTTGAACCGCGGCATCTGGCCGCGAACGGACGGAAGTCTGAATGCGGGATACAGCTATCAGAAGAGCAACGGGCTGAGCCAACTGACCCTGAGCGGCAATGCAACCTACCGCGCCGAACGCAGTAACGTGAACGTGTCGTTCAGTTCGATCACCACCACGCAACCCGAGTTGCGGGACAACCGCAAGCAGGATGTCTCCTTGGGCTGGGAAAAGAACCTGTGGGGGCGTTGGACCAGCGGCACCGCCGTAGGAGCTGAAACGAACTCGGAACTGGAACTGGACCTTCGCCTGCGAGCGAACGTATCCATGGGTAACTACGTGCTCCTCAGCGTACATGCGAGCAACCTGATCGGCGGGGGCATCCAAGGCAACCTTGAAAAAAGCGGTGGCGGGGAGGCCAGCGAGAACTACGAGGTCTTCCTCGGTGATCGCTTCCGCTTCAAGACCTATCGCTTCCCCAAGGCGGAGGCCTCCATCGATGTAACCGGATACTACGGCCTTACGATCCGCGATCGCTGGCGCTTCACCACCACGGCCACCCTGCGCTACGAGGTGGTCCGCGACCTTCAACTGGGCCTGGAGTTCTACGAGCAGTTCGACAGCAGACCGTTGGACGGCGGGCCGGAGCTGAACGACTACCGCGTGGCCACCACCGTGAGCTACACGTTCTGACGCCGGGGGAGAGGCCAGATCGTATAGGAGAATTGTAACTGCGACAACGAATTTGACCTTCGACAGGGTTGGCAACTCTGCAGACCTTTACATTCGACCCACCAAACCCTGGCATCATGCGCTTCTTTCACACGAATTTCCTGAGCATCCTTTTGATATTGACCGGTACGACAGGCCTGGCCCAAAGCAAGTCCGAAATGCTGGCCAGTATTGCTACGCTCACCGCACAGAACGATTCGCTGCAGAAGGGCATGGCCGCGCTCACCGAGCAGAACGCCAACTATTCCAAGCTGATCGATACGCTATCGGTAATGACCGGTGTGCATGTGAACGACCTTGACACCGTGAAGAGCGTGCTCGAGCTCCGCGCAGCTGCCCGCACGGCCAATACGGACAGCCTTACGCAGGTGCGATCCAAAGCCGCCCGGCTGGAGTTGGCCTTGGACAGTGTGAACACGGCCTATGCCACCCTGCAGGCGGATTGCAGCGCAGCACGTGCCGCCGTGGCCTCCGGCACCACCGGCGCTGCCCCCGTTGGCAAGACCGACCAGCTCATGAAACTCAACAGCATGCTCGAACAGGGTCTCATCACCAAGGATGAATTCCTGAGGTTGAAGACGGAGCTGATGGGCAAGTGATCCCACGAACCCATACGATCACATCGCAGTGCGTCAGGTGTCACGATCATTCTCGGTCAGCATATTGGTGCTGTGGTCCTTCCTGCTGCCGTTCATGGCTGCATATGGCCAGTCCGACAGTGTGGTCGTCACCACCTCCATCCGCAGTGGCGAACCGGCCGACCTGGTCATCGCCAACCGCTTCATCATCACACTGCGTGCGGAGGTGTTCTCCAACACGCCCGAGCAGCGCGTCGGCAACATCCTGAAGCGTCTGGAGGAGGCCCTCCAAATGGGCGGCCCTGGTGCGCTGCGCGATTCCACCCTCTTCGGTGGGCGCGCGATCCTGCTCGATGGCCATGCGTTGATGTTCATCGCCGCCCAGGACCTGGACCCTTCCATGGGCGAAGAGATCGATGTGGTGGTGCAGCGCACCATGCAACGCCTGCAACAAGCCATCGGCGACCATCGCGAGATGCGGGACTCCCGCTCCATGGTGATCAACCTGGCTTTCGTAGGGCTGTATTCCGCCGTGCTGGCCCTCGTGCTATTTCTCCTGGGGCGACTGCGCCGACTGATCCATCGCAAGGCCGAGGCATTCATCGAAAGGAGCATGGAGCGCACCGGGATCAAGGGCGGCCTCACCCGCGGCCACACCCTGTACCTCATCGTGCAGCGCATGGCCATGATGGTGATCGCCCTGCTCATGCTGGTGGTGCTCTACTTCTGGCTCACCGCCGTGCTGGGCCGCATCCCGCTCACCCGGGCCTGGAGCGATGGCATGCTCCAGATCCTGCTGGATGCAGGCCTGTGGGTGCTGCACGGCGTGGTGGACGCCCTGCCCGGACTCGCCATGGTGGCGTTCGTCTTCTTCCTCACCCGTGCCGTGGCACGGATGGTCGGCACCCTCTTCACGCGCATCCAACTGGGTGAGATCGAGGTCACCTGGATCGATGCCAGCATCGCTGCACCCATGCGCCGGGTGCTCGTACTGTTCATCTGGGTCTTCGGCCTGGTCATCGCCTATCCCTACATACCCGGCTCCAGCAGCAAGGCCTTCCAGGGTGTGAGCGTGCTGGCCGGCGTGATGCTCTCCCTGGGCAGCAGTGGCGTCATTGCGCAAGCCGTCTCAGGGCTCGCGCTCATGTTCAACCGCATCGCGCGGGTGGGTGAGTTCGTCGCTGTGGGCGATCTGGTCAGTGGCGAGGTGAAACAGATCGGCTACTTCAACACCACCATCGTCACCCGCTTCGGGGAGGAGGTCACCGTGCCCAACAGCATCGTCATGAGCAGCAAGCTCACCAACCTGTCGCGACACACGGGCAAGGGTATCCTGTGGACCACCGGTGTCACTATCGGATACGATACCCCCTGGCGGCAGGTGCATGCCATGCTGTTGGAGGCCGCACGAAGCACACCCGATATAGCCACAGACCCAGGCCCCAAGGTGGCCCAAAACGCACTCGACGATTTCTATGTGGACTATCGCCTCACGCTGATCCTTCAAGGTCCTTTCCGCGAGACGCTGACCGCGCTGCACGCCAATATCCAGGACATCTTCAATGCGAACGGCGTACAGATCATGAGCCCGCATTACAATGGCGACCCCAAGGCGGACAAGGTGGTGCCTGCCGAAAACCGGGACCCGGGCATCAGGAAGTCAGCCTAAGGAACTTCCGGCTATCGCGCTTCTTCAGCCGGCTCCCGGAAAACGGACCAAAAGCCCGGCAACACGAACAGCGAGCAGCTTGAGCAACTTCTTCAAAGTCCGGCACCCCATCGGTACTGCCACGTGAGCGCCAACTGATCGAAGTTGTTTCCCGTGCGGGCGTAGACCCCACTGCTCCAGTTCAAGCGGAGCCCATGCCGTTTGGATAGTGGGGTGGAGAACGTGGCACCCGTGCGCCAGTTCTGCTGCAGGTCGTTGCGGAACACGCCATCGATGGTGGTGGAGCCGCCCGCATAATAGGTCACATCCACCGAGGCCCACATGCCCTTGGCGAAGTTGCGGATGGCGTGGCCCTTGCCGGCGAACACGGGATCCTGCTCGCGGGTGCGGTCGATGTAGAAATCCGGGTTGTCCGTGAACACCTCGGCCGTGGCGGAAAGTTCCAGGACCCACTTTCCGACGGCCTGCGAGGCACCGAGCTCACCCTTGAAGCTCCATCGGTTGGCGCCCAGGTTCACCAAGCGGTCCGGATCATACTGGCCGGTGGGACAGGTCACGGTAAGGCTGGCACCGACCACAAGGTCCTGCTTGTAGTCCATGAACTCCTTCAACCCCACCGCCGGGGCACCCATCAAGTTGGCCGCGAGGCGCACCTTCACATCGGTGAAGCCGTCCACCTGGCGCGACACGGGTTCGCCGTTGAAGAGCGCGGTGCCATCGAGCCACGCGTAAGGAGCCACCACACTGAGCTTGGCCGACTGCCCACCCAGGCGGATCACTCGCGCATAGCCCATCACCGCCGCATAGGTGTTCAGGTCGGGATCCGTCAACGGTACTGCGGGGTCCAACGGAAAACCCAATCGCGTGAGCGCTGGGCCAGCGGCGATGAAGTTCATGCCGATCGGGGCGTTGGCATATTGGCGCGGTTCGAAGTCCTGGGCATCGGTCTCCCGGGCAAGGACCATGGAGATGACCGCAACTAGGATGACCCTGGTCAATACGCGCAACGTGGAGCGGTCTACGAGATCGGGTAGCATGTGGATCGGGCTGGGGTGAAAATACAGGGAAGCAGCGTGGTGGAACGTGACCACTGATGTAGTGCTGTCCATCGCGCACAGGAGCAGGCTTTTCCAACAGCCGATGGTGGATGCTTGATGCGATCCAGGGGAGCCTGGCACCCGATGGACCCGCACCTTTGCAGCTGTGATCGATCGCACCAACTGTGCGGAACGAAGTTGCCTCCATCATGAAGAAGCTGTTCCTCCTTCTCGCCCTCACATTCACCGTCCACACCGCATCCGCCCAGGAGCTCGGCATCCGCGTGGGCGATGTGCTGGGCAACAATGTGGCCGTCGACGGGCTTTTCACACTGGGCGAATTCAGCCGTGTGCACGCCGACCTGTCCTTCGGCAGCGGTGGTGTGGGCATCGAGGCCCTCTACGATTTCCTCTACCGGCCACTGGGAGCCGAGGCCTTCAACTGGTACGTGGGAGCCGGTCCTTCCATGCTCATCGATGCCCCCTTCTACCTGGGCTTCAGCGGCGAGATCGGGCTGGACTATCATTTCGTGGAAGTGCCCCTCTCCCTCAGCCTGGACTGGCGCCCCACCTTCTGGCTCATTGAGGAGACCGACATCCGCGCCGGAGGCTTCGGCCTCAACGTGCGCTACGTGTTCGGCCAGTAAGCAGCCCACCGCGCGGACGGTATCAGCGGGAAGAACTTTCCGTACGGCCCATCTCGTTCTTCAGCACCACATCGTGCATGAAGCGTTCCACTTCGGCCAGGAAGGCCCGGAACCATTCGGCCGTGAACTCCGTCTTGGGGAAACGCTGGTAGAAAAGATCGGTGACCACCACGAAGATGTTGCGCGCCAGCTGCGTCTGGCCCGGGATCCCCAAGGCCTCGGACCAGATCCCCAGCACCTGGTCCTCCACCAGGGTGTGCGCCCGCTGAAAGCAGAGCTGGTAGGCCAGATCCTCCCGGTGGCTGCGCAGCTGCCAGTTGAAGCAGAGGTCCAGGCGTACATCCACCAACAGATCGATGAAATCCGGATCGAAAGTGGAGCAAGCCGCCGTGCGCCGTCCGATGTCGGCTCCCCGCTCCAGGTGATAAGTCAACAGCCGGTCCGTGAACGTGGACAGGTCTGCGAAGTGGTGATAGAAGGAGGATTTGCTGATGCCCACCTCCCGTGCCAGCTGCTCGATGCGCAAGGCCTCCGGACCATGCTTGGCAAAGAGCCCGTAGCCCACTTCGATCCAAGGCAATGCGTTCTTCTCTGTCGGAAATCTGCTCATGGGGCGTAATGATCCAAGGCTAACGTGTAGCGAAATAGACCTGGAAGTGCTGTACTGAAAGGCGACACCACAACAGGGATGACTTCGCAGGAACGGTGAAATTCTTCAGTTATTCGCCGGCATCAACGGCACTTCGTTCACGATCTGCAATTCGAAGAGCTGGCCCAGGCGGCGCTCCAAGGCCATCCACCGGCCGGCGATGGTGGCGGGCAATACGTTGGCCACCTTCTTCGCATAGGTGTCCCGCAGTGCCACGCCCTCCTCGTCCAACGCCGTCAGCCGCTTCATGAAGGACAGGGCCTGCTTGTCGCTCAGTTCGTCCTTGGCCTTGGTGTAGTCGTCCACCAGGGCCAGGCGCTTCTCCCAGTGGGCCCGAAGCGCGGTGTTGTATTCGGCGTAGATGGGCGTGAACAAGGCCGACTCCGCTTCGCTGAGTGCCAGGGTGCCCCGCACGATGGCATCCTTCTCCGTACGCAGATCTGCGCGAAGGAGCTCGATCACATCATCGTAGTTCTGGGCGGGACAGGCGATGCCGGCGATCAAGGTCACCGTGGTCAGGAGGATGCGGAAGGTGGACATGGGCGTATCGAACTGCATTCGGGAGGGTGAAAGACCAAGCGCTTCCTTGCAAAGATGTTTGAATTTCACGGCACTCGGTGTGGTCCCGACCCGACCGAATGAGGGTCCACATTCCCCATGGGGTATTCAGAAACAACAAAGACCCCGCACCGGTTCATCGGTGCGGGGCCTTTGCCAAGGGATCAATGATAGCCTCAGTTCTTCATCGGGATCAAGGGCACCTCATCGGCGATCTGCAGATCGATGAGGTGGCCCAAGCGACGCTCCACCTGAACCCAGCGGGCAGCCACCGTGGTGGGCAGCACCTTCGACACTTTCTTGGCGTGCGCATCGCGGATGGCAATGCTCTCCTTCTCCAACGAGCTCATGCGCTTCATCAGGGCGGCGGCGGTCTCATCGTTCATCGTCTGGTAAGCCGCAGCATAGTCCTTCACCAGGGCGATACGCTTGTCCCAGTGCTTCTTCATGGCCGTGGTATACTGGTCATAGATGGGCGTGAACAGCGCGCTCTGGGCCTCGCTCAGGTTCAGGGCGGACATCACGATGGCCTGCTTCTCCGTGCGGAGGTCGGAGCGCACGAGCTCCACCAGGTCGTTGTAGTTCTGGGCCGATGCAACGAAGCCGATGCACAGGGCGGCAGTGGTCAGTAGGGTACGCATGTTGGGTTGGGATTTGGGCCGCAAAGGTAGGCTCTGTATTCATTTGCTCAAGTGATGAAGATCAGTCCCAGCAATTACGACCTTCGCCCAGCCAACCTTTCCACCGATGCGCGCTCTGCTGTTATTGCTCCTCCCCTTCCTGTTCTTAGCCATGCCTACCGAGGTCACAGCCCAGACCGACAGCGTGGGTTACATCCCCCGCCGCAATCTCGTGAAGGTGGGCGCCACCTCCTCCATCGCCAACACCATCGCACTCAGTTATGAACGGGTGCTGAACCCCGACTGGAGCGTCGCCCTCACCGTGAGCTACATGCTGCCCCTGCAGCCCAGCGGTCTGTTCGACCTCAGCTCCCCCAATCTCACCTTCAGTGAGGACCGCACCCTCTCCGGCTACTACATCACCCCCGAGATGAAGTGGTTCCTGGAAAAGAGCGACCGCCGACCCGCACCCCGCGGTCTCTACCTGGGAGCCTACCTGCGCTACAGCGACACCCGCTACAAAGCCGACCTCTCCGCCGTGTCCATCAACGAGAACGTGGAAGGCACGGTCAGCACCAAGCTGCAGATCGACCTCATCGAGTTCGGTGTGGGACCAACACTGGGCTACCAGTTCCTGGCCATCCATGACCGCCTGGTGGTGGACTGCCTCTTCTTCGCACCCCGATGGTCCATCTACAAACTGAAGGTGAAGGCCGACCTGCAAGGCGACGGAGAACTGGCCAGCGACCTGGGCCAGGCCATCGAGGACCGCCTGGGCAGGGAGCTCGTGGACACCAGCATCGACCTCTCCACCACTGGTACCACCACCATCGATCGCAACAGCCTGGGCTACCGCTACGGCATCAAACTGGGATACGCGTTCTGAGCGCTGCCCCGACCGATCTCGGATCGGACCGATGTCGCTGGATATGACCCTGAACATGACCTCAAGCGGGCAGGCCCCGTCCAGTATGCCACGATCGTGGTGGTCTGTGCTGCTCTGCCTGGTGCATCTGCCGGCAGCGTCCCAGACCACCAATACACAGCTCTGGGTGGACGGCATCTTGGGCAAGAGCTTCGCCAGTTACTACATGGCGGAATGCGAGTTCAGCTACCAGACCCTGCTCTCCGACCAAGGGCGGTGGGAAAGCCTGAACGCCAGCCCCAGCCTGGAGGTGAGCCCCACCGCGCACTGGAGCTTCCTGGCCGGGCTGCCGCTGTCATACACCATTCAGCAGGAAGGCTACAACACCTTCGAGCTTCGCGCCCAATTCGGGGCGAAGTACAACTTCACACCCTTCGATCGCCTGCAGGTGCGCCTGAACTCCCGATATGAAATACGGCAGGTACGCACGGTCGATACCGACGAGGTGCAACGCAGCCAGCGCACCCGCCTGCGGGCCGAGGTGGTGGTGCCGATCGATGTACGGAGCTACGACAGTGACTCAATGTGGTACGCCTTGGCCGATGCGGAGACCTTCATCACCATGGACCAGGACGTGGAGGAACGCTTCGCCAACCGCACCCGCGTCCGGCTGGGCATCGGGCGCAAATTCAGCTACAACTGGCGCGCGGAGGCCATCTACACCCTGCAACGATCACGCGATGCGATCTCCGATTCGGAGTTCTCCACGGACAACATCATCCGCTTGCGCATCAAATACTACTTCACCCCCAGCAAGCGGGCGCAGGCCCAGGGTGATAACGCGAACTGAACGAGGCCGCCGGAGCTACCTGCACGCCATCCAGCTTTCTGCTCCGGCCTTGGGTCACAACATGCCGGCCCCTCCCGGAAGGCAATGTACTCCACCGTCCGATCGGGGTTGATCGTTCCTGTTTCCTTTGGTGTTCGTACTTTACGAACATGATGCACCTCCCCTTCCCCTCCCGCACCACGTTGGCCATACTGGCCATCTCTGCACTGGCCTTCACTAGCCCATGCACGGGCCAGGCCCAGGACGACCTGGAAAGCCTGTCCCTGCAGGTGAGCAAGGCCGAGGAGGCCAACCTCACCAAGCTGAAGGGCTACCTCTGGAAACGACAGAGCGAGACCTTCGTGAGCGATGCGCTGAAAGCCACCGTGCTCATGGCCTGCGAGTTCGATAGCACCGGCAAACTGGTGGTGACGCCGATCGACGCGACGACCACCGTGGAGCAACAGCGCGGCATCCGCGGCCGCATGCAGCAAAGCGCCATGGAGGACAACATGGACTATGTGGGCAAGGCCCTTGACCTATCCGCACACTACATCTACATGAGCAAGGGCCAGTTGCTGGATGTCTTCAGCCGCTCCAAGCTCACCACCTTGGAGAATGGCACGCTGGTGGTCACCGGCAGCGATGTGTACGTGAAGGGCGACCAGCTCATCGTGCACGTGGACCCCAAGACGCACCTGTTCATCTACAAGGGCTTCACCACCAAGCTGGGCGAGGACGCCATCAGCGGTTCCGCCGAATACCAAAGCTTCACTTCCAGCGGCGTGAGCCACGTGGACAAGACCACCCTGCTGCTGCCCGCGAAGAAGGCGCGCATCGTGGCGGTGAACAAGGACTACAGCCAGCGCGTGAACTGAAGGTGGTCTCTTCCTTGCCCAACTTCACATCATTTTTACCACCTTTCGGTCCATTCCAAGACATCCGATGAACAGAACGCCCTTCCATCTTGCGTTCGGCGCAGCACTTCTGCTGAACGCCTGCGGCACACCGCAGCAGAACGAACAGCCCGCCACCGCGGCACAGCCCTCCACCACCGATGGCCTGGACCGCACGGTACTGCCCATCCACGAACCCAAGCGGCAGACCTATACCGAGCTGGACGCCCGGAATGCAACCGCCCCGCCCCGCTGGGAAGTGAAAGCGCCACAAGGAGCGCCGAACGTGGTCGTGGTGCTGATCGATGACATGGGCTTTGGAGCGTCCACCACGTTTGGCGGACCGCTCCACATGCCCAACTTGGAAAAGGTGGCGGCTACAGGGCTCAAGTACAACCGCTTTCACACCACGGCATTGTGTTCGCCAACGCGCGTGGCCCTGCTTACCGGCTACAACCACCACAGCAACAATGCCGGCTCCATCATGGAGACCGGAACCAACTTTCCGGGCAACACCGGTGTAAGACCGCAATCGATCACACCGGTCGCCGAGGTGCTTCGGCAGAACGGTTACAGCACGGCAGCATATGGCAAGTACCACGAGACACCGCCGTGGGAGATCTCTGCAGCAGGACCTTACGACCGTTGGCCCACGCACTCGGGCTTCGAGAACTTCTACGGCTTCATCGGTGGAGAGACCAACCAGTACGCACCGTTGATCTATGATGGAACGGCGCAGGTGGAGCTGCCCGAGGATCCGAACTACCACTTCACCAGCGACATGACCAACAAGGCCGTGTCTTGGATGAGGCTCCAGAAAGCGTTGAGCCCGGACAAGCCCTTCTATATGTATTTCGCTCCCGGTGCCACGCACGCGCCGCACCATGTGCCAGCGGAGTGGATCGCGAAGTACAAAGGCAAATTCGATCAAGGCTGGGACAAGTTGAGGGAAGAAACGTTGGCCCGCCAGATCGAGCTCGGTATCGTGCCCGCCGGCACCAAGCTCGCGCCGAAGCACAAGGACATCAAGGATTGGGAGGCTCTTTCCGCTGATGAGAAAAAGCTGTTCACGCGCCAGATGGAGACCTATGCCGGCTTTGCCGAGCATACCGATCACGAGATCGGCAGGCTCTACAGTACGCTCGAAGAACTGGGCCAGGCGGACAACACCTTGTTCATCTACATCGTAGGGGACAACGGCGCCAGTGCCGAGGGACAGATGAATGGAACGTTCAATGAGATGTCGTTCTTCAACGGCGCGCCGGAAACCGTCGCAGAAATGTTGTCCCACTATGACGAGTGGGGTAGCGAAAGCACCTATCCGCACTTTGCCGCCGGTTGGGCGGTAGCGCTGGATGCTCCGTTCACCTATACCAAGCAGGTGGCGTCCGACTTTGGGGGTACCCGCAATGGCATGGTGATCCACTGGCCCAACGGCATCAAGGCCAAGGGCGAGGTGCGCTCGCAGTTCGGGCACGTCATCGATATTGCACCCACCATCTATGAGGTCGCCAAGGTCCCTGCTCCAAAAAAGGTGAACGGCATCGACCAGGATCCGATCGAGGGCAAGAGCCTCGTCTATTCGTTCGACGATGCCGCGGCCCAGGAAACGCACACGGTCCAATACTTCGAGATGTTCGGCAACCGGGCCATCTACAGCGATGGTTGGTATGCACGCACCATCCATCGTCCGGCCTGGCGTGGCAAGCCGGATCAAGCACTCCTGGAGGATCCGTGGGAGTTGTATAACTCGAACGAGGATTTCAGCCTATCGAACGACGTGGCCTCCAGCAATGCCGAAAAGTTGAAGGAGTTGCAGGCCCTGTTCATGAAAGAGGCAGAGAAGTACCACGTCCTACCCATCGATGATAGACTTCTGGAAAGGACCAACGCGGAGTTGGTCGGCAGGCCGTCCGTCATGGAGGGGCGCAACAGTGCCACCTACGGACCGGGTATGAAAGGCCTGGGTGTCGACATCTTCATTTCCACGGTCGGCAAGTCCTACACGATGACGGCCGATGTGGATGTGAAGGCAGGTGCCAATGGGGTCATTGTCGCTCAGGGTGGTAGGTTCGGTGGTTTTTCGTTCTACCTCAAGGGCGGCAAACCGGCATTCACGTACAACTACCTGGGTCGCGAGAAATGGGACGTGATCTCACCGAAGGCTATCAGCCCGGGCAAGCATACCATCGTCTATGAATTCAAGTCCGATGGAGGCTTGGGCAAAGGCGGACTAGGTACGATCACGGTCGACGGCACCAAGGTGGCAGAAGGGCGCATCGAAAAGACCCAGCCCGGCATCTTCTCCGTGGATGACCTCGCCGATGTGGGTACCGATGATGGAACACAGGTCGCCGACTACGGTGGTTCGAGGAAATTCACCGGCACGCTCAACAAGGTGACGATCACCACCAGTAAGTAGGAAGCCGCATCACCACGGTGACCCGCAATGAGGATCACATCCCCGTAGCTCAATGAACGACACGCCCGTGTGCAACTACGCCGTGCCCTTCCGCTTCAACGGAAAGATCCACAAGGTGACGATCGACCTGAAGAAGTAACGCGGTCCCGGTCATGAAGTACATCATGCGCGGCACCATCGGCCTCATCTGCATCATCCTCGTTCTGAACGCGGTGGTCTTGGTACTGCGCGGGGTGATGCTGACCTATGAAGCCTACCATGATCTCTTTTTCCAAGCCGATATCGAACGGCCCTTGTTGCCTGCACTGGAGGCTGTGGACATGTTCTTCATGGGATTGGCGTTCATCATCGTGGCCATCGGGTTGGCCCAGCTCTTCATGAGTGACCTCGCCTTGTTGAAGAACCTCTCCTTTTCCTGGCTGCGCGTCGAAAGCTTCGAGGACCTGAAGCTTTTGCTGTGGGACACCTTCCTGGTGACGATGCTGGTGCTTTTTGTCACCCGCTTGATATCCGCCCATACCATCGGCTGGGAGATGCTCGTGCTTCCCGCCTCGATCCTGATGCTGTCCATCGGTTCCTTCCTGCTGAAGCAGAAACACTGATCGGACCAGGGCTTCGAAGCGCGATGTTCTTCGCTGACCACACCATGACATCGCCGGCAACCATCCTCAAAGGCCTGCTGCTGCTGCTGGCCACGGAGATCCCGGCATGGTCAGCTGCACAAGGCACGGCCGATGCCCCCGAAAAGGGCCTGTTCAAATTGCTGGGACCGCCCCCTGATGTGCGGCCCCTTGCCTTGGCCGTTGAATTCCACCTGCAGGACATCGACGACATAAACGACGAGACCGAGACGATACAGTTCGCGGGCACGTTGCTGGTGCGCTGGCATGACCCCCGCCAGGCCTTCGACACTGTTTCGGCGGGAGTGCGCGAGAAATGCTTCGACGACACCTACCAATACACCGAGCAATTCCCCACCTGGGTGCCGCAGGTGGACCTCGTCAACGCCTTCACGCCCTTGGAGACCCGCAGCAAACTGCTTCGCATAGCTCCGGACGGAACATGCCTGCTGGTAAGGGCCATCAATGGCGTGGCCAAGGTCCGGCTGGAACTGCAGCGCTATCCGTTCGACACGCAGCGCCTGGCTCTTGTGTTCCGCGCACATGGCTACTTCGGCAACGAGGTCGCTTTCGACCCAGGAGCGCAGGCCATGTTCTGGGACAACACGGCATTGCGCATTCCCCAATGGACCATTGATCGGCTGGATGCGGCAGCACAGTTGTACACGACGCAGGTCATGGGCGTCACGAATGAGGTCTCCGCATTCACCATCACGGTCGATGTGACGCGCTCCCCCTTGCACATGCTACGGCTCGTGCTGATCCCGCTCGCCCTCATCGTCATCCTCTCCTGGTCCGTTTTCTGGATGGACCGCTCTTCGCTGGGCGACCGCATGAGCGTCTCTTTCGTAGGCATCCTTACTGCGGTCACCTACCAGGTGATCATATCCGATGCGTTGCCCGACATCTCGTACATGACGTTCATCCATGGCTTCGTCAACCTGAGCTTCCTGCTCACGTGCCTTACGGTTTTGGCGAACCTGGCAGTGGGCGTGGCGGACAGGAAAGGCAAAGCCGCCCTGGGCGACCGCATCGACCGCACCTGCCGCTGGGGGTTCCCCGTTGGCTATGTGCTTTTGCTGGGCATCAACTGGGCCATCTTCCATTAGCCGGGCGTAGGCGATAAGGGTTGTGTGACCATCCGCACCCGCCAGCCGGGGCTGCGCTACTTTCGCCCCTGGCATCACAGGTAAACCCCACCGTACCATGACCACCACCCTGCGCATGGCGCTGCTCGTCCTCGCCCTCTCCGGCTAAATCCTCGCCCACGGCCAGGCCGCGCTGCTGGTGCTCATCTTCGGCGACAAGGCCGCGTCGGAGAACTTCCACTTCACGCTGGATGCCGGCCTGAACCTGAGCAGCATGCCGGGCGTCAGTGGCACCACTTCAGCCAACGGCTTCTACTTCGGACTGGGAACCTACGTGAAGCTGAACGACAACTGGGCTTTCACCCCGGAGTTCAAACCCCTTTCACCGCGCGGCGGACAGGGCTTCGAGAACGCCTTCGTGGACACCACCGGCGTGGTGGGCAGCTACGAGACCCGCCTGCAGCTGGGCTACATCGACGTGCCCTTGCAGTTCCATCGCCGCCTCAGCGAGCGCTTCTACGTGCGTGCCGGGCCGCAGATCAGCTTCCTCACCAGCGCCAAGCTGGCCACCACCGGCGACCTGGTGGGCGGCGATGAGTTCACCGTCACCGAGGACATCCAGGACCAGCTGGAGCCCATCGAATTCGCGCTGCCCGTGGACCTGGGCGTGGTGTTCCAGAAACCACGCGGCCTCAAGGGCATCGACCTGCGCCTGCGCTATTGCATGGGCCTCACCGAGGTGTTCAAGGAAAATGCCGCGGGCATCTCCTCCACCAACAGCACCTTCCAGTTCTTCCTCAGCTTTCCCTTCGTGAACGTGGAGCCCTGAGCGATCGGTGGCGAAAGGACGGGAAGGGAATGAAAAATGCGGAATGCTGGATCATTGGTGTCCGGGGAATACCGCACCAACTACCTGAACAGCTACGCCGTCTGGGAAAAGAGCAGGGTGCGATACCAGGGGGGCATTCCGGAGGGTTGGCTGATCACCGTCTGCGACCCTTTCAGGGTCGAAATGCACAACGCACCGTTCAACGCCCTTCGGGCTAATATCTGTGACCCCTTCGGGGTCTGAACCCACGTCGTTACTGGCCAGACCCCGAAGGGGTCACAGAAATTAGAAGAGGATGTGAAAGAGGGGTCCGACCCTGAAAGGGTCGCAGACGCTTCGCCACAAAATTTCTCCGGACAACAATGAATGCTGAATGGGCGCCACTCCAGGGGTCCGTGGTACGCGTCGGGTGTGCTGCGATGTGGGGCGGTGCAGGTGTTCACCCAGCGCATCAGTGACCGCTCAGGTGGACCGCCTTCTGGAGGGATGACCAGTGCGCAGTACATGCCGGGGGCAGGGATTACCGATATTTGTGTCGTGATGGGAACACTGGCCGATATCCTTTCCGTGCTGCGCCGCGAACGTGCCCGTTTGTTCTCCCACTATGCGCTGACATCCATGGCCGTGTTCGGCTCCACCGCCCGGGGAGAGAGCCGCCCGGACAGTGATGTGGACATCATGGTGGAGTTCGATACCACCAAGGACTACGACTTCCTCGAACTCGCATATGAACTCGAACGAATGCTCGGCCGCATTGTGGACCTCACCACACGCAAAGCGGTAAGACCGTGGTACATGGAGCATATCCAGCCCGATCTGAAGGTTGTATGAACCTGGCCCCGAAGGCCCGCTCAGTTCAAGCCCATCTTCAGGCTCATCATCACCCGGTCAGCGCTGCCATCGGCACCGCTCACCAGTTCATGCTGGCCGTGCAGGTATTCCACACCCACGAAGGCGTAGGGCGTGAAGTGCCACAGCAGGTTCACCGCGCCGTAGGTCACCAGCTGGCTGTCCGTGGTACGCTGGCCACTGAGCGGGTCGTCCTGTCCGGCGTTCAGTACCAGGAAGGAGGTCCATTCCTTGGCCCACTGGTGCTGGTAGCCCAGGGTGGCGGCCACGCCGGTGATGGGGGTTAGCTGCCCCTCTGCGTTCGGTGCAGCGAAGGTGCCGAAGCGGTAGCGCGCGATGCCGGGCCCGTAGATCACCTGGGCGGTCAGCTTGTCCTTGGCACCCACCTTTACACCTCCGCTCAGGTTCACGCCGCTGGCGGCCATGCGTTGTGTGGCGCCCGAGTCCGGCATGAACTCCACACCGCCCAGGAAGCCGGCCAGTTGCACATGGCCCTTCTCCCCCTTCATCTTCAGGCGCAGCACCATGTCCGGCAGCGGGTTGCTCAGCGTGCCAGTCCCCGGGGCCTCCACGTTCTTGGAGGGTTCCTCCAGCGCGGCGGAAAGCTGCAGCTTCTTCCCCAGCGGGTGGGTATAGCGCACCTGCGCATGTCGCGCGAACGCATAAGCCGCCGGTTTCTCGAAGTCCAGCGTGGCGGGGATGATGGCCTCGTCCATGAAGGTGCTCCAGGTCTGGCCCACCAGCCAACGCTCCCCGACCTGCACATAGGCGTGACGCAGGCGGAAAGTATTCCCGCTGCCGTAGAAGTCGCCTTCCGCATAACCGCGCACCTCACCGAAGCGCGAGTCGCGACGCACATCCACGAAAAGGCGCGTTTCAATGGCCTGCAAATGCGTGCTGCTGCCCGTGCTGCCGTCCGTGGGGATCTTGCTCACATCAAAGAAGTTCGGCGATCCGATCGGGCTCAGGTCGTGGATCAGGTCCACCTTCACATAGCCGCCCACGCTCATGCGCGTCTCCGTGCCGGGGATGCGCCACCAGCCCGCTTTCAGGGGCTTCACGGTGGTGTCGGTCTGTGCCAGGGCCAGGCCGCACAGGCCCAGCAGTGCGCTCAGCAGCGCGGGTCGCAGGGTGTTCATCGGCGCGCTCAGTTGGTACTGCCGCTTACCACCACAGTGGACACCTCCCGCGTGTGCAGCTCCTGCACCGGCCGGTTGTTGGGCCCGATGAGCGTGGCGAAGGCCGCGATCTGGTCCTTGCTGGCCGTGATGCGGTCCTGCAGCACCAGCCACTGCACCTGCTCACTGCAAGGCGGTGTGGTCAGCGAACCCACGTAGTGGAAGGCCTTCTCTGTGGCGGGCAGGTGCATCTCCAGGTCCAGGCGTTCGTTCGCCACCGTCACCGTATCGCCCTTGGCGGCGGGCATGTTGGCCACCAGCTTGGCGATGTTCGCATTGGCCTTGCCCTCCTCGAAGAGGATGCTCACCACCGCAAAGCCACCCGCGCTGTCCTGGTGCACCATGTGCATCTCCATCGGCAGGTTCTTCCCGTCCAGCGTGTGCTCGCTCGGCGTGTGGAAGTGGAACTGTTTCAAGGTGTAGACCTTGTCGTTGAGGGTGAGCGTGCTGCCCTCCTCCACCTTCACTTGTATGGTGTGGCCGTTGTCCACCAGCTCATCCACATGTTCGTGGTGCGCCAACGTGAGGCCGGTACTGCCGTAGTTGAACTTCCACGTGGCCCCGGTGCCCGCTGCACCGCTGGTGAGGGCGATGGGCGATTGGCCCACACCGTCCTTGCACAAGGCATACACGGGGCTCAGCGCTCCCCAGTTCATCGGACCGGCCTCCCCTTCATAGCTCCAGTGCACGGGGCGCGCACTGCTGGGCGCTGGTGTTGCCGCCAGCGTATCGGGTGGCGCGGGGTTGCTGTCGGTGGCGGGTGCTGCGCTGTCCTGGCAGGCCACAAAGCCCATGGCGCAGAGCACCAGGAACGCGGTGCGATAGGGGGAAGTGTGTACGGTCATGATCGGGTCAGGTGAGGACGCGAAGGTAATCGCCCCTCGGCAATTCTCATTGTGCGGGGCCGGACATTGGGCCTCTCATCATAGCCCTACCGTAACCGAGAGGCCAAAGGGGCGTGTTCGTTGGGCTGGACATGGTGATCCAATACTGTACCGCCGAACAACGGTTCAAGTCCACAGCGCGAGCGAGGCCCAACAGATGTACGCGTTCAGGACCATGAAGAACAGAGCCTGCAACGAGCTTTGAAAGCTGTCCTTGGAAATGATGCGCACCACGACGCCTGCGAACATGAGCAGGGCCAGGCCCAAGGAAGCGAACGTGAGGATGGGACCGTAGCGCAGACCCACCAAAAGACCGATGGCCCCCAGCAGTTGCAGGATGACGATCACGAGACCCAGCTTCTCCAGCCCGAAGCGCTTGAACTCGTTCCGCATATGGGGTGATCGAAAGTAGTCCGCCACATACACGAAGAAGGAAAAACTGGACAGGAGTACACCGACCGTGAGGAACGTCATGAGTTCATGCAGGCATGGATGCGAACGCGATCCACACCGAGAGCAGCAGCAGTACCAGGGAGGGCAGCTTCTTGTTGAACGGGTTGCCGGCCTTGAAATGGAAGAATTGGGCGGACAGCATGAACATGGCCATGCCCCCGGCAGCAAGAGGGACCACGGGTGGATACCAGATGCCCACCACCAGCATGGTGGCCAGGGCTGTCTTGGCGGCTCCCACGGCATTGCGGGTCACATCGCTGAGTCCGAACTGCTTGAACTCGGCGACGACGTTGTGGTAGCGGAAGATCCAAACGTAGGCCACCGAGAATGCCACGGCGAGCTGCAGTGCGGTCATCAAATACTCCATGGTACCAAGCTTTGCATCGAATGTAGTTCCTTTTCAACAACAGCAACGGAGCTGATGCCTTCCTGCGACCTGCTGGAAAGGTCAGGCACCATTGGTCTCGGACCGGGGTGATCCCCATCCCGGAACGAACAAGCCGCCCCACTTGCGCGGGGCGGCTTGTGCTGCATGCGCGTTCAGCCCTTAGGGCATCAGCACCGTATCGATCACGTGCACCACACCGTTCGTTCCCATCAGGTCCGTTGCGGTGACCGTGGCAGTGCCACCCTTGCTGTCGGTGAGGACCACCTTGTCTCCCTTCAGGGTGGCGGTGAGCTTGGCGCCGTTCACCGTGGTGAGCACGGCCTTGCCCTTGCCCGCTTTGATGGCGGCGACCACTGCGCCCGCATCCAACTTGCCGGCCACCACATGGTAGGTGAGGATCCCGCTGAGCGCTGCCTTGGACTCAGACTTCAACAAGCCTTCCACCGTTCCCTTCGGCAGTTTATCGAAGGCCGCGTTGGTGGGGGCGAACACGGTGAAGGGGCCTTCGCTCTTCAAGGTGGCCACCAGGTCGGCGGCCTTCACTGCGGCCACCAAGGTGGTGTGGTCCTTCGATCCGATCGCGATATCCACCACGTCCTGTTTCTGAGCGAACGCAAAGGCACTGGCGAGCACGAAGCCCGTTGTCATCATCATCTTCAGCATTGGTTCCAAAAGTTGGTTAGGTGAGTAGAACACGGAGTGATGCAGATGGTTCATCCCGCCCGACCCTTGTGCGGATGTTGCCGCCGTGTTGCACGCCATGGAACAAAAGCGTGCTGAACCTTTTCTGTGACCCTTATGTTACTTCCCCGGATCCCTTGTTCCACGTGGTTTTGTGAAGGACTTACCGGCGATCGCGAGCGCAGGGCCTGCCTTCCAGTCGTTGACTGTCATTCCGTGTCGTTCACCATAAACCCAACACAGGTCATGCATCAGGTTCTTTTGAACATTCTGCCGATCGCTACGGACAATTACGTAGCGTTCACCTTCTTCGTCGGTACCATGGCCATGATGGCCGCGTCCGTCTTCTTCTTCTTTGAAGTGGGCAACACCGACGCCAAGTGGCGTACCTCTGTATTGATCAGCGGCCTGATCACGTTCATCGCGGCGGTGCACTACTACTACATGCGGGACTACAACCTGGCCACCGGGGAGTCGCCCGTCTTCTTCCGATACGTTGATTGGTTGCTCACCGTGCCCTTGATGTGTGTGGAGTTCTACCTCATCACACGGAAGGCCGGTGCGAAGATGTCGCTGCTGTGGAAGCTGATCGCCGCATCGGTGTTCATGCTGGTCACCGGTTACATCGGCGAGGCCATCTACCCCACCGAGACGCAGAGCTGGATCTGGGGCTTCGTGAGCAGCATCGGCTACTTCTACATCGTGTACCTGATCTGGTTCGGTGAGGTGGCACAGCTGGCCAACAAGGCGGGCGAAGCCGTGCGCAAGGCCAACCGCGCACTCGCGTGGTTCGTGCTGGTGGGTTGGGCCATCTACCCCATCGGTTACATCGCGGGCACCGCCGGTGGCTTGTTCGGCGTGCCTGTGCTCAGCGGCCTTTCGCTGGATGTGGTGTACAACATCGGCGACGCCATCAACAAGATCGGCTTCGGTCTGGTGATCTACGCACTGGCGCAGTCGGACAAGGCAACGGTGAAGGCCTGAGCCAGTTCCTTCCCCCAATGGGAGACCACGGTCCTTGCACGGCAGGGACCGTGGTTCCCGGGGAAGTCCAACACCCGTGCAGATGAGAACCTGGCTTTTGCTCTTCGGTTGTGCCCTTCTGCTGGCCCATCAGGTGCTGCCGATCTTCACCCCGGAAGTGCAGGTGGGCCTGTTCCTGTTGGGCATCGTACTGGTGGGCGTTCCGCATGGTGCGGCCGACCTGCTGGTCTCCGCACAACAGGCGCGTGACGCAGGCCGAAGATTCCGCGCACCCTTGTTCTTCGCTGGCTATCTCGGCCGTTTGCTGTTGTTCGGGGCCGTGCTCTATTTGTTCCCGCTGCTCGGTGCTGCGCTCTTCATGCTCTTCTCCGCCTACCACTTCGGCGAAACGGACCTGAGCGGCCTGCGCACCGAAACCCTTCTGGGAAAGGTCGTGGTCCTGAACTATGGCCTGGTCATCCTGGGCATCATCCTGCTGGGCCATGGCGAAGAGGTGAGGCCGATCCTGGCGGTACTTGAGGCCTCCCCTGAACAGGCTCGTTGGCTGGACCGCATCCTGGCCTCCAAGTTGGTCCTTCTCGGCGTGTCGATGGTGCTGTTCTTCGGCAGCACCTTCGCCTACTTCGTGGTGAACCCGGCCTCACGGGCCGAAGGGGGAGATTTCCTGGCGCGTTTCGCCCTGCTGGCCTTGCTGCTGCATTTGCTGCCGCTCGTGCTGGGCTTCGTCTTCTACTTCGTCGGCTGGCATTCCGTGCTCTCCCTCAGCAACATCCTGGCCTACCTGCGCAAGGATGGGCTCTTCTCCACCGGGATCATCGTGCGGCGCATCGCGTTCTACAGCGCGCTGGCCCTCGTGGGCATGGGCCTGCTGGCCCTCGGTGGTTTCGCCTACCTGAACACCGGCACGCTCATGGTCGCCGTGATCGTGGGTCTGGCCGTGCTCACCGCACCGCACATGGGGGTGATGCATGTGATGTATGCGCGGATGCGGGAGCTGCATGTGTCCGCCCAGCTTGCACCGAGGGAGTGAGGAGGTGAGGGAAGGAAGGGAATGAAAAATGAAGAATGAAAAATGTAAAATGAAGAATGAAGAATGAAGAATGAAGATCCCGACTTATCCAGGTGAGCTTCACCAACACCGATCGTCCTACTCGCCGCCCTGGTGCCAACTGTAGAAAAGCACAACGCCCCGGCCTCACCTTTGATCGGGTGGGCCGGGGCGTTGCACATCGGCGAAGCCCTGCGACAGCGATCGTCCTACTCCACGCCCTGGTGCCAGCTGTAGATCATGTCCGTGCGCATGGTGGGGGCATCGCCGCGCCACATGCGCAGGCCCAGGGGGCGGGTGCTGTGGCCGTCCTTCAGCAGGTGTTCGTGCGCCTCGGTCTGGCCTGCGGGCAGCACCAGTTCGTTCTGCAGGTTAAAGGCCCAGCGCTGCAGCTCGAAGCCAACCATGGGCGAATCGGCCACGCAGACGCCGCGGCCCAGCAGTGGCAGCTGGAAACCCCGCACCTTGGTGCCCTCGATCCACGCGATGCCCAGGTAGAAGTGCTCGCGCAGGTAGGTGCTGCGGTCCTCGCCCGTGGCGCGGCGGTCCAGGTGCAGCACGCCCAGCAGGTGCTGCGGCTCCAGGTGGATCACCTCATCGCGCGTGGCCTGGTAGAACTTGCCCTCGCTGTAGCCCAGCAGCTCGTGTTCGGGCGCGAAGCCGTGCTTCATCCAGAAGTTCTCCGTGCCGGGGCGCGCCACCACGCCCTGTGCCGTGGTGCCCTGTTCCTCCATCCACTGCAGCAGGGCCTTCACCATGGCGCTGCCCATGCCCAGGTTGAAATCGCCGGCGTGCACGTACACCTCGCGGATCCAGCCCGTGTGGCCGTGCACCATGCCGTAGGCGAAACCGCTGAGCAGGTCCCACATGTGGATCTTCACCGCAAAGGCATAGGGCGTGCGGGTGTGCCACAGCAGCTGGCCCAGCATGTCCGGTTCATCGAAGACCAGGGCGTAGGCCGCATCCACGTCGGCGGCGGTGAGGGGGGTGACGGTGAGGGGGGGGGATTCCATTGGGAGTGGGATGAGGGGGACAGCATTATTCATGTGCACATGTGCTCATGTGGGCATGTGCTCATGGAATGCCGCCTCCCGGATGTTCGGCGGCTTGGGGGGACCTGCCTGCCGGGAGGTAGGTGGGAGGAGTGCGGTCCACAGACCTGCCTGCCGGCAGGCAGGTGAGCATGATCGCACAGACCTGCCTGCCGACAGGTAGGTGAATGCCGTGCTGGGCGCGCAGCGAGCTGCGGAGGGAGGACGGATGAAATGCCAAGTGGAACCGCTCCCGATCAGCGGGGCTGTGACGCACTGGATGTGTTGCGGGCAGCGACATGGTGTGGTGAAAATAACGGGCGGAAGGTGCTTGGCGGTTCTGGACGGTTTGTACGCGGGGGCGAAGGGCGTGGTTCATCGGGGGGGCACTGGGCGTGTGCTGTGCCTTACGGCCGGACCCCGGCATCCCCCCACTGTGCGGTGGGTGGACCCGGGGTCCGGACTTCGCAAGGCTGTGCCTCTTAGGCGGCCGTAGCCGTGGCAGCGTCGCTGGCGGGGCTCAGGCCGGCTGCGCCCAGGGCCACCACGCGGAAGCTGTAGGTCTTGAAGCGCTCCAGGCCTTTCACCAGCAGGCGGTTCTTACCCGTCTCGGCGATCAGCTCCCAGCCGGTCTCCAGCGAGGGGTCGCCCTCGGTCTGGTACACCTTGTAGATGCGGTGGTTGGTGCTGGCACCCCAGCGCACATCCAATTCACCGAAGTAACGGGTGGGTGCGGCCTGCACGTTCTGGGGCATGGAGGGCAGCACCGGCTGCGAAGGTGCTTTACGCACATCCATCCCTGCACCCAAAATGACCTCCTTGGAACCCTCACTGGCCCCTTGTACGTATCCACCCAGGGCGCGGTACGTCTCTTTGAGGGTCTCGAAGGCGACGTCCCGCGCTTCCTTCTCCACCTTGCCCCCGTTGAACTCGTAGGTGGCGTCAGCCGCCTCAAGGGCATCGGCTTCGGCGCTCACTTGAGCAAGTGGAGGGGTTGGTGTAGCGAAGTCCGGGTTGCCGGTCATCATCGTTACACTGTTGCGAGCCTTTCCCACCAAGGCTTTGAAGGTGACCCGCGTCAGACCGGGCACGACGATGTACACTACTTTCTTCATGGCTTCAGGTTTTAGAAGTTGACCCTTAAGCGCAGAACGTTGCGCAGGGGTTGAAAACCTCATGGGCATCCGGTAGGCCCAGCCCTACCGGACGTCCGGTATAAAGGCCGACGAAAGCCGCGGCCAGCAAGGCATTCAGAAAAGTGCAGTGAACCAGTCGTGTTGATCGTATCCATGCGGTCCGCTAGGTGCGCACGCCTCCCCGTGAAGCGGAGAAGGGCCTTTCATACCCATGGACGGCGTCAGCATCCATGTGGACGACGCCAGCTTCCAGTTGGACGGCGACAGATGATGTTAGGACGATGCCAGCATCCAGTTGGATGGCGACAGATGATGTGAGGACGATCACAGCATCCACATGGATGACGCCATGATCCATATGGACGATGCCAACATCCAACTGGACGGCGACAGATGATGTTTGTACGATCGCAGCATCCATTTGGACGATACCAGCATCCATATGGACAGCGACAGATGATGTTAGGACGATCGCAGCATCCATGTGGACGACGGCTGCATCCACATGGACGGCGTCAGCATCCATGTGGACGGCGACAGGATCCAGTTGGACGGCGTCATCATCCACATGGACGACACCAGCATCCATATGGACGGCGGCATCATCCATTTGGACGGCGCCAGCATCCAACTGGATCGCGCCGTGATCCACATGGACGGCGCCAGCATCCATTAAGCCGGTGGCTTCGTCCATTGGTATGCACAGCCCTATCCCCCACGTTCACCCCCCATTCCAATGGCTATATATAGAAGTATGTAAGCGCGTGCTTGCCGGCTTTGGTTCCAGGTGGCCAGCGGCCCAAGGTGGGCTCACAGGCCAGTTGCTGTTCAGGCCGCGAAGCGGATAGGTCCTTCCGGTCTCTTGGCATTCCGGCCGCGTGGTATACAGGCCTCTTCGGTCCTTGGTCCTTCAGGCCGGTGCCTCTACCTCTGCCTCCGGTAGACAAGTCCGGCAGACAGGTCCGGCAGGCAGGCTTGCGGCTGGTGGTTCGTGGCCTCAGTGGTCTTTAGGCTTCAGGCCGTGCCTCTACCTCCGGTAGACAGGCCCGGCAG
>JBGTAJ010000329.1:0-2895 GCA_041749915.1 Flavobacteriales bacterium
CCCACATCATCCGTGGGGATCGTGTGACCTGTCGGGCCGGAAATGGCCTGTCAACAGCCCCCAAGGCCACCCCAAGAACCATGGTCCAACTCAACCCCGATGACCAACTTCGGCAAAACCGGTTCTTCGGACTACCCATAAGTCATAACCACACCCGCCAATACGGATGTAAGGGCGGGAAATTTCCCGCACCAACATGATCACCCCACCAGAAGTAGTTACCACGCAAGAAGTCCCCACCGCAACGATCCACCTCGTGATCCCCGGCAGGGATATGCCCAAGTACATGGACCCGGCCATCAAGGAGATCATCAAGGTACTGACCGACCAAGGCCTGAAGCCCGCAGGTCCCATGTTCAGCTATCACCATCGGCGACCAAGTGACACCTTCAACTTCGAGATCGGTTTTCCGGTAACGAAGGCGATCAAGGAGAGCGGTCGTGTAAAGAACGGCAAGCTGCCCGCCGAGCGCGTAGTGCGCAGTGTGTACCAAGGACCATACGAAGGCTTGTCGCAGGCGTGGCCCCAACTCCAGGACTGGGTGAGGCAACAGGGATATCCTGAGACCGGTCGCTTTTTCGAGCGCTACCTGAACAACCCGGATGAGGTGGTAGACCCCAAGGACTACCGCACGGAACTGAATTGGGTGATAGGCTGAAATGAAGCATGAAGAAGCAGGCTCCAGTTGTTCCTGAGGACCGTCCGATCATGGACTTCGAGACCGCACAGGCCTTTGATGTGTGGCTGGACCAGAACGGCTCGACTTCACCGGGTATCCATATCCGCATCGCGAAGAAGGACAGTGGCATTCTTTCCATCACCTATGCGGAAGCGCTGGAGGTCGCGCTGTGTCATGGCTGGATCGATGGCGTACGCAACCGTTTTGACGACAAACGCTTCCTACAGAGGTTCACACCGCGCGGGCCGCGCAGCATCTGGAGCCAGATAAACAAGGAGAAGGTGCAACAGCTGGTCAAGGCCAAACTGATGCGGCCTGCCGGGCTCGCCACCGTGATGCGCGCCAAAGAGAACGGCCAATGGGACAAGGCCTACGCGCCGGTGAGCCAGATCCAGGTGCCGCCCGATCTGGCCGCTGCACTGAAGAAGAACAAGAAGGCCAAGGCATTCTTCGAAACGCTGAAGGGCAGTTCGCGCTACGCATTCCTGCATCGTTTGCAGACCGCCAAGAAGGAAGAAACACGCACCAAACGGCTTGCCCACTTCATCGCCATGATGGAGCGGGGGGAAGCATTCCACCAGTAATTCCAACAGGTCCACGAACAACACTCTCCACAATGTTCAAGAAGATCCTCCTCCTCATTGTCGTCCTCGTAGCCGGCATCATCATCGCCTCGCGTTTCCAGCCGGACAGCTACACCGTGGAACGCGAAGCCACCATTGACGCACCACCCGAAGTGGTGTTCGCCCACGTCAACGATTTCCACAAGTGGCAACAGTTCAACGCCTGGGCCGATACCGACCCCAATGCCGTTTACACCTACCCGGGTGCGAAAAGCGGGGTGGGAGCAGGTTACCACTGGAAGGGCAACAGCGACATGGGCGAAGGCAACATGACCATCCTGGAAAGCCGGCCGAACGAATACGTGAAAGTGGACATGGAATTCATTGAGCCCTTCGCGGGTAAGGCGATCACGGAGTACATGCTCACCCCGACCCAGGGCGGTACGCAGCTCACCCAGCGCATGACCAGCGATCACAACTTCTTCAGCAAGATCATGTGTTTGTTCATGGACATGGACCAGATGATCGGCGAGAAGTTCGAGGAAGGCCAACGTCGCATGCAGAAGGCGCTGAACGGCAAGGTGGTGGAACCGGTCGCTGCGCCGGGACCAGTGATCCAGGACAGCACCGAAGCGGCCGTATAGCGCACGAACAACGACCTGCCGTATGAAGCACCCCAACAGTTCCACCGACGCCTTGATCCTTGCTCCGGGTCAGGGCCGCACCTACGACTGCGGCACCATGACCGCCGTGTTCAAGGCCGATGAGAACGAGACCGACGCGCGCTACAGCATTTCGGAGTGGTACCTGGAGCCCAATTCGGGTGGACCGGGTGCGCACCTGCATGAGGAGAACGATGAGGTGTTCTATGTCATCGAAGGCACCGTCACCTTCCTCGTGGGCGAACGTTGGGTGGATGCCGAACGCGGTACCTTCCTGCGCATACCGGCCAACACCCTGCACGACTTCACCAACCGCACGGACCTGAAGGCAGCCGCGCTCAATTTCTTCATCCCCGGCGGTTTCGAGCGCAACATGCCCAACATCGTGAAATGGTTCCAGGAAAACCCTTGAACAGACAGTGCATGAGCCCACTGCGCACCTGCCCGAAGGGACACCGCTTCAACAAGACCAGCGAGTGTCCTATTTGCCCGCAATGTGAGACTGCCCGTGCGCCGAAGGATGGCTGGATGATCAGGTTGGGTGCACCCGCGCGCCGGGCGTTGGAACGTTCCGGGATCGGCACATTGAATGAATTGGCCACATTTACGGAGCAGGAGATCTTGGACCTGCACGGCTTCGGACCAGGTTCGATGCCGATCCTTCACAACGAGTTAAAGACTGCTGGACTTCACTTCACAACAAGCTCAACGGAAATGCGCGACTTGCCCACCAAGCCCACCAATACGGACGAATACCTGAAGCAACTTCCAGCCGACCAACGCAAGGCGCTGGAGACACTGCGCAAACAGATCCTCACAGCCGCACCGGGCGCTGAAGAACATTTTGGCTATGGGGTAGTTCGAAGAACCTGTTGAGAAGTCGCAGCGATCAGATCTTGACAAAGCGGTAGGCGATCGATCTCTTTGAGGCATGAGCAAACGCCCTAGCCGAAGCCTGTTCGATGAGCAGGCAAAGCACCAGAAGCTGGAA